>JAFRZL010000001.1 GCA_017442535.1 Bacillota bacterium | reverse complement strand
GCACTGTAAAAAGAATTTTCAGCATGGATACGGTGGTTATTCCGATCCAGATGATGGGGAATGGATGTATTCTGAGACCTGGTTTCATGAAGATGGATTTGAAGAAAAATCCCTTGCAGATATAAAGGCTTATATTCATGAAACTAGAGAGCATGGCCTTATTCTGGGCGACAAGTACATCACCCATGATTTGGTACCATCTTTTTATCTTGCAGATTGATAAATTCCGGTTTAGCGCAGCGCCGGCATATACATGAAGAAAAGCAGCTAAACATTTATCATCCGGCCGCGCAGAGATACTTTAGCAGCTAAAAGGGGGGCCGCAATGGCTAATATCTTTCAGAATATCGGCATTCTGGCTCATGTGGATGCCGGTAAAACCACACTGACCGAGCAGATGCTGTACCGAATGGGTACCGTGCGCTCGCTCGGGTCTGTGGATGACGGTACGACGGCGACGGATACGCTGTCCGTCGAGCGTGAGCGGGGTATCTCCGTCCGTACCGCGACGGCTTCCGGCCAGTGGAACGGAGTCACCATAAACTTGATCGATACACCCGGACATGTGGACTTTGCCGGAGAAGTCGAGCGGTCGCTCCCCGCTCTGGATTTCGCGGTCGTGGTCGTATCCGCTGTGGATGGTGTCCGCGCCCATACTGAAAACATTCTTCGTGCTTTAGACCGGGCAGGGCTGCCCCGTCTTATTTTTCTGAACAAAATGGATCAGGCCGGAGCCGATCCCGCACCGGTTCTGGTGGATCTGGCACGCCTTTCCACGCCGGTCCCGGTACTGCTAAGCCGGGCGGAGCATGCCGAATCCAATGATTTTACCGTGCAGACACTCGCCGGCCATGCTTTTGACGCGGTGGTAACGGAGGGGCTTGCCGATATTCTGGACGAGGCCGCGGAGCTCTTTCTGTCGGATCGTGTCCTTCCTCATGAGCGGGCCGAGGCCATGCTCCGTGGCATGATCGCCGGGGCAAAGGTTGCACCGGTGCTCATGGGAGCCGCCAAATTCGGGACGGGCGTCCCGGAGCTGCTGGACTTTATGACAGCCTACATGCCCACAGCGGACCGACGCGCCACGGACGGCCTGTCCGGCATCATTTTCAAAATCGAGCACGACCGGCAGATCGGGAAGCTCTCGCACGTCCGCCTCTTTGGCGGGCAGATCCGGAGCCGCGATGAGCTGATCCTGCTTCGCCCCCTGGATCCCCGCCGGCATAATCCTTCCGGTGAGGACGACGATGCCGTACCGCTGGACGAGAATCCGCCGGACGCGGAAAAAGTCACGCAGATCCGCAAATTTCACGGTGGCCGCTATACGGACGCCGGGGAAGTCACAGCCGGAGATATCGCTGTCCTCTGCGGCCTGCCCTCCGCCAAGGCGGGGCAGTACGTGGGAAGCGCGGCACTCGCAGAAGCCTATCATCTGACCACGCCTTTCCTTCGTGTTAAAGTCACACCCGCGGACGGCGACCCCGAGAAAGTCCCCGCCCTCGCGGCCGCGCTTGCTGAACTCACGGAAGAAGAGCCCTACATCGACGCCCGCTGGGAAAACGGCCAGCGCGAGATCACGATCTCGACGACCGGCCGGATCCAGCTGGAAATCCTCTCCTCGCTGCTCTCGGAGCGCTATCACATAGAGGCCGCCTTCTCCCCCGCCACCGTCATCTACAAAGAAACGCCCGCACAGGCGGGCTATGCCTACGCGGACTACTTTATGCCGAAGCCTTGCTGGGCCATGGTCAAGTTCAAATTCGAGCCGATGCCGCGCGGATATGGGGTTTCCTATCATGGCCGGCTGCCCTCGGACAAGTGCTTCTACCGCTATCAGACGCATATCCGCACGTCTTTCTACAACTGTCTGGAGCAGGGACTCTACGGCTGGGAAGTGACAGATTTCAAATGCACCCTGGTGGACGGCCAGCATCATATCGTCCACACCCATCCGCTGGACTTCTTCGTCTGCACACCGATGGCCTTTATGAACGGTCTGCAGGCTCTCGGCTCGACCCTCCTGGAGCCTATGCTGAAGCTGCAGATCGCCGCGGACCAGACCTTGCTTGGCAAAATCACCGGTGAAATCATCCGCATGCAGGGCGAGTACGATACCCCCGTCTTCTACGGAGACGCCGTGAGTGTTGAAGCCGTCGTCCCGGTCGCCACTTCAATGGATTTCCCCATCAAACTGGCCTCCTGGTCCTCCGGCAAGGCCGTCCTCTCCCAGTCCTTCCACGGTTACCGTGAGTGCCGTGATGGACAGGAACACATCAACCCTCGCCGGGGTGTCAATCCCCTGGACCGCTCCAAGTGGATCCTCTTCGCGCGGGACGGCTATAAAATCAGTGATAAATAGAGTAAAAACGGCCCCGTTTTCATTCCCGCTGTGCACCGCACAATCCGGATAGATAACGGGGCCGAATCATTATTCACCTGATGAAATATTCATCTGATCCATCTGCACCGCACCCTTATCCGGTGTCCACCGGAAAAGGGTGTAGCTCTGGTCTGATTCCGCGTAATTCATTTTGATAAAGACTGACTCCTCATCAGAGCCCATGAATTCAAACTCCAAGTAATCCATACTGGCGTCGGGAGCCAGGTCCAAATGATCCAGCAGGTTTCCCGCATGATCATAAATGTCATAAACAGAGGATCCGCCCCCGCCAATGATGCAGTAATGCTCGGAAATATCGATATTCAGCAATTCTTCTCCCGCTGAAAACAAAGTCGTAAACGTCCTGTCCCGCAGGTCGAATACTTGAACCGTTTCCTGTCCCAAATCCCAGTTCATGATTCCGCAGATCAATTTCTGCTCTTCTTTCCAGAAGCTGGTAATCCATCCGTTTCCTTCGAGATTGCCTTCCCACTGCAGTTCCCATGAATCCGAGGAAATCGTATATTTCCAGATGGCTGTCTGTATTGCAGAGGCATCCGGTGCATAGGTTAGGGCAAAATACATTTCATCCCCGATGAATTGAAACACGTTGCGCGCTACATAAGCTGCTTCTTTGGTGAAAATCAGCTGAGGTTCGTCAGAATCGATGCCCTGTTTGTAAAATTCCAGCGTGAATTTTGGATTGCCGTCGATGACCTCCTGATGAGATGTGCAAAGATACACGTTTCCTTGATATAGGCACATGTGTGAATTCCACCCATTTGGATCGGGAATCACCGTCACATTCTCGCGAATGGTTCCGTCAGGACTGATTCTGCATAAATAGTATTTATCTTTTTCACGAACCTGCACATAAAGCCATGTATTATCTGAAGCAAGAAAGCCTGTCTGTCCTACAATTGCGTTGCAGCTCTCCGGATCTGTGTGATCACACTCAGGTTTCCCGCACAGAAAGCCTGTCTGTCCGCTTTCTATTTCGCAATAATGAATGGTGTTTGCCAAACGGTAGTAATAGACATTCCCTAATCTACACATGGAGTTTCCTTTCCATGTGTTAAAGGAATCTTGATGTTCTTTATCTTCCGTTTGAGCAGAACTGTTATTGTCCTCGGATGGAACCGGTTCAGGTTCATGTGACAGACAGCTGCAAAGCAAGATAAGCAGGAGGAGAAAAGCAAGCAGGTGCTTTTTCATTCTCCTTCCTCTTCTTCCTCCTCTTCCCCGTCCTCCGGATGGTACAGCTCCCGGATCGAGTCCTTGAGGAAGCCTTTGACCCAGACGTAGATGCTGGGGGTGGAGATCGGGGTGCCTTCCAGAACTTCGTCCAGTTCGTCTGTGGAGATGGAGAATTCGCGCAGTCCGTCCTCGTCCTTCTCGCGGTACTCATGCACGTAGTTGAAATGAATCTGCGGGTAGGAGGCGAAAAGGTTCAGGATGGTGGACGCGATGTCGCCGAGAGGAGGCCGGTCGATATTGTTATACTGCATTTCGGCCCGGACGGTGGTCCCGACGCCTACTTCGCTCTGGATGTCCAGATGGCCGCCGCACATCTGGCAGGTATCGTTCAGGAAGGGGATGCCCATGCCCACACGGCGGTGGGTACGCGTCGTGGTAAAGGGATCCTTGATGGTCTTGAGCATCTCGGCCGGGATGCCTTTGCCGTCATCCGCGATCTCCATAGCAAACAGGTTCTCCTGCTTGTCCTCGACAATGTGGATCGTGATGTGCGAAGCCTCTCCTCGGACACTGTTTTCGGCAATGTCCAGCACATGGAGGGCAAATTCCTTCATCATAGGCCAAACTCCGTGATCAGCTTTTTAGCGATCTGGAAGGGAGGAAGCTCGGTCGTCATGATCGTGATCTCCTCATCCTTGGCGGTCTCGATCGTATCCTCGTCCGGCTCAAAACCATGGGCGATGATGATGACCGGTACACCCCGAAGGGAGGCCACCGCGATGATGTTCACATGGCTCTGAATGGTGATCCAGGCCTCGCCCTCCTCGGCATTACCCATGACGACGCTCAGCAGATCGCCCATATAACCGCCGGTCACTTCCTGATCCATATCGCCTTCCACAGCAACCTTCAGATCCTCTAATTTCAAAAGATCTCTTACATTCATGATAATATCCTCCATTAATCCTTAACTGTCTTTTTTGTCGGTATCGTCGACCTTGCGCCTCAGCATGATGATGCAATCCGTTTCCTTAAGATTACCCTGCACCACATCCTGAGCGAAGGCATAGCAGCTGGGGCATCCGCAGGCGCCGCAGTCCAGCATCGGGAGTTTCTCGAGCAGTTCATCACGCTGCTGCATCAGCCGCAGGGATTCCTGGAAATCGGAACTGAGCTGCATGGCGGGCGTGGCTTTAAGCTCTTTCTCGAAGTGATTCGGCACCTCGATGACATCGCTGTTGCGGATCTCGGTGCGAAAAACCGGATTTTCGTTGCGGCGCAGGACTTTCTTCATGCGTGTATAGGCATTGAAAGGATTCTCGATCGTGAGCGGGCCGCCCAGGCACCCGCCGGTGCAGGCGTTCGCTTCCAGGAAATCGATTTCCTCGATGTTGCCGTTCTCCAGATCGTCCAGGACACGGATTACATTCTCCATACCGTCAACCGCAAGTGAATCCGGCAGCTTAATGCCGGCGCTCTCGCCGCCGATATGGGCCCAGGCCACGCCGTCGTTGCCGCCGAGCTGCAGCACCTGGATCTCGCCCTCGTCGATTTTACGGAGGAACGGACGGATCTTGTAATAGATCTGCTGCATGGAGACGGTATCGGTCACTGCTGATTTCTCCACCGTGCGGGGGAATTTGACCTCGGTCCTCTTGGCCGGACAGGGCGTGATAAAGAAGACGCCGATCTCTTCGTCCTTGTAGCCCAGGCCGGTATAATACTTACGGGCCATGCGGGCCGTCGTCTCCATCGGGGAAATCAGCGGCAGAATATTGCCGATCAGCGATGGGAAACGCGTCTCGATCAGGCGGACGATCGCCGGACAGGCACTGGAAATCCACGGAGCGTCGTCCGGCGGATTTTCTTTGATGAATTTGATCGTCTCCCGGGTCGTGATCTCCGCCCCCAGCGCCACCCCGAACACATCGTCGAAGCCGATGATCTTGAGTGCGGTCAGCAGGCGGTTAATACTGCGGTTCTTCTCGAACTGGCTGTAAAGGGACGGCGGCGGCAGAGCGATTTTGACCTTGTAATCGCTGGCCAGAATATCGTCCAGCGCGGCCGTATCGCTGACCTTGGCGCCATGCTGACAGATCCGCATGCACATGCCGCAGTCGATGCAGTAATCCGTAAGGATATGCGCCCGGCCGCCTCTGACGCGGATTGCCCCGGTGGGACATCGCTTGATGCAGGAAGTGCAGCCGATGCACTTCTCTTTCTGTAGTCGGACAGATGTTTCACCCATAGTTCAATCATTCCTTTATGTCAAGTTAAATTCCATGGTCAGTGTGGTGCCGACACCCAGCTCGGTCTCGACCAGCAGCTTGTCACTCCATTTCTTCATATTGGGAAGGCCCATGCCCGCGCCGAAGCCTAGTTCACGAGCCTCGGGGGAAGCGGTGGACCATCCGGCCTTCATCGCCTGTTCGATATCAGGGATGCCCGGGCCCACGTCCGCCATCACCACCGTGATTTTATCGGGATCCACATCGCAGCGGATCGTCCCGCCCTTGGCATGGATGACCATATTGATCTCGCCTTCATACATCGCGATCGAGATGGCGCGGATGACCTTGGGAGAAACTCCCAGTTCCTTCAGCACCCCCTTAAAACGGGTGGAAGCACGGCCTGCGCGCTCGGGAGCCTCGGGATCCACGACGTAATTAAAAGTCATTATTGATCTCCTCTCCCCTAAGGCCGGCCAGATACAGACGTCCGCACGCCTCAAACATGGAATAATGCGTGCCCAGCAGCACGATCCCCGCGTCTTCGGCCAGCTCGACGACTTCCTCGGAAGGCTCTTTATCCCGGACAAACACGACGACATGCGTGTCAACGATCTCGCAGGTACGGATGGCCTGCAGATTGACGGCTCCGGTCAGCAGCACATTGTTATTGTGATTAAAAGCTAGGACATCACTCATCAGATCACAGCCGCATCCGCTGTCGATCTCCAGGTCTTCTTCCTGCTGCGTAAACATACGCGCTTCCAAAATCTGCATAATCTCGCTAACTTTCATTGTTCCTCTCCTCGGATCATCAAGTTTCTTAGTATTAGTGTAACAGAAATATTGTCAAAACACAATTCCGAATTGCAAAAAACCTTACACGTCGGCCTGCATGTTCCGGAAACCGGCCAGGCCGGACACGGGTACGGAGAAGCAGATGGCTCCCGCAGGATGCGTGATCCCCGTTTCTTCTGCGATACGCTGCATGATCCCGGCTTTTTTCTCCGCTTTAACGACGATCAGTATCAGGTCTTTGTCATCGCTGAGCGACATGCCGAGAAACTGGCTGGCATATTTGCTGCCCGATCCTTTGGCGTGCAGTACGGTTCCTCCGCCGGCGCCGGCATCCCGCGCGGCGTCCATGACTTCGTCCACATATCCGTGATTCAGGATTACATAAATCAGTTCATACTCAAATTGCATTTTCGGTGCGGCTCCTTCCGGTGATAGATTGCTCTGCAGATATTCGAGGGTTTTCCTGCCTCCGACACTTTTGACCGGCACGGCCATCATGACGCCGCGGCCGGGGATATCGATATAAGCTTCGTCACGCGCCCTGCGCATCAGTTCGCGGCATTTCGCGGTGTCCGAGATCGCGATAAAGATGCTTTTCTCGGTCGGATCCATGTTGCGAAGGCTTAAATAATCGCTGCTCACCGACCCATGGCCCTGGATACGCAGCAGAAACGGAAGCTTGAGAGATTCGTGGATCGCCTCGAGCTTATCCGCATGCAGGCGCGAAATCACGCCGATCGTCATATATAATACCATTTATGCCACCTCCCAGAGTTCAATGACTTCTGTATTATCCGCCTCTTGTGCGGACGCGGGCGCGGCAGTACGGGATTTGAGCGTATGAATCAGGCCAAGCAGCTGCACCGTCATCAGGGGCATCATCGATACCATGGCAACGCAGCCAAAGGCATCCATCAGCAGTGATCCGTCCGCCGCCTGACAGACGCCGATCGCGAGCGGCAGCATAAAGGTCGCGGTCAGCGGGCCACTCGCCACGCCGCCCGAGTCAAACGCGATCGCGGTAAAAATATGCGGCACAAAGAAGCACAGCAGCAGCGAAATCGCGTAGCCGGGAATCAGGAACCAGAAGATATGGATCCCGGTAAAAGCTCTCAGGATGGAGAGCGCGGCGGCAAGCGCAATTGCCACGGACAGACTGAGCCTCATGGATCTGGCGGAAATGCCGCCCGCGCTGATGTCTTCCACCTGCTTGGTCAGAACCTGCACCGCCGGCTCGGCCTGTACGATAAACCAGCCCATCAGCCCCGCCGCGGGTACCAGGATCCACCGTGTCCATCCGTTTGCCAGCGACCGGCCCAGGAGTACCGCCAGCGACGAGAATCCCACATTGGCGCCCGTGAGGAAGCATACCAGCCCCACATAGGTAAAGAGGATACCCATCATGATCCGCAGGAAAGGCGCCCGCGGGATCTTAAGCACCGTAAACTGGCAGATCAGGAAAAAGACCAGGATCGGCAGCAGCGCTATCAGCACTTCGTACATAAAATGCGGAAGGGATGCCAGATATCCCTTGCCGAGCATCACGGTGTCCGCATAGGAGCGTATCTGCGCCGCCGCGATCTCGCCGCTCTCTCCCGGGTAGAAAAAGCCCAGGATCAGCACCATCAGGATCGGCCCGATCGAACAGATCCCCACCAGGCCGAAACTGTCCTCGTCCGCGCGGCGGTCACTTCGGAGGGCAGCCACGCCGACGCCCAGCGCGATAATAAAGGGCGCCGTCATCGGTCCGGTGGTCACGCCCCCCGCGTCAAAAGCTACGCTCAAATAATTCGGATCGGAAAAAGCGGCCAAGACAAAAATCAGCCCGTAGCAGCCGATCAGGATCACGGACAGCGGAATCTTCAGCACGATTCTAAGCATCGCTGTCATCAGGAAGAAGCCGATTCCGATCGAGATCGTCAGAATCAGCACTGTCGAATTGATGTGGGGGACATTGCCCGCGAGCACCTGCAGATCGGGCTCGGCCACGGTCACGATAAGGCCCAGCACAAAACTCACAGCAAGCATCACCCATGCCCTGCGCGAGCGCGTGATCTGCGAACCGATCGCTTTACCGATGGGCTCCATGGATTTCTCCGCACCGAAATTAAAGAGGCCCAGACCCACAACCAGCAGCAGTCCGCCCATCAGGAAAGAGAGCATCTGATCGGTGGGCAGAGGGGTAATGGTCAGGCAAAAGAGGATTACCAGAAATACAATAGGTACAACCGATTGAAGGGATTCGTCCACCTTTATTAAAAACCGCGATGGATCCCATTCGGGACTGATTTTCAAACTCTTTTCCTCCTTTAACGTTCCCGGCCGCATCTCCGGGTATTGCCTACAAGCGAATTATATCAAATAGGAGGCCAAAAAACAACCAATTTGACAAAAAAAGAAAATTTCACTTGCAAGAAGGCCTGTATCATGATATATTAAATGATGGTCCATTATGAATTGAAGGAGGATTTCCGGATGGATAAATTCATTCAAAAACATCCTTATTTGATTATCTCGCTGCTCATCCTGGTGGTTTCGATCGTCTTCCGCATCCCCTTTAAGTGGGTCGTGCTGATCTACCTTGCTTATGCCGTCATTATGTATGTGACGCATCTGGGGACTGCCGTGGGCTGGACGGGTTATATTCTGGACGGATTGTTTCATCGTCCCGCTTTCACCGAGAAATTATACCGGTTTGCCGCGACGCATGATACAAAATGCGTGCACGCGCTCCTGTCCTACGGACTGGATATGCTGCGCGACGGCCGTTATCAGGAAGGCCTTGATATGATGCAGCGCATCGTTGCCATGGACAATGTGCAGCCCCTGCTGCTGAAATACGCGGAGGAAGACCTCGCTCTCGCCTACTGGAAGAACGGTCATCTGGACAATGCTATTGAGACGATGCAGATGATGGAGAGCAAGTATCAGATCTTCTCCGCTGATTTCTATACGACCTTCGCCTATTTCTACATTGAGGCCGGGGATTATGAGAAGGCACTGGAATATACCAATAAAGCGCTGGACAAGGACGCGACGCACGGTCCCGCCTTTGATAATCTGGGCCAGATCGAGTACCGTCAGGGTCATCTGGAAGAGGCCGAGACCTACTTTTTGAAGGCGCTGGACATGAAGGATACGATGGTGGACAGCAAGTACCATCTAGGCCTGATCTATGAGGCCTGGGGCAATACGCAGGCCGCCGCGGAGTTCTTCTCCGCCGCTCACAAGAGCCGCATCACCGGCATGAATACCGTCACCCGTGAACAGGTTGACGCCAAGTATAATGAGTATGCCCATCTGCTCGGTGCTTCACCCGCTCCCGCCTCTGTCACGACGGAAGCTGCTCCCGCGCAGATCACCGTTTCAGAGGACGATTCCGAGATCGAAACCGAGGAACTGTCCGAGCTTGCCTCCTATGCCTCTGACAAGGAGGAGCCCGCTGATCCGCCCAGCCCGTAAATCTTTTATTCTCAGGAGATTACTGCGTTGAAAATTCTTGATTATCTAAACGAGTACTACGATCGTGACATTTATCCCATGCATATGCCGGGGCATAAGCGCCGTTTTGATTTTCTGAACGGGATCCCCGCCTACAAAATCGATCTGACCGAAGTCGCCGGCAGCGACAATCTGCACGACCCCCACGGGATCCTCAAGGCTTCCATGGATATGACTTCCCGGCTGTTCAACAGCTACCGCAGCTGGTATCTGATCAATGGCAGCACCTGCGGCCTGATCTCGGCGATCTTTGCTCTCTCCCGCCGCGGCGACAAGATCCTGATGGCGCGCAACTGTCACAAATCCGTCTATAACGCGGTGCATATCTGCGGGCTGCAGCCGATCTATCTCTTCCCGCCGGTGGACGAATCCTTTGGCGTGAACGGGAGCATTACGCCCGAGCAGGTCCGCGCTGCCGTGGAGGAATATCCCGATATCAAGCTTGCGATGATCGTCTCGCCCACCTATGACGGCGTGATTTCTGACATCGCTTCCATCAGCCGTATTCTGCATGAACGCAATATCCCGCTGATCGTGGACGAGGCTCATGGGCCCCATCTCGGCTTCCACCCGTCCTTCCCCAGGAGCGCCGTGACCGAAGGTGCCGATCTGGTCATTCAGAGCATTCACAAGACGCTCCCCTGCCCGACCCAGACCGCGCTGCTGCATATGTGCTCCAGCCTCTGGAAGAACCGTGAGAAGCTCGAGGAAATGGACCGTCAGGTTTCCGCCGCGCTCGCGATTTTTGAGAGTACCAGTCCGTCGTACATCTTTATGGCCGCCATGGACAATTGTATTCATCTGCTGAATGATAATAAAGAGTCTCTCTTCCATGAGTATATCCGCCGCATCAATGTCTTTGCGCGCGAGACCAAGGCGCTCAAATACATCCGCGTGCTTTGCAAGGGTGAGGATTCGGTGGACAACCATCCGCTCTTCTATGCCTATGATCCCAGCAAGATCGTAATGAGTATCCGGAACCTCAGCCTGACGAGCGCCCAGTTCGAATCGCTGATGCTGCAGCGTTACAAAATCGAGCTGGAGATGATCGCCGCGGATTACGGCCTGGCACTCACCAGCATCTGCGATACCGATGAAGGCTTTGAACGTCTGCTGAACGCCCTGCTTGAGATCGACGCCGAGTACGGCCGCGAAGTCCCCAAGCCCGCAACGCCGCCTCCGGTGCAGGAAGTCCTGACCCGCATGACCATCAGCGCCGCCAAGGACATGCCCGATGCGCGCATTCTGCTGTCCGAAAGCGAAGGCCGCGTCAGCCGCGAGATCATTTTCGCTTATCCGCCCGGCATTCCGCTGGTTGTCCCCGGCGAAGAAATTACCGAATCCATGATTGCCCGTATTCAGGCCCTGTTCCGGGACGGTATCACTGTCCAGTCGAGCTACGGTGAACTGCCGCAGTACGTCCACGTGGTCGAATACGAGATCGGGTAAACCGCTTCTCCGTCCCCAGGCACATTAAATCCCCCGGCTTTGATGCCGGGGGATTAATTATATTCGAATACGGACCTTACGCGCTGACCATAATCTGAATCACTTCGCCGGTGAGGGCGTCCAGCCGGATGATCGCCTTGCGTTCCAGCGTGATTTCACCGAGCTGCTCGGTGAAGGACAGGTAGATCTGCCATTCAAAGCCTCCTTCTTTGGTCGTAATCAGGATGGATTTGTCCTCCTTGCTTGGCTCCATGTGCGCGGGCGGATTTTCAACGGATGTCTGATAAACCTTGATCGCTTTGTCCAGCGCTTCCTCGTAGGTCATGATCCGGTCCGCATCCTGCTCTGTTTCATCGATTCTGAAACGCGCCAGCAGGATCTCTCCGTTGTGCGCAATGCATATGGTCGGGCCGGAAAGCCCGGTGGGGATCCCTTTTACCACCTCATCGATCCGGATGATGTAGCTCTCCCCGTCCTGTACGTCCATACGCAGCTCGGAGCCATCCGTCATGTATTTCCCAAGGAATTGCTTAAAAAGGATCTCCGCCGTCTCTTCGGCCTCCTCAATGGACATGGTCGGATCCGTGGCCTTCACAACCTCGTCCCAGTTGACCGAAGTCTTCAGGCAGACCCGCTCAACATATCCTTTTTCATGATCCACCACATATTCATGTCTATCGCCGGAATATAAATAGTCCCTGGCAAAGGTGCGGCCGAGCAATGCGTCCGCCGCATCAATAACTCTGGAAAAAGAAGCGGTTTCGCCGTTCAGGTCGGTGATGCCGGAAGGATGGGAATCGTGATGATTGAAAAGCATCCCAAGTGAAATGATGATAGCGGCCGCGACAGCGGCAGAAATAAGAATAGTTTTGATTTGTCTGGACATAATGGCACTCCTTAATCCTACAACAAGCTGATTACTCTATTTGAATCCTATATCAAATATATAATACTTTTTTTGCTTTGTCAATACCTTTTTATATATTTGCCGCGCCGTTTTCTGTTGTGTTGTGGATCATAAAATCTCAATACTTGGGATAATAGCATTAAAAGTATTGACAGCCCGCCATTCATCCGCTATAATATAGGCAGTCTGTACTCAGACTCATTTCTGCAAAGGAGGGGTGCATATCATGAAGAGAATCAAAACGCTCAATACCCGTAACCTGGCGGCGTCCGTTAAAGACGGCGGATGCGGCGAGTGCCAGACTTCCTGCCAGTCCGCCTGCAAGACTTCCTGCGGCATCGCGAATCAGCAGTGCGAGAATAAGAAGTCCGCTCAGTAATCCGGTTATAAGAAAACGCTGTATGAAAGCGCTTATACGGTTGCTTTCATACAGCTTTTTTTATCACCCCGCACAGTCCTCTCCCAAGAATCCATACATCAGAAAGGATGTTTATCTCCGATGATCCACGCCTATCAGAATAACGGCTACAATATTATCCTGGATGTCAACAGCGGCAGCGTCCATGTGGTGGACGAGGTGGCTTATGACATCATTTCCCGGTACGAGGAGACGCCGCATGAGGAGCTTACCGCGTTCATCCTGGACAAATATGCGGACCGGCCCGACGTGACCGAGGCCGAGATCGTCCAGGTTTACGAAGATGTGGAAGCGCTCCGTGAAGACGGCAAGCTTTTTACGGTCGATAAATACGAGAATCTGGCGATCGACTACAAGAAACGCAAGACCGAGATCAAGGCGCTCTGCCTGCATATCGCGCATGACTGCAATATGGCCTGCCAGTATTGCTTCGCCGGCAAGGGCGAGTATTCCGGCGACCGGGCGCTGATGAGTTTTGAGGTCGGTAAGGCCGCGCTGGATTTCCTGATCCGCAGCTCCGGCCACCGCCGCAATCTGGAAGTCGACTTCTTCGGGGGCGAGCCTCTGCTTGCTTTTGACGTGGTCAAACAGCTAGTCGCCTATGCGCGAGAGCAGGAGAAGATCCATAACAAGAACTTCCGCTTTACACTGACGACGAACGGCATCCTGCTGGACGACGAGGTGATCGAATTCGCCAACCGCGAGATGTATAACGTCGTTCTCAGCCTGGACGGCCGCAAGGCGGTCAATGACCGCATGCGTACGACCCGCGGCGGCGCCGGCACCTATGACCGGATCCTGCCCAAATTCCAGAAGCTCGCCGACGCCAGAGGCCAGCAGGGTTATTATGTCCGCGGCACCTATACGCATTATAATACGGACTTTTCGAACGATATCCTCCACATCGCCGATCTGGGCTTTAAGCAGGTCGCCATGGAGCCCGTCGTCTCCGACCCCAAGGAGCCCTATGCGCTCCGCGAGGAGGATCTGCCCACTCTGCTGGAGCAGTACGATATCCTGGCACAGGAGATGCTCAGGCGCGAACGTGCGGGCAATGGCTTCACCTTCTTCCACTATATGATCGACCTCGCGGGCGGACCCTGCGTCTATAAGCGCATTTCGGGCTGCGGCGTCGGTACCGAATACATGGCCGTCACTCCCTGGGGCGATCTGTATCCCTGCCACCAGTTCGTCGGCAACGAAGCCTTCAGGCTGGGCGACGTCTTCCACGGGGTGCAGAATGAGGCCCTCCGCGACGAGTTCAAGCTCTGCAATGTCTATGCGCGCAAAGAATGTCATACCTGTTTTGCCAAAATGTTCTGCAGCGGCGGCTGTACGGCCAACGCCTACCATGCGACCGGGAGCCTTACCGGCACCTACGAACTGGGATGTGAGCTGCACCGCAAGCGTATCGAATGCGCCATCATGCTGCAGGCCGCGAGAGCCATGGACCGCGAAGAGGAAAATACATGATCCGCAGCCTGGTATTCGATATCGGCATGGTCCTTGCGGAATTCCGCTGGAAATCCCTCATGGAGGAACTTGGCTTTTCCCCCGAAACCATACGCCGCGTCTCGCAGGCAACCGTTCTGGGCCCCTGGTGGAATGAATTTGACCGGAGCCTTCTTTCGGATGAAGAAATCATCCGTCACTGCGTCTCTCTGGCCCCTGAATGCGAGCCACAGATCCGCCTGTTCTTCGATTCGGTCGGCCACAGCTGCCGCGAATACCCTTATGCTTATGACTGGCTGCGGAAATACCACGACGAAGGCTACGGGATCTACCTGCTCAGCAATTATTCCAGGAAATCCTTTCTCGCCACGGATCCCCCCTACCGCTTTCTCTCCCTTGTCGACGGAGGTATCATTTCTTATCAGGTGCGTATGATCAAGCCGGAACCCGGGATCTTTCGCGCCCTCTTTGAACGCTTCGATCTGCAGCCTTCGGCCTGTATCCTGGTCGATGACAATCCGGCCAATATCGCTGCCGCTGAAACCGTCGGGATGCATACCGTCCTTCACTCAACATATGAACAGTCGGACGCTGAGATCCGGAGACTTTTGGGGATACATAACGACTATACAAATTGTGGCTAATGCCATGATTGTAAACCAGATATTCAAGTTATTTCCGCGAATTTTGCGAAAATGGTTGACATATCTGCATTTTGATGGTAAAATATCATTGTTCCGTACTACTGATACACAGCACGGAGCGTCATAGTTTCTTGTGTCGGGCGCTACCCTCATCTTGGCCCCGGCGCAAAAATCCAACCTTCCTTCGTGGGGGCCAGGCCATCCTTCCTGGCCCTCCAATTATTTTAAAAAAACTACGGCACAGCCTTTATGACTGTGCCGCAGCCTGTAATAATCCTTTTCGCTTCTCTCTGTCGCACCTCTCGCTTATTTCAAATCATAATACAGGTGCCGCGGCAGGCCGCTCACCATGATCGGTGAGAGCTCCGCCTGAATCAGCGGCCGGACGTAGTTGAGGAACTCGGGCGTCACATATTTGTTATCCTCGTCGATCCACTCCGGAGGCACCGTCTTCTCCACATTGGCGATCTCGTGAATATCATAGGTCTCGGTCGCGCACTGATAGGGATCCTGGGAAAGGCGCTTCAGGACGACCATCTTGGCGGTTTCGCCTTCGAAGGCTGCCTTGACCGCAGCGCCGCCCACCTGGAAGGCTTCCGTGATGTCCACGCGGGAAGCCATGTGAGCGCTGCAGCGCTGCAGGGTGTTGAATTCGATCGCTCTTGTCTTGCAGCCGTAGCGGCGGGCTACCTGATCCGCCAGGTAACGGGCCGTACCGGTAAGGGAACGGTGGCCGAACGCGTCCACAAACGCGACCGTATCGGTCAATTCACAGACATAACGGCCGTCTGCGAGCTTCATGCCTTCCGAAACCGCGACGACGATCGCCTTTTTATTCTTCTGCAGTTCGCCGATCCGCTGCAGGAAATCCCCAACGTCCATGGGGATCTCGGGCAGATAGATCATGTCCGGTCCGTCACAGTCCTCTCCGCGGGCCAGCGCCGAAGCACCGGTCAGCCACCCGGCGTTACGTCCCATGATCTCGATGATCGTAACCATGTTGGCGTCAAAGACACGGCCGTCGCGGATGACTTCCTTAACCGTGGAACCGATGTATTTGGCGGCACTACCGAATCCGGGCGTATGATCCGTCACGGCGAGGTCATTATCGATCGTCTTGGGAACACCCATGAAAGCGATATTGGCACCGATCATTTCGCCGTAATCCGAAAGCTTACGGATGGTATCCATCGAGTCGTTTCCTCCGATATAGAAGAAGCCCTTGATGCCCAATCTGTACAAAGTCTCAAAAATGCGGTTGTAGACTTCATCATTCTCACCGATCTCGGGCAGTTTATAGCGGCAGGAGCCGAGATAGGCAGAAGGCGTGCGCTTCAGGAGCTCAATGTCCAGATCACTCTTGATATGATCTTCCAGATCGATATATTTCCCTTCCAAAAGTCCCTGAATACCGTGCAGCATGCCGTAAGCCTTGACCGCGCCGCGGTCCTTGGCCGTCTGAAAGACGCCGACCAGACTGGAATTGATGACAGCGGTAGGTCCGCCGGATTGTCCGACAATGATATTGCCAACCATATTTTTTCCTCCTCAAAAAAAATAATAACGTAACTGCTGAAATTATTATATCATATAATCGCGCATAAATCAATCCTGAATCGCCGATTCTCATGAAAAAAGCCGGAAGCTTTGCTTCCGGCCATTTTGATTACTCTGACAGCATCCCGGCAAACTGTTCCATGATATCCGGAATGGCGATATTCTGGGGACAGATACCCGCGCAGGACCCGCATCCGATGCACCGCGAAGGATCCATCGCTTCTTCGCAGTCTTCCAGCGAATACTTTGCGGAAGCCTCTCCGTTCTTGACCGCGTTATAGGCGGCGATAATACGGGGGATCTCCAGCTCCATCGGACAGCCCTCAGTGCAGTAGCGGCAGGCCGTGCAGGGCACCCAGGCAAGCATGGTATTGGCCACCTCATCGAGCACCTGCTGCTCCTCGGGCGTCGCGGGCTCATAATGAGTGAATGTATCCACATTCTCCACCATCTGATCATAGGTGGTCATGCCGGACAGAACGACGGAGACCTCAGGCAGCGCCTGCAGCCAGCGAAGCGCCCATTTGGCAGCAGAGTCATCCGGACGGAGTGCTTTGAGCTTTGCCATCTCAGCTTCGGGAAGATTCGCAAGCCTTCCTCCGCGGATGCCTTCCATAACGATCACCTTCAGGCCGTGTCTGGTAATGACATCATACTTGGCCTTCGCGTTCTGCAGTTTCCAGTCGAGATAGTTCAGCTGGATCTGGACAAACTCAAAGATGCCTTCATATTTGGTGAGGAATTTGTCGATGGTCTCGGCCGTGCCGTGAGCGGACAGGCCCAGATGACGGATCTTGCCCTCTGCTTTCTTCTGAAGCAGATAGGGGACGATCCCGACTTCTTCATCCACATACATGTCATAGCTCTTCTCGTTCAGGTTATGCAGCAGGTAAAAATCAAAATAGTCCACCTGGCATTTACGAAGCTGCTCGTTAAAAATCCCGTCCACGGTGGAATCGGGCCGTCCCGCGAGCATACTGGTAAATCCGAGAACGCCGTTCCCCTTGTGCTCCGTCATGTGGCCGGGGAATTTGGAAGCGAGGTACCAGGTATCGCGCGGATACTTCTTGAGCGCCTCTCCGATAAAGAGCTCAGATTCCCCTCCGTGATAACGGTATGCCGTATCATAGTAATTGATTCCGTGCGCATAGGCATAATCGATCATGGCCTGCGCTTTCTCGCGGTCAATGGCCGTCTGAGGCGTCCCGTCAATGGTGGGAAGCCGCATATTGCCCATGCCGAGCAAGGATAACTGAATACCGCTGATCTGTCTGTACTCCATCTGTGTGTCCTCCTTTTACTGATTTTTATGAATTATGTCTGATCCTTCAGCCGCGCTCGCCGCTCTCCAGGAATCGGATCTGCTCCCGGGTCAGGCGGACATCAGCCATCGCCATGGAATCCTCCAGCTGGTGGGCCTTGGTAAAGGAGCAGAGCGCCACGGCTTTAAGGCTGTCCCGCACATAGGCGCCAAGCACGGCGCCCAGAGAGCAGCCGAGTTCCTTTGCCAGAGTCACCGCCCGCTCCGCTCTTCTCATGTTCTCGGGGAGATAATCCAGATTATAGAAAGCCCTCTCCCGCTGCGGCCGGTTTTCGGCATACGCGTGGAAGAATCCCCTTCCCATCGAGCCGAAGGCCATCACAGGCATCCCGCTCTCCTGATACCAGGTCTTTTCCACATCGTTCATGGTGACCAGTGTCAGATCCCTTGCCTGCATGGGTGTGGTCTGCGCCAGTGAATAAAAGACCTGGCTGACCGAGAAAGGCGTCAGTCCGTGTGCTTCGGCATAACGGTTGGCCTCCACGATTCTGGCCGCGGTCCAGTTGGAGCATCCGATGGTCAGGGTCCTGCCTTCCTGCACCAGTTCGTGCAGTGCGCCCATGATCTCATCGACCGGGAGAGAGGGATCGTCACGATGCAGCAAATAGACATCCGCGTGATCCGTACCGATCAGGTCCAGTGCTTCGTACAATTCTCCCTTAATATGCTCCGGACTCAAATTGAACGCATAGGGATCGGATTTGGGCGGACTGCAGCCCTTCAGTGAGAGCACCACCTCGTCCCGTTTGATCCCGTTCATCCGGATCCAGTCACCGAGATACTTGTCACTCATCCCCCCGCAGTAGATCCTGGCGCTGTCAAACGTATTGCCGCCGAGCTCCATATAGCGGTCCATCATGGCAAACTGCAGCCTGTTCGCTTCATCACCGCTGCGTTTGGTCCCTCCAAAGACCATTTCGCTCAGGCGGACGCCACCGCCGATTTCAACGGTCTGCATGATTGTAGCCCCCTTTCAGCATATGATTATCTGTTGCCTGTCATAGAGATAGAATAACCCACTTGAGTCCTCCTCCTTGCGAGAAGTCCGAAGTGGGTTAAAAACTGCCTCACGGTCCCGGAGGATCCGCATGGCATCCTTGCGAATTGAGCGGCGGACTAACGGAGCCCCCGCACTTTGTCGTCACGCTCAGCCTGTCTGCGCTGATCCTTTTCAGCGATGGACTGGCGCTTATCATAGAGCTTCTTGCCCCGGGCGAGCGCAATCTGCACTTTAGCATAATTGCCGTGGAAATAGACCTTGACGGGTACAATGGTATATCCGTCGCGCGATACACCGTCGGACAACTCCCTGATCTCCTTGCTGTGCAGGAGGAGCCTGCGCCGGCGGACCGGATCGCGGTTGAAGATATTGCCCTTCTCGTAAGGGCTGATATTCATATTCAGAATATAGGCCTCTCCGTCGATGATGCGGATATAGCTCTCTTTGACACTGCATTTGCCCAGACGGAGGGATTTGACCTCGGTCCCGGAAAGCTCCAGGCCGGCCTCATACAGCTCATCAAAGAAATACTCATGGGAAGCCTTCTTATTCTGCGCTACGAGTTTAATGTAATCTTTCTCCATTCAACCTCAGGCCATCTTGCTAACCACAACATACAGCACGAAAGAAAGCACCAGGAAAGCGGCCCCGAGAATCTTGGTCCAGCGATCCAGTCTGCCCTCCAGCGTGCGTGCTTTATTCTTGCCGAAATAGGTATCGGTCATGCCGGTGATCGCGCCGGACAGGCCGGAAGCCTTACCCTGCTGCATCAGGACGACGCCGATCAGCATCAGGCAGTCGATAAACAGTAAAATCGATAAAATGATCATGAATGGTCTCATGTATAATCCTCCTCATCCAATAAACACAGATACGCATTCAAGCATATCACAACCCGCAGCAAAAAGCAAGTTTTTTTTCTTAATTATCTGATTTTTCGTAAACTGAGCGCTTCAGTACACCGATATAGGGCAGATTGCGGTAGTCTTCCGCATAATCCAGACCGTAACCGATGATGAATTCGTCCGGAATCACGAAGCCGGCGTAGTTGACATGGACGTCTTTGCGGCGTCTGGCGGGCTTATTGAGCAGTGCGCAGATATTGACGGACTTGGCGCCGCGGTTCCTGAGGTAATCCTGCAGATAGGCCAGGGTGTTGCCGCAGTCTACGATATCCTCCACCAGCAGAATGTGGCGGCCGGTGATATCCTCATCCAGGTCGAGAAGAATTTTAACGGCTCCGGTGGACTTGGTCCCGGCATAATAACTCGATACCCGCATGAAATCCATCTGCAGCGGCAGGTCGATCTCCTTGGCAAGCTCCGCGAAAAACATAACCGCTCCTTTGAGAATACATACGATCGTCAGGGGTTCGCCCTTATAGTCCGCCGTAATCTGAGCACCAAGCTCTTTGATGCGCGCCGAAAGCTCTTCCGCGCTGATCAGCACACGTTCAACATTCTGTTCGATTTTCATGCCAAACCTCCTAAATCAATGGATAAATATTGGACACCGCTCTCCAGATCACGGACGCTGAACGATTCATCGTCCAGCAGACCGAAGGTCGCGGGCAGATCCCCTTTGGGCATTGCAGCGGATCCCGGATTGCAGCGGTAAATCCCTTCGTCATCCCGTTCGGCCGTCGCTACATGGGTATGACCCGAAAGAACGACCGCCCCGGGCTCCAGACCCATCCGGTATTCATTCAGATGACCGTGTGTCATGATGACCTTGCGGCCGTTTCCGAGCCGGAACGTCCGGAAGTCGTTCATGATCGGAAACTGCAGCATGACCTGGTCGATCTCGGCGTCGCAGTTGCCTCTGACCGCGCGGATGCAGCCGGCGTACCGGTTCAGAATCGCCGCTACCTCCTGCGGCTGATGAGCCTCGGGCAGGGGATTGCGCGGGCCGTGGTAGAGGACATCTCCCAGGACCAGGATCATGTCCGCTCCCAGCTGATCCTTCCAGGCGAGGGCGCGGCGGGCGGCGGCGCTGCCTCCATGTATGTCTGAAATAACGAGATAACGCATATTTATACTCCTTCCGGTCCGTCAGTGAAGGACGATCAGATCCTTGTCTTCCGGCCAGGCGTTGACGAAATACATTGAAATCGTGCCGGGGCCGGTATGACAGGAAATAACACTGCCGATCTCGCTCTCGATAAAGCGGCTGACGCCAAGCTGCTCGCGCAGCATGTCTTCAAGCTCCGTCACCATTTCATAGCAGTCGCTGTGATTGATGCCGATGATCTGGTTCGCTATATCCGCGTTTTGGGATTTCTCACGAACCATGTCCACGATGGTCTGCATCGCGCGGCGATGTCCCCTCGCCTTGATGCGCGGGATCAGTTTGCCGTCCTCCATATCCATGACGGGCTTGATGCTGAGCATGCTGCCGAGGAAAGCGGAGAAACCGCTGACACGGCCGCCGCGGCGCAGATAGGTCAGAGTGTCAACGCTGAAAACATGCTCCTGATGAGCCGCATAGAACTCGATCCCCTCGATCACCTTCTCTTTGGGCAGGCCTTTGCGGACCAGTTCAAGTGCCCTCATAACCACCATGCCGAAGCCGAAGGACGCGCAGAGCGTGTCGATGATCGTAATATCGGATCCGGGCAGTTCATCCCTGACCATCTGGGCCGCCACCCGCGCGGACTGCACCGTTCCGGACAGGCCGCTCGAAAAAGCGACATAGATCAGGCTCTCGCCCTTCTCCGCGTACTCCAGGAACACCTCATGGAATTTGCTGGGCGTAACCTGTGTCGTCTTATAGACCTTGCCGGCGCGGATCGCGTCGCAGACCTGCTTAGGCGTAATATCTCTGCCGTCATCCAGCAGCCGGTTATCATCGGTGACCACCGTCAGCGGAACCACAACCAGCTCGGGATATTGATCCAGGACCTGCTTGGGCATGTCTGTCGCGGAATCGGTAATAATACGAATGGTCATAGTAATCTACCTCTCTAAATCATTTAGTATACAAGACTACGTGTAATCATATCACAAGTCAGCATAAAAAGCAATACTTTCACCGAAAATGCATCGTTTATTCCCGGCCGGAGCGTTTTGTCTCCGCCTCCGAAGGCTTCAGCGGATTGCCCGCGGCGTTGGGATTGATCTCGACGCCGTCGCGGATCACACGGCGGATCCTTTTCTCGACTTTCTCACGCGGCAGCATGACTTCGTGGCCGCAGCCCTCGCAGCGGACCCGGAAATCCATACCGATCCTGAGGGTAAGCCATAGATAACTGCCACAGGGGTGGGGCTTTTTGAGTTTTAATCTGTCTCCGACCCGAATATCCATCAGAACCCCTCCTGCACGGTCACTGCCACATAATGGCCGTTATTGTCGCCGCAGACGGAATAAATGCTCTCCGCGAGGCCCGTCAGCGTCTGGACGAGCTGCACGCGGTAGGCAACGCCGTCCATCTCAAACACATAGCTCTGACAGGAGGCGAGATAGGCAAGATAGCCCTCCACCTGCTGCTCCAGCTGCTTCATGGCGCGGGCATGGACCTCGGTAACATACCGGAGCGCAGCGCCGCGGTCCGTCCATGTCAGGACAAAGCCGTATTCAAAAGCATGTTCCTCAAGCCAGGCACCGATCCGGTCTCTCCGGAGCTCCTGTCCGTCCGAAAGTGCCGCTTCCAGTAAAAGCCCCGTCTGATGCAGATCCGCGCCGGGCGTTCCGATATCATAGGCCGCAAAGCGCTCCGCTCTGGACGCGTCATATCCTTCCTCCAGATAATAGCGTGTCCGCTCCTCCACATTGGCTTCACATTGTTCGTAAGAAATATATCCTGCGGTGAGGATCAGCCGGCTGCCGTTGACTCCCTCCAGATTCATCTCGCGGAGCATCCCCATCCAGGCCTCAGCCGCTTCGGCCGATAGCAGGCAGTCATTCCCTGCCTCGATCAGATCGGCGGGTACATATCCTGCGGAAATCGGATGATTCCCGTCCACCAGCCACAGATAACCGGGCAGCGGCGTTTTCTCCGCTGTCTCCGTATCGCCGGAGACCTCGGCCGCCGCGGATGACTGATCCTGGATCCGGTCGACGGCAGTCCCCGCCACACCGGAAGCCGGGCTGCAGCCTCCCAGCGCCACGGCCGCAAGCATGTATGCGAGCAGCCGTTTTTTCAATTTATTCGATAAAAACCTCATTGGGTTGTTTTCGCCTCTTTCCAAGTGCCTTACAACATCTCCCGCTTATTCCCCTTCTGAAGAATGTTACGGTAATCTATATAATCATAAATATCCTGATCGAAATGCCCGTCAAATGCGCGGAGCTCTTCCAGGGTCAGGTCCTCGATGGCGGAACCGCGCTCTTCACAGGCCAGGACGATCCGTCCTACGATCCCATGGGCATCGCGGAAGGGAACCTGCTTCCCGACCAGATAGTCCGCGACTTCGGTCGCATTCAGGAATCCCTGCTTGACGCTCAGGCGCATTTTCTCCTGATTGACCTGCAGCGTATCGATCACGCCCGTCATGACCTGCAGGCAGGAGACGACCTGGTCATAGGCGTCAAAGAAAGCTTCTTTGTCCTCCTGCATGTCTTTATTATAAGCCAGGGGCAGCCCCTTAAGCGTGGTCAGGAGCCCCGATAAATGTCCGAAAACACGTCCCGCTTTGCCGCGGATCAGCTCGCAGGCGTCGGGATTTTTCTTTTGCGGCATAATGCTGGAACCCGTGGAATACTCATCCGACAGGCTCACAAAGCCGAATTCCTGGCTGCTCCAGAGGATCAGTTCCTCCGAGAGGCGGCTCAGATGCACCATGATCAGAGACATATCGGAGAGCAGCTCCACCAGGTAATCTCTGTCGGAAACGCCGTCCAGGAAATTATCCACCGGCTTGCGGAAGCACAGTTCCTCAGCTGTCTGACGCCGGTCGATATTGTGCGTGGTCCCCGCAAGCGCGGCACAGCCGAGCGGACTCTCATTCAAGAGCTCACGGCTGTTCTCAAGCCTCGCGCGGTCCCTGCGAAACATCGAAACATAAGCCTGCAGATAGTAATGAAACGTGACTGCCTGCGCCCTCTGCATATGCGTATAGCCGGGCATGATCGTATCCTGATCCCTGCCCGTCTTCTGCAGCGCATCGATCAGTCCGTCGAGCCCCGCGATCAGTTCATCTGCCGCACTGCGCGCGTACAGGCGCATATCAAGCGCCACCTGGTCGTTACGGCTGCGGCCGGTATGCAGTTTCTTGCCGGCCTCACCGATCCTGGCTGTCAGCTCCGCCTCTACGAAAGTATGGATATCCTCATGATCGCCGCTAAGCGCGAGACGTCCCTCCTCGATATCCTCCAGGATCGTCCGCAGCCCCTCGATGATCGCCTGCGCCTCAGCATCTGAAATAATCCCCTGCCGGCCCAGCATCCGGGCATGCGCCATGCTGCCGGTAATATCCTGCCTGTACAGCCTCTGATCGAACGGAAAAGACGAGTTGAACTCTTCCATCACACGGTTTTCCGCTTTCTGAAATCTGCCTCCCCAGAGCTTCACGGCGCCGCCTCCTTTGCATACTGATCTATGATTGATTATAACAGGAGATGCTCATTATTTCAAT
Source organism: Bacillota bacterium (assembly GCA_017442535.1). Lineage (GTDB taxonomy): Bacteria > Bacillota > Clostridia > Lachnospirales > Bianqueaceae > RUG12817. The sequence continues at coordinate 2,556 of JAFRZL010000001.1, read as the reverse complement.
GCTCTCCGTTACATAAAATGTGAATTGTCCGATTTGCACAATTTCCCGCGCCGGGGGAAATCGTCATCCGGCGCATTGCTGTCCGCGGTAATTATTCCTTCTGATCCGTCCCGGCATCCGATGCAAGGACCGCAAGCACCAGCTCCGGTCTGATGCCGAGGCGCGGACCGCCCAGGCCGCAGCTCACGATTTCCGCTGTGTGCCCTTCCCGGTAGATGCCCTTGGTATAACGCGGAAAAAGTCCCTGCCCCGGGGCGAGGAGCGCAAACCGTCCCACACGGATCAGTCCGCCGTGCGCGTGTCCCGAAAACACCAGATCCGTCCCGTATTTCGCGTAGAGGGGCAGATATTCCGGCTTATGCCCCATCAGGATCGTATACGGATCCTCCGCAGAGCGTCCGCCGAACATGGCCTCCAGAACCGGCTCCAGATTATCGGGGTCGCCTGTGGCCCTGCCCAGGCCGCTCGTTGTCCCCGTCTCCAGCCCCGACAGGCGGACCCCTGCTCCGCCGCGGCTGATGATGACGGATTCATTTCTGAGAAGCTTGACCGGGCTTTCGTCCACATCCCGCAGGATCTCCGGCATGGCCGGCGACTGCGTCTCGTGATTGCCAAGGATCGCATAGGTTTGCGCGATCCCGGCCATCTCACGGAACATGGAGCGGGCAGCACGCTGCTCCGCCGGCTTGTAAACACGGTCCACCCAATCCCCTGTGATCAGAATCAGATCCGGCCGGAGCGCCAGAACCGCATCCCGCAGCCTTTTCTGCTCCCGGCCCATCATGCGTCCATGCAGATCCGATACCTGAACGATCCGGTATCCGTCAAACGCCTCCGGGATCCGCGGGGAATGCATGCAATAGCGCCGCGTCACGATCCACCGTCCTCTGAGCGTATAATTCCAGAGACCGACGATCCGCGACAGCCCGTTCTTGGCCTGCCCGGCCATCTGTTTATGCAGCGAATCCCGCGTCATATCAGCTCAATATCCCAGAAAGCAATAGTCTCACGCTTCCAGGTATAGGTGATCAGCAGGTGATTCCCGCGGCTGATCACCGCTGGATAGGCAAAGGTCGCAAATCGCTCTTTCTGCTCGACCGGAAAATGATCCAGATAATAGTCGGGGCTCCAGGTCCGCCCGTTATCCTCAGAGATCTTAAAGCAGATGGGGGTGCGCACGCCGCGTGCTCCGGACACCGGATTATAAATGAGCGCCAGGCGTCCGTCCTCCATTCTGACCAGATCGATGCCGCTGTTATTATTGGGAAGCCCCGAAGGTTCCGCTTTCTGCCAGCTGCGTCCCATGTCATAAGAGGCAGCGTGGTAAATAGCCCCTTCCGTGCTGCGTGTAAACATATGGACGACATGGTCGTCATCCTCCCACAGCGTGGGCTGGATGATTCCTTTATACTGCAGGGCCTCATGATCCAGAGGCACATACGCACTGGCCTGCCAGGTCCGTCCGTTATCTTCGGAACGGTCCGTAAAGCAGTCCCAGGAAGTCTCGGTCTCGATCGAGGCCGGAGCCAGAATCGCCCCGTCCGACAGCCGGATGGGCTTATTCTTGACCGGTCCCCTGCCGCCGAAATCGCCGGGCACCAGCTCCCTGCCCTCTGTCCAGGTCACGCCGCCGTCATAGGATTCCGTATACAATGTCTGCCATTTCTGAATCGTCTTGCCGGCTTTATAGTAGAGAACCAGCCGGTCGCCGGCGTCAAAAAGCACCGGATTCCAGCAGGGCACGTCCTTCACGTCGGCCGCGACCCGCTGCGGCTCCCATTTGCCGTTACGATAACGCGACACCCAGATCGCCACATCATCGTTCTTCTCCTTGGTGCCGCCGAACCACGCGGCCACAATCGTACCATCCGGCAGACACTCCAGCGTCGAGGCATGGCACTCAAGATACAATTCCTCAGGCCTGAAAATATGCTGATGCGCAACCACATAGTATTTCATAAACAGATCCCCCTTTAATCTCCAGTGTCTATTGATGAAAAAAGCCGCAAAACTGCGGCTCCCTGTCAGATGAACTTACTGATCAAATTATTGATAATCTCGGTCAGGCGCGCCCCGAAATCGCCGAAAAAGATCGTATATCCAATATAAACCACGATAACGGCCAATGCCAGAAATGCCGCGCAAAGCACCAGCTCCAGAAAGAACTCTTTCCATTTCTTCTTGATACTTTCCTTCATGCACTCACCTCAAATCTATCTCTAATCTGATACTGTTTTATTATAGCATCATCGCCTTCAAAAAGCAATAGCAATTTGAAAAACCTCCGGCCTCGGGAAAGGTACAGCAGGCAACTGTTTATGCCTGATTTAACGGCGATTCCCTACGGAGGAGCCCAAAACAGGCCCTTATCTCTCGCAACAAGCAGAGCACCGGCTTCCTTTTTGCGACGATGTTTGCGCCCGCTTCTGCGTGCTCGGACCGAAACGCTCCCCCGGAGCGTTTCGCCCTCTCAGGGTTCGAGCCCCTGATCTCGATCATATGTACATGAAAAAGGGAAGCATTAGCTTCCCTTTTTCATGTACATGGGCCATCAGG
>JAFRZL010000020.1 GCA_017442535.1 Bacillota bacterium | reverse complement strand
GACCTTCATATGGGACTGGTCCAGGATCTTTTTGGCCTTTTCATTAGCCTCAGGAGAACCGTAGCCCTTGATCTCGATCGCATCGAAATATTCGTCACGGCAAATCGCGAGAAGCGATTCCTCGGGGGTGGATACCGGATAGCTCATCCACTGGATCGTGCCGACCTGAAAGTACTTATGAATGGATTCCTTCATCGTTCTGCTCCTTTTCTATTTAATGAAATGTAGACAAGGCGGCCCGTGATCTCCGCGGACCGTCTTGTCTGTTTGAATGCGGTATTATTCTTCCGGTGCCCAGGACTTGATCGCGGCAATGGAATTGCCCATGTCGCAGAGCTGGGTCTTGATGCAGATGGCATCGATCACATAAGGACGGCCGGAAGCCTCGGTGGAAGCTTTGGCACGCACCAGAGCCATCTTGAGCTCCTCAGGGCTGAAGACGCGCTCGGCCACACAGCCATAGGCTTCGCCGAGCTTGACATAGTCGATCGTGCCGTCCTGGTTGTAAGGCATATCCACGGCATACTCGAATCCCAGGCCCTTCTGGTTCTGGCGGATCAGGCCGAGATAGGCGTTATTGACAACTACCACAATGATGGGCTTCTTAAACGCGGACGCAACCGCGATTTCCTCGCCCATGAAGGTCAGTCCGAAGTCGCCGACCACTGTCACTACATGGCATTCAGGATGAGCCACCTTGACGCCAAAGGCTGCCGGGACTTCATAGCCGAGCGTGCCCGCGCCGCCGGAAGGCAGATATTTGCCGGCCTTGTAGATCTTCTGCAGCTGTCCGCTCCAGATCTGGGTAATGCCGCAGCCCTCGGTGAAATAGGTGTCGGCATCAAAGGCTTCGTTGACTTCCCGGAAGACGCGGTGAGGCATCATCGGGCTGCAGTCGTAATCGGTCTTGCGCTCAAGCGCAGCGCGGCGGACAGCTACGGTAGCGGCTCTCTCGGGATTGATCGGACCGAGGCCCTGCTTCTCCACTTCGGCGAGCAGCGCGTCCACGGCCAGCGAAGCATCCGAGACGATGCCCAGATCGGGCTCAAATACCATGCCGATCTGCTTCGGCTCGATATTGATGTGGATGAATTTGCGGTCGCCGCGGTAGGTCTTGAGGTCGCCGGTATGACGGTCGGAGAAACGGTTGCCGATCGCCAGAACAAGATCGGAACCCAGGAAGAATTCATTACCCACGGGCTGGCCGACCTGGATGCCGACATGGCCGGCATTCAGCGGATGATCCTCGGGGATACCGCCCTTTGCCTGATAGGTGGTAACGACCGGGATCGCCAGCTTCTCAGCGAGCTCCACTACTTTGCCTGCGCAGCCGCTGAGGAAGCAGCCGCCGCCCATGATGATGATGGGATTCTTACTTGCGGCAAGCATCTTAACCGCCTCTTCGATCTTGGCCTGATCGGGCTTCACGACCGGAACGGGCTTTGACTCGTAGGCATCGATATCAAACTCAAATTCAGCCTTCTGAAGGTCCAGCGGCAGCTCCAGCAGGACAGGGCCGGGACGTCCCTCACGCATCAGATAAAAAGCCTCCTGCAGAATGCCGGGCAGATCCTCGGCTTTCTTGAGGCTCCAGGCCTTCTTGGTCACTGTTTTGGCAATGTCGGGCATATCGACACACTGGAAGGGTTCCTGTGCGAGCTGTCCCAGATTCGCCTGTCCGACGACGCAGAATACCGGCATGGAATCGATAAAAGCCGTATACAGGCCTGTCACAAAATTCGTTGCGCCGGGGCCGGCAGAGCAGATTGCCAGTGCGATCTCTCCGCTCGCGCGGCGGTAACCATCGGCCGCATGTACGCAGGCCTCCTCATGCCGCATGGTATAATGCCCGATAGGAGCATCTTTCAGATACTTATAAACCGGATTAATTGCGGCCCCCGGAATACCAAATGCCTGATGAATACCTTCTTTGACCATGATTTTAACCAGTGCTTCAGCAACAGTCATTTTCATGAAATCTTCTCCTTTCTCTGATCAGCATGGATTCGCTAGTAGATCGATTTTAGTATACTCGCACGCGAGGTTTTTGTCAAGAACACACGTGAGGAATATAATCTGGTATTTCTCCTTAAATCAGACAGGAGGCTGACCTGCAGCCCCCTGTCTGATTACTGTGGGCCACCTGAGGCCACCCGTTTATAGAGAGGTACAATCCCTGTTTTAGAATTCAGGTATTTCCGCCACATAAACACCCGGTTTACCGTCACAGTCCGTTGTATAGATCGCTTCACCGGTCGTATAGGATACCGTTACATGCGGATGGAAGCGTGAAGTTCCGGGAGCCCAGGAGAACTTCTGATACAGCATAACCTGGACCTCGTTATTTTCCAGCTTCACCTGATACATCTCTCCCGCGCCGCGCTTGCTGTCGCAGATGATGTACTTATCATCCTGCGTAATGGTACCATGTTCATTGTCAAGCTCAAACAACGTGATCTCTTTATCTTCATCCACCAGGTATTTGGAGAAGAAAACCTTGCCTTCGCGGCGTACCGTAAAATAAAGCGCTTTTTCGGTATTGGCCCAGAATTCGTGTCCGGCAGCCTCGTAATCGCCATCGTCATGGTCACGGACGCGGCGATTGTTGGAGCCATCAGACTGGATCAGCCACATACGGGCTTTGATATACTCCCAAGTTCCCTCATGTGCATAAAGGATCAAATCATTGTCATTGGGGCAAAACTGGCAGTGCCGCACCGGCTGAATTCCATGAACAATAATCTTGACTTCGCCCGTCTCAAAATTCTTGACAATCAGGCCGAAATCCGGGTTCGCCTCATAGAAACAGACCAGCTTCTTGCCGTCCCAGCTCGGGAACGCGCCGGAGCATTTGGTCACGGTCGTCTCCACATAGTCCTGAGCGCGAAGAATGATCTCTTCTTCACAGGTCTCCAGATCGACCGCTTTAATGCAGCCGTCTGCACCAAAGAAGACCTTTTTGCCGTCACGGGATGGATAGCCGAAATAATCGAGCTGATATCCTTCGGTCAGCTGCATCACTTCATTGGTCTCGCGATCCATGACAAACAGGTTGTTTCCGCCGTCTTTTTCTGACTCAAAAACGATCTTTTTGTCATCGGGTGTAAAGGAACGATTGTGAAAGTACAAATGGTTGCAGGCATAAGCCGGGTCGGTAATACGTACCACACGGGGGCTGATTCCTCCGGCATTGACGACCTGCGGAACAAATGTAAACTTATCTCCTTTCATAATAAACCTCCATATTGATAATTTGTGTCCCGGGGGACCGGACAATTATCCGGTCCCTCAGGGAAATTATTAGTTCTCCTGCTTAACGAGCGTTGAAGCGGTCGCAGGCATCCTGCTGAATCTTAAGTGCATCCTCCAGGCCAAAGCCGTTGATGGTCTTTACGAAGGTCTCCCAGTTGTCGAAGCTCTCGGTACCCAGGACAAACTTCAGGGACATGGAGTCGGCATAGGTTTCGATATCGCTCATCAGCTTAGCATACTTGGTGGATTCATCCTCAGTATAGGAAACCGGCGGGAATTCGCGGGCATCCCAATCCGTGGTGTCAGCCCAGCGCTGGCAGGCAGCCTTCTGCTCGGGCTTCTCGTAGTTCGCCAGGAACACGGCCTCGATGGAGATATAGGGAGCCGGGCCCTTGATATGGCGAATCGAGTACATTGCCATTGAAGCGTCTACGCTCTTGCCGTTGGGATCATGAATTACGAAATCGAAGAACTGCTTCTCACCGTTCACGACCTCGTAAGAAATACCTTCCTTACCCCAGTTCAGCAGATCCGCGCCTTCTTCCGTATAACCGTAGTCCAGAACACGCATCGCGATCTCAGGATTCTTGCACTGGGTGGAAATGGCAACCTGACGGTCAAAAGGCCAGCCGGCCACATACTTGGTCTTGCCGCCGTCAGAAGACGGATACTGGCAGCCTTCCACCGAGAACGTCGGATTATCGGCATTGGCATCGATATAAGCGCCGATACCGTTACCGCCGGAAGCGATACAGCTGAACGCGGTTCCCGCGGACATCGCGGTATCCACATCCGTGTCCTCATTCTGTGCCAGGTTGGCATCGAGCAGGCCGTCTTTATACCAGGTATTCATCTGCTGCAGGAATGCTTTGTATTCATCCATCACATATGCATAATGAACCTTGCCCTCGGTATCCATGAACCAGTCGCCTCCGCCGATGTCATAACCGGGCTGGAAAGCGGATTTCAGTTTGTCCCAGGTCGCAATATGGGGAGTCATATTCGGATACTTTTCCTTAACTGCACGCAGGATGGTATCCCACTCCGCAATGGTTGCCGGCAGCTTATCGATGCCCAGATCTTTCAGAATGTCGCCGCGAAGCAGCGGGCCCGTGGTGGAAAGCTGTACATTACCCTGTTTGGTGATCGGGAAATAATACAGATGGCCTTCATCATCCTTTGCAGCCTTCAGGAAGACCGGGGTTTCGCCCAGGAATTCCAGCAGTGCAGGTGCATTCTCCTCGGCATTATGTTCATCCAGACGGATGATAACGCCATCGGTGTACAGACCGACCGCACCGCCATTGTAACTTGAGAAGGTGTAGTTGATGATATCGGAATACTCATTTGAAGCCAGCATGATGCTGAACTGCTCCTTCAGTGCGGATGCCGCAGGGGTATTCCATTCAAATTTGACACCAACCGCTTCCTCCCACCATTTGACGATGTCCAGATCGTCGTAGGACTCGTAGTAACCGTTCAGTTTTTTATGGAACTGTCCAAAGAAGCTGAAGGTATACGGGCCGCCCTCAAGGGGATAGGTAATCCCTTTGACCTCTGCCTGAGAGTTTTCCGCAGGCTTTGAACTTTCGGCGGGCTTCGATGAGTCCGCAGGAGCCTTGGACTCCGTGGTACTGTTGGTACCGCTTCCGCTGTTGCCGCCCTTCCCGGTGCACCCGAAAGTGCCGAGAATCATGACCGCAATCAGAACCCAAACCAGAACCTTTTTCATCTTGATTTCTCCTTTCATTTTTATTTCAGGAGGCGCCTTACGTCCCGGCACCGTCCTCAAACACAAGATAATGCCGTCGAATGTCATCCTTTTACAGCTCCAACCATAACACCCTTGACAAAATACTTTTGAAGGAAGGGATACAGGAGCAGGATCGGGATGGTGGAAATGACGATCGTGGAATACTTGATCGTCTCGCTTAAGAATGCGTCATCGTCACTCGACAGACCGACATCGTTGGCGGAGCTGTTTTGAATAATCAGCTCGCGCAGAATCAATTGCAGCGGATATTTATTTCGCTTGCGAATATACAAATGTGCATTAAACCAGCTGTTCCAGTGATATACGCCATAATAGAGTATCAGCACCGCGATTGTGGGAATGACCAACGGAACCATGATTTTGACCAAGATCGTCAGCTGGTTCGCGCCGTCCAGTTTGGCTGATTCTTCCATCGATTCGGGGACGCCGTCAAAAGCAGTCCGCATGATAACGAGGTTAAAGGTATTGACGGCCACAGGCAGAATCAGTGCCCAGAGACTGTTCATCAGGCCAATATTCCGGACGATCAGGAAACTGGGGATCAAACCACCGCTGAAATACCTCGTAAAGAGAATGGCGACCGTCAGGAATTTTCGGGCGCCGAGCTGACGTCTTGATAAGACATAGGCGGCTCCGATCGTCAGCACCATATTGATGGAAGTGCCGACGACAACCACAAAGATCGTATTCAGATAACCTGACCAGATCGTCCCATACTTAAATACAAATTCATAGGACTTCAGGCTGAATCCGACGGGCCCCAGCAAAAATGACTCCGTGTTCTTCATAAATTTCATCGGTTCCGAAAAAGAAACAAAGATCACATAAAGCACGGGATAAAGTGTTACGAGCACTAATGCCAGTAATATCAGTACATTGAATACGTTAAAAATCTTCTCGCCTTTAGTCATTTTTCTCATACTGCCATCCCCCTTACCAGATACTCAGCTGGTTCACCCGACGGCTGATCGTATTTGCGGTCACCACAAGAGCCAGGTTAATTACTGAATTAAAAAGTCCGACGGCAGATGAATAACTCCAGTCAGTATTTTCTATTCCACGCCGATAGACGTAGGTAGCGAAAACATCAGCCTTATCATAAATGGCTTCATTATATAGCAGTAGTACCTTATCGGAACCCAGAGACATGACTTTTCCGATTCTCATGATAAAGAGAACCGTCACCGTCGGCAGGATCCCGGGCAGTGTAATATAAATGGTTTGTTTGAAGCGCCCTGCTCCATCGATTTCCGCAGCTTCATACAGTTCCTGATCGATACTTGTCAGCGCAGCCAAATAGATAATGGATCCCCATCCTACCTGTTGCCAGACATCGGAGACAACGTAGATTGGAAGAAATAGATTCGGATTATTCAGCATCGGTGTATTCATACCAAAAAGCTTGGTAATGATACCGTTGCTCTTTGTGAACTGAAGCACCATGCCGCAAACGACAACCAGTGAAATGAAATGCGGCATATAGGTGACGGTCTGCACCACACGGGCAAACCTCTTGCTGCGCAGCTCATTAATCAGTATTGCCAGCAGGATTTCGGTCGGAAAGTGAACGAGCAGGCTTGTGAAAGAGATCCTCAGCGTATTCCGTAAAAGAGTCCAGAAATAATAGGTGCCGAAAAAGGTTCTGAAATTCTCCAGGCCAACCCATTCACTGCCTAAAATGCCGCGCGCGGGTTTATAGTTCTCGAAGGCAATAATCGCTCCGTACATGGGGGCATAATGAAAGATTGCATAGAATACCAGAATCGGCAGAATAATCAGATACAGGTCCCAGTTTCTTGTCACATCTCTCTTCGCTCTCACCCAGAGAGGTTTTTTCCTATTAACAGCTGCGGAGCCTATTACTGTTTTTGTTTTAGCCATACTGCTCCTCCTTATTTGCACGATCGACTTTACAGATACATTGAAGGTAATGGAATCCCGCCGGGTGTATTCCTTCCGTGAAAAGATTCTAAAACCGGCGGGATGACTGGACCGGCCGATCCGGCAAATGATCCGGATCAGCCGGCGTTTATGTGACCCGCTTTATCGGGCATAATACCTGTTGACAGCTGCCTGCTGAATATCGATGGCGCGCTGGATATTCATGTTCTTCAGCGTCTGAACATAATTATCCCAATTGCTGAGAGGCTCCTGGCCAAGGATGAATTTGACGCACATGGATTCAACATAGGTGTCGATATCTGCCATCAGCGCAACAAATTCGCTGGTCTCGTCATCCGTTAAGGACACGGGCGGGAATCCGCGGAATTCATAGTCCTTGTCGCCCCAGCGCTGAAGTGCCTCTACCTGGATCGGCTGAGAATAATACTGAATCATGTATCTCTCATCCTGTGCCAGCATGGCGGGACCCTTGATACCGGCCATGACGTACCAGGCCAGTGCCTGAGCGGTGCTCAGTCCGTCAGGATTATGAAGAATCAGATCCGTGTAATACTCAAGGCCATCATCATGAATGGTGAAAGACTCACCCTCGATACCCCAGTTCAGCGTACGATAGCCTTCGGGAGAGAAGGCCCAGTCATACATACGCATCGCCACTTCCACCTCTGTACACTTCGTGGAAATAACGGCGAATGGGTTGCTGCCGAACTCATACTGTGCCACATAGGTGACTCTCTCTTCCGGTTTAAGTCCTGGAGTTCTTTCCGCAACAACCAGATAATCCCCGTTGTCAACGTTGGCCGCATTGTATTTGTCCATACTGGAACCATACGTGGCAAAGCCCATGCCGGAAGACATTACGTTATTGACAGTGGTGACATCATAGGTGGCAAAGTTGCTGTCGATCAGCCCGCGGGAATACCAATCCGCCATGCGGGTGATGAACTGCTTGAATCCATCTTCCAGAGAAGCAAAGCGGACGGTCTTGGTATTGTCCACAAACCAGCTGGTATCGGATACCCCATAGGCGGGTTGGCAGAAACGGCAGATGTCGTTATAGGTGCCCGTCAGAGGCGCGATATCAGGATGAAGCTCCTTAATCTTCACAAAGACGGCTTCCCATTCATCCAGCGTCTGCGGAGGTTCCAGACCCGTTTCCTTCAAAAGATCCTGACGGTAGTTCGGGCCTTGTGTGGATAGAAGCGCACGTCCCTGTTTCAGGAAAGGAATGCAGAGATAACGGCTGCTGTCATCCTTAACCTGTCTGTCAACATCCGGATGATCCGCATAGTATTTGGAAAGATTCGGCATCCATTCGCCCATATGAGAGGTGATATCCTGGATAACACCGTCTTTGAGCAGTTTGTTCAGACCGCCGGAATAACTGAGCCAGCTGTAAACCATGATATCGGTATAGTTGCCGCCAGCAAGCAGGATGTTCAGCTGCTCCTTCTCCATTCCTTCCGCGGGAGTGTTAAATTCCAGCGTAACACCGGTTTTCTCAAACCACAGTTTGGTGATCGGCAGATCAGCATAGCTGGAGGTCTGCTGTGCAACATTTTTGTGAAGCTTTCCAAAATAGGTCAGGGTGTGATTCCCCGGGATGGGATAGGAAAACTCCGCGGATTGTGAGCTGTTGGAGGTTGTTCCGGAATTCGGTTTTGAATTCGAGTTGCCTGTACAGCCTGCGGCAAACGAAACAGCCAGAATCAGCGCGATACACAGGGCCAAAATGCGACGTTTCATTTCATGTTCCTCCTTTTTTTAATTCTATTCATATACGCTGCACTGCGTATAATGAATCCGTTAAGAAAGCCTTTATCCCTTTACGGCGCCGACCATGATGCCCTTCACAAAATACTTCTGAAGGAACGGATAGGCGGCCAGTATCGGGACCGTGGCGACCACGATGGTCGCGTATTTGATCGTCTCTGAAATCATTTCGTCTTCCGCGCCGGATGTCGAAAGCTCAGAACTGAAGATCGAGCTGTTCTGGATGATCAGCTCTCTCAGGATCAGCTGCAGCGGATACTTTTCCCTCTTGTGGATGAAGAGCATCGCGTTGAACCAGGAATTCCAGTGGTAGACCGCATAGTACAGGATCAGAACGGCTATGGTTGGCACGACCAGCGGGACCATTATCTTAAACAGAATGGTCAGCTGCGAAGCACCGTCCAGTTTGGCAGCTTCTTCCAGGCTGTCCGGAACTTCTTCAAAGGCGGTCCTCATGATGATCAGATTAAAAGTATTGATTGCGTTGGGAATAATCAGCGCCCACAGGGAACCATCCAGACCAAAATTACGGACATTCAGATAAATAGGGATCATGCCACCCGAGAAATACATCGTAAACAGAATTAACAGCGAAAGGAAACGGCGGATCCTAAGCTGTTTTCGCGATAACACATAGGCTCCGATCATGGTGAACACAATATTGATCGGAACACCAACTGCCAGGATGAATATAGTACTTCCATATCCTGTCCATATGCTCGGGTTTTTGAATACCGCTTTGAAGGACGCCAGACTGAACCCGACCGGGCAGAAAAGGAGTTTGTTGCCGCCCTGACGCATATATGCACTCGGTGTGCTGAACGCGGCAAAAAAAACGTAGAGCATCGGATAGATGGATATAACAATCATCAGGAAGAGGAAAAGGACGTTAAAGATATTGAAAATCTGTTCGCCTCGTGTTAGTTTTCTCATTGTAGCCTGCCTCCTTCCCCGTTACCACAGGCTCATCTCAGTCAGTCGCCTGCTGAGTGTGTTAACCGAAATAACAAGAATGAAGTTCACTAAAGAGTTGAACAAACCGACCGCGGTTGAAAAGCTCCAGTCCGTCCCGATAATGCCCCGGCGATATACATAAGAAGAAATAATATCCGCTGTGTCGTAAATCGCTGCGTTATAAATCAGGATAACTTTTTCCGCGCCCATGGACATGATACGGCCGACCCGCATGATAAACAGAATCACGATGGTGGGCAGGATGCCGGGAAGCGAAATATGCAAGATTTTCTGGAACTGATTGGCACCGTCAATTTCGGCTGCTTCGTACAGATCCTGATCGATGCCGGCAAGAGCCGCCAGGTAAATAATGCTGCCCCACCCGGATTCCTGCCAAATGCCGGAGATAACGTAAATGGGTACAAAGAGATCCTTATTGTTCAACATCGTTTGTCTGGGCATGCCGAACAGGGTCAACAGATGGGTGATCCATCCGTTATCTCTCGTGAACTGCACGATCATACCGCATATAACCACCAGGGAAATGAAGTGCGGCAGATAGGTCGCCGTCTGAACGACTCTGGCGTAGCTTTTGGAACGCAGTTCGTTGATCAGAATGGCAAGGATCACCGGCGCCGGGAACCCAAAAACGAGATTGCTTATGCTGAGTACCAGGGTGTTCCGGATGAGCGGCCAGAAATAATAACTGCTGAAAAAAGAGATAAAATGCTTGAACCCCACCCACTGACTGCCGGCGATCCCTCTGGAAGGAGCAAAATCCTTAAAGGCGATCACGGCTCCGTACATGGGAAAATAATGAAAGAAAAGGTAGTACAAAAGCACAGGGATAAAAATGAAATACAGTTCCGTATTCCTTCTGAAATCCAGAGCCAGTGAAAAACGGTCCGACTTCCTGTCCGATTTCTTCTTTTTCGGCTCTGCTGTCTGTGTAATGGATTGTTCAAAATCTTCTTTTTGCGCCATTGTTTCATCACTCCAATCCGCATAGCGTTGTTCTGAATTTGCATCCATTTTTCTCCGGGCTTGTACAATTGTGTCAAAAAATTATCAAATAATAGCTTCAATTTAATCATAATGAACAAATTTGATCTTGTCAATAATCAAAACAGAGAGAGTTTTTAAAGCCGCGGGCATTGTCCAAATAATAATCAATCCGGCCTGATCCGCATATCCGATAATCATTATTGGCATTCAAAAAGGCCAATTTCTTTCAAATTGACCATTCAGCGGACACAAAAAGAGCCGTTTTGCGTCAAACGGCTCATATTTTGCACGGTTCATCTGTACTTCGTTTATCTGTTTTTGATTATCGCAGAAGCAGTGCCTGTGACTTATCAGGACTCAGAAGCATCCCCGTTTACGCCGGAATGCTCCAGCCGGTACTGACCCGGGGTAATCTGCTCTTCTTTACGGAAGAAGCGGATAAAGTTCTGTGAATTGCTGAATCCGAGAGATTCCGCGATTTCCATGACCGGTATATTGGTTTCTGCAAGCATGGTTTTGGCTTTGCTCAGAATGAACTGTGAGGCATACTGCTTAAAGGAAACGCCTACGGCATCCTTAAAGACTTTGCGCAAGTATACCGCGCTGTAATTCAGACGGGTTGCGCAGACTTCGATGTCCAGGCCTCCCTGGTACTCGTTGTGGACGTAATTGATCATCGTATTGACGATCAGCTGTCTGTGCGCATTGGTCTTGCGGTGCATCAAATCCATGATCGGCATGATCAGATTGGTCAGAATCCAGTCTTTTTTCTTTTCTCTGGTGGGCAGCTGCAGAATATGGAAGATCAGATCCGAGTCCTGTAATTTAGCTGAAGCCTGATCAATGATGGAGACATTATATTCGGGTGTCAGGCGCATCAGGTTACCAAGCATCAGGATGTAGCAGATTTCCTTGTTATAGGGATTCTCATGCAGGCTCTCGATCTTGTCGATAAAGGCCGGAAGAACCGTTTTAACGGTTGCGAGGTCATCATCATTGATGGCTTTCAGTATCAGTTCTTCTTCGTAATATGGATAATTCAGCCCCTGCTTGTCGGTAAGGCGGCTGATGACGCCATTCTGTCCGCCGGCATGATCGTTCAGCATGCGGTTCACCTGCGTAAAGGCCGTGGAAATATCCGCTGTTTTGGAGAAGCTCTTGCTGTAGCCGACCCTGCATTCCATACCTAATTTAGTTTTAACCGTCTCGTAAATATTCTCGGCATTCTGCAGCATGTACGCGTCATAATCCTCCGAGAGCTTGTCCACATGCAGTAAAACAGCTGCCGTATTGTTGATCCATATCGGCGAGATCACGATCAGCGACTTCAATTCATTTATCAGAACCTCGTTAATGCCCAGGACATACCATTCACGGTAGTCATCCTGTGGCTCCATCTGGTATTCCGAGAAAGGTGTTACACCGATCACGCCCATCCGTCCCTGATCGGGATTAATGCCGGCTTGTTTGCAAAGCAGTTCCGTTTCCTCTTCGTCCATCTGCTCGGCAAAGAGGCGGTACAGCACCAGCTCCCGAAGCATATTGTGCTGCTTTTCCAATTCCGCATTCAGCGATCGGTTCTCACCCAGCATTTTCTGTACGGATTCGACAATGACATCAAAGTCATCGTAGGAATCCACGGTATTCTTATTGGTGATCGGCGTTACATTCTGATAAAGATTCTGAACAGGCTGATACAGCCGGCGTGAGAAGAATACCGCCAGGAGTCCCACCAGTGTGACAACAATGGCAGAGCTTCCAAACATAGCCAGCATGGCAGGCAGAACCACTCTGCGGAAAGTATCCCGTTCTTCACGCAGAACATAGATCCAACCGTTAAACTCGGACTTTTCATAGTAAAAATACTGTTTCCGTCCCTCATAACGCAGCTCAAACTTTCCCCTGCTCCCCGTCATCTGGTCAAGGAAAGCATAGTTTTCTTCTGAAGACGGCTCCGCTTCATCTTTGCTGCCTTCTTTGAAAATCAGCTGATTCGTTTTGTCAAACAGATATAGTATGCGCCCCGGCAGACTCTGTTCCAGATTTTCCTCGAAATCCTGGTTGCTGAACTGCATGACAATCACGCTGTCGCTGCTTCCCACCATAGTTAGCGAAAAGGCTTCACCGCTGACGACATACTTGAACTGAGAATTTAATTTGTAAAACGGCTCCCTGCACCACCCCGCGCTAATTGCACTATCACGAAAGATCTGTGCTTCTGCCGGATCAATCATCAGCATGCCGCGGTCTGAGAACAGCCTCCAGTTATATGTACAATTGACAATACTGATATTATTGACCGTAAGGCTGGTATACTGTGCACTTGCGAGGTAGCGCATCAGTCTGCGTATTCTGTTGAAAACTTCAAAGTCTATTTCGTCCTTATTTTTATTAACCAAACGCTGGTAATCCTCGTCCGTTGCAAGCTGCAGCATCAAGGTACGCATGGTTTTCATCTGGCTGTCGATCCTCAGAACACTTTGGTGGAGGCTTGCGGCCTGCATCATACGAAGATTCTCCTGCTCGGTTCTCGAAAAACGGATACCAAAAATAATACCCAATAAAACGGACGGGATAATGACCGCGAACATCATAATTTTCAAGAGCCGATAATAATACTTGGAACGAATCTTTTTCATACGGAGTACCTATTATTGCGAAGCAGAAAATAAACGTCACATTTCCTGAAGCAAATATAGTATACCATAATACACAAGACATTTCAAGAACAATGCCGCACAATTCTTAATCTTCTCTTGTTAACGCCGGCCTGTTGTGGTATACTGGATTAGAAGCAGAATCCTTCTGCCTCACTCATCCGAATTCGTTTATGCAGGGAGGCTTCCTTATGCCTTTCAAAAGAATGCTCCGCAGGATCCGGTCTTTCGCGGCAGCTTTGATCCTTTTAATTGCTTTTATTCTGCCCTCACCGGCTGTATATGCCGCTACCCCCGATATGCCCCTTGGCCGCAGCAAGGGGGCGATTTTGATGGAATCGTCTACCCGTCAGATCCTGCGGGCTTCCGATGACCGGACAACGTTTGCACCGAGAGGGCTTGTCAATTATCTGACCGTGCTCACGGCTTTCCGGCACAGTGAACTTGAGGCCACGATTACCGTCCCCGCGGACGTGGCCGACGTGATCCCCGAGGAATGCTATGTCATCTATCTGCGGCCCGGCGAAGTCGTTACGGTCAGGGACTGCATCGTGGCACTACTCTTTAATGATGCTAACGACGCCGCCTATGCCCTGGCGGCTGCGCTTGCCGGATCCACGGATGTTTTTGTGGAATGGATGAATGAAACTGCCGCGGCATGCGGTGCGGAGGCTTCTCACTTTGTGACGATCTATGATCTGGATACAGCCGAACAGTATTCGACCGTACAGGATATGGCTTTGATTCTGTCAGCGGTGAGCCGTGAGGATAAGCTGATGGAACTGATCGGTAAAGACGTGATCTCGATCCCTCCCACCAATCTGGTCGAGGAGACCCGCTATTATGCGAATGAGGTTCCGCTGCTACAGACCGTCTCCGACTATTATCTGGAATATGCCGTCGGAGGCAGATATAATAACGGCTGTGTCGCCGTATTTGCCCACGCCGAGCAGATGGATCTTGTCTGCGTCGCCTACGGCCTGCCCGACATGAAAGCCGCTTATGAAGCTGCCTACCAGATCCTCTCCTACGGCTACGCCTATTTCCAGCCCGTTACCATCACCTTTGACGAGACCTCTCTCTCCCGCCTTCCCGTCTACACCGGAGACAAAAAGCTCGGCTACGCGGCTGTCCGCATCGAAGGCAGCCTGACCTTTTACGCGGAGAGTCTATCCCGCAAGCCTTCTGATCCCGAGGGACTCGAATCCTTCTTTACTCACGAACTGACGCTGCCCGACCGTCTGGAAGCGCCGGTCAGGAAGGGCGACCGTGTCGGTCAGGTCGTTTATACCATGAAGGCGGATCCACGCATTCAGGTTGAGCTTCCCTGCACCGTGCAGAATGATTTCACGGTTCCCAAAGAAAGCATTGTGAACAAGGTCACCTCTACGGAAGGGATCCTGCGCATCCTGACCATCCTGCACTGGATCCTGATCCCGGTACTGGTCATCCTGCTCATCATCCTACTCTGGCCTTGGGTAAAAGAAAAGTTTCAATCAGACAGAGGAATCTAAAAGCAAGAGCCCGGACTTCACCGTCCGGGCTCTTTAAGTCTTATATAGCTTACTGATGATTGGGTTTCTCGTGCGTATAGAGGATGAAACGGTCCGCCGTATTGATCTTGTCCTCATAGAAGCACATGCGGTACTTATAGGTCAGGGATTCGCCCTTCTTCAGGACAAAGCCGCCCTTGAAATAAAAGTTGTTCGGAGCAAAAAGTCCGTAATTGCGGATATGCCAGGTCGTGGGATAGCGTTCGTTATCCTCGTTGTCGAAGCAGGCAATGCCGTAGGTCTTGCCGTCGATCTGGCCGTGATAATCACACCAGTTCGCTGCGCGGCCCCAGCACTCGCTCTCATTGACGCCGCCGTAGGAGTTGTCGAAGCAGCCGCCGCGGTCCGCGCGCATTTGCTCATTCAGACGGATGCCAAGCGGGCCGGCTTCCTTGGTCGGTCCGAAAACGGTGTCGCCGTAGGTCGCGGTAAAGGTGATCTCTACGTCGATGTAGCGGGCCTTCGCGTCCTGAGCGTAGAAAGTGAACGTGCGCTTCTCATCGACCTGCGGAACGTTCTCCAGATCGGTCCAGACATTCTTGGCAGTGATGCAGGCTGCCGCGTTTCCGCTCTCGATCTTCTCGAATCCCTGGTGATGCTCTGCACCGTAATTGCCGCGTTCATTCCAGAAATCGAATCCATTTACGTCGCCGACAGCGACCCAGACGGAACGATGATGCGGATGCTCCTTAATGGTGGGATCCAGACGGGTGTACCAATCGCCGTTCCCCGCGTAAACAGGTCCCAGATAGGGCTTCAGCTCGCCCGCGTAGACATAGCTGGTAAAGAGCTGTCCGCCGATCTTAATGTCCAACGCGGAGGCTTCGGGACGCTCCACGATCTCCACGCCGGGGCCGACCTTCTCTTCACAGAGCTCCAGCTGTACTTCTTCCCCCTTCTTGGCATCAGCGATCACCAGGACGCCTCCGCAAACCTTCTGCGCCGGGAATACACAGCCGCAGGGCTTTTTGGCGCTGCCGACCACTTCGGGCAGTTCTTCCGCCGCCAGGAAAACAGGTTCCTGACACATATCTCTTCTGGCAGTAAATGATAAAGTCATATTCTTGGCTCCTCTCTTATCGGAATGTCGAATTCATAAAGGGACAGGCTAATTCCAGATCCGCGGCAAAGTCCGTGAATCCGCACTCGGCGGTCACACGGCCCTCATACCGGGCCTTTTTCAGATGCGCCGCGAATTCACGCAGATATTCTCCGCCATGGGTTCCCGGACGGATGCGCTCCGGCACCTCCGCGATATGCGTATGGTACAACAGATCTCCTTCGCGCTCCAGCACATCAAACTTCTCATTCTCCATAAACATATGGAAGGCGTCCGCCAGCAGCTTCACACGCGGCAGATCGAGTTTGCGCGCAATCTCCGCTCCTTCCGCGACCGAGAGAATGCAATTTGTCTCGGTGTGGTTCAGAGGCTCGATCACGACGGTGACGCCGTACTTCAGGCCGATCTCATTGCACATGCCGAGGAAATGGCAGATTTCCTCCATCCCCTCTTCAAAGCTGATTTCTTCGGGGATCCGGCGTGCGCCGCCGCTCCCGAAGACGACGATATCAACTCCGAGAAGACTGAGTCGGCGCATGGCTTCTTCCACATAGGCCCGGAGCTCCTCCCGCATCTGTCCGGCCGCGATCTTCAGCCGCGGCGGGATAAAGCTGTTGCAGGCCTCCAGATGGAAGGTGCCCGCGCGGCGTCTGGCCGCAAGATCCTGCAGTTCTTCTTCGGAAAGCTGCATGATCATCCCCACTGTTGCCTCGGAATAATCATAGCCGGCCTCCATCACAAGACGGTCGCCCTGCAGAAGCTGCTCATATACCGTCGCCGTGACCGCCCCTTCGCCCTGTGGCATGAAAGATCCGCCGGGCAGGTTATAACCGATCCTCATCGCTTACAGATAAACCGTCTTGCCGGTACGGGCAGACTCATAAATCGCATTGACGATCTTGACCGCTTTCATACCCTCGGGCGGGCAGATCATCGGGTCGGTGTCATTGTATACGGCATTGATCAGATTGTTGACCACGCTGCCGTGACCGGTCGCCAGTGCCGGATCGGAAGCCGCGCTGCCGCCAACAGAATACTTGGCCTTCATCGCGTTCTCTTCGGCACTCTCGATCGCATTCGCGATATCCGCATCACTTACGTTGCTGTGGATCTTCCAGGTCAGGATCTCGCCCTGATCGCATTCGATCGTGCCCTGCGTACCGTAAACCTTGATACCGGTTCCGCATCCGGCCTTATAGGCACAGGTCGTGCTGACAAATGTCGCCACGGCGCCGCTCTTGAATTTGATCAGAGAAGCGGTCATATCTTCGGTCTCGATATCGTGTCCGCAGACATCCATAATCGAAGTCACGCTCTCGACATCTCCCATCATCCACTGCATCAGGTCAACCGTGTGGACGCCCTGGTTCATCAGAGAGCCGCCGCCGTCCATCGCCCAGGTGCCTCTCCAGCCGCCGTCTTTTTCGAAATAGGACTGCGGACGGAACCATTTGACCTCAAATGTACCCAGGAAAACCTTGCCGATATGTCCTTCGTCGATCGCCTTCTTCATCGGGACCATATCCAGATTGTTGCGGTTCTGGTGCATGACGCCGACCTTAACACCCGTACGCTTCCATGCATCGATGATGCGCTGGGCTGCTTCAACGGTGATGTCCATGGGCTTCTCGACCAGGACGTTCTTGCCGGCTTCCATCGCCTTGACTGCGTATTCCGCATGCAGGCCGCTCGGAAGGGCGATACTGACGCACTCGATCTCGGGATTCTTAAGCATCTCGTCGAAATCCGTATACTTCAGAAGCTGATCCGCGAGATGAGCCTTGTGCTCCGGATGCTCCGCGATATCCTTCTGGATGACGGTTTTCTCCACCATATCCATCT
Source organism: Bacillota bacterium (assembly GCA_017442535.1). GTDB lineage: Bacteria > Bacillota > Clostridia > Lachnospirales > Bianqueaceae > RUG12817. The sequence continues at coordinate 76,203 of JAFRZL010000020.1, read as the reverse complement.
TATCGGGCAGCAGATCGCAGAGTGCTACCAGTTTGCCGTGGTCAGAGCCAAGCACGCCGCGGACATGGGATTTGCCGACGCCGAGGCCTGCCACGCAGTACCCAATCATTCTTGCCATTGTTCATTCATCCTTTCTGTAACTATTTTTTATTGATGAAGGTGTGCCCCCTCATAATAAACGGGATTGATTAAAGATCCTCTCCGCCGCCGCGGAGACTATTATGCTTTACGCATCATCTGATTGGCCACGGAGATCACGGCCCTCAGAGATGATTTGGTCACGTTGCTGCTGATACCCGCACCGTAGCGGATCACGCCGTCGCCATCTCTGGCTTCGATATAGGTGATCGCCTTGGTATGGGTGCCCAGGCCGATCGAATGCTCGGAGTAGCTGAGCACTTCCAGCACCAGCCCGTAATTCTCGCGGAGGATCTGACAGAGGGCGCTGATCGAACCGTTTCCGCGGCCTTCCATGATGCGCTCCACCCCGTTCACCAGCAGGCGGCAGCGCAGGGCCAGATCATCCGGTGAAGAAGATGACTCGTCATAGTACTGCAGGGCGAGCGGTTCGGTGATCACATAGGTCTTCAGGAAAAGCTCATACAGATCCTTGGGCATCAGCTCGGCGCTCAGGCTGTCGGATACATCCGTAACGATAGCGCCGAAATTCTTCTGCAGATTACGCGGCAGGATCAGCCCGTAATTGGTCTCCAGCACATAGGCAACGCCGCCCTTGCCGGACTGGCTGTTGATACGGATGATCGGTGCGTAATTGCGGCCCACGTCTGCGGGGTCGATGGGCAGATAGGGAACCTGCCAGATCTCGGGATGCAGCGCGTGCTGCGCCATACCTTTCTTGATCGCATCCTGATGCGATCCGGAGAACGCGGTATAGACGAGTTTGCCCGCATACGGATGTCTGGGATGAACGGACATACCGGTACTCCGCTCATAGATATCCACGATGTCCTGAATATGGCTGAAATCCAATTCAGGATCCACCCCCTGTGAAAACAGGTTCATGGCCATGACGAGGATGTCGGCATTGCCGGTGCGCTCGCCGTTTCCGAGGAGGGTCCCCTCCACACGGTCTGCTCCGGCCATCACGCCCAGCTCGCTGTCCGAAACAGCACTGCCGCGGTCGTTGTGCGCGTGCAGACTGATCTGTACAGCGTCGCGATAATGAATGTGATCGCAGACATACTCGATCTGATCCGCATAAATATTCGTCGTCGCCATCTCCACCGTATTGGGCAGATTGATGATCACAGGCTTCTCGGGTGTCGGCTTCCAGACATCCAGCACCGCGTTGCAGACCTCTGTCGCGTAATCCAGCTCGGTGCCGGTAAAGCTCTCAGGCGAGTACTCAAAGCGGAAACGCTCCGGTCCGTACTCCTGCGCCAGCCGCGCGACCAATTCCGCACCCTCCACGGCAAGGTTCTTGATTTCTTCTTTGCTCATGCCGAAGACGATCTCGCGCTGCAGCACGGAGGTGGAATTATACAGGTGCACGATGGCCTGGGGCGCGCCATCGAGGGCCTCGAACGTGCGCCGTATGATATGCTCTCTCGCCTGGGTGAGGACCTGGATCGTCACATCATCCGGAATAAGATGCCGCTCGATCAGTGCCCGTGTAAAACGGTACTCCGTCTCGGAGGCCGCGGGGAACCCGACTTCGATCTCCTTAAAGCCCATTTTGACCAGAAACTGAAAGAAATCCAGCTTCTGCTCAAAAGTCATGGGCACTTCGAGTGCCTGGTTGCCGTCTCTCAGATCCACACTGCACCAAATGGGTGCCTTGGTAATCACCTGATCCGGCCAGCGCCGGTCCTTTTTGCCTACCGGCGGAAAAGGCTTATATTTCTGATAATGATCCATTCTAACTCTCCTCTCGATTGACATCCGCGCCTTACCAGGCCACAAACGATTTCATTCTCTCTTCTTCCTGATCTCTGTGCTGATGCTTAATATATCTATGCGATTGAATATCAAAGAATTCACCTTCGAACAGTCCTGACAGGGTCGTCTGAATCACCAGTTCGATCCTGTTCTCGCCCTGCTGCAGCACGCCATCCGGAATCTCCAGCGTACGCGGCGTCCAGGCGCAGACGCCCAGATCCGTCCCGTTCAGCAACACGCGGCAGACATCCTGCGTCCCCAGATCAGACAGATCCAGGACCTTACGGCCCTCAGGTTCTCCGTCATACTCAAAGCTGCGTGAATACCGGACCTCGCCCGCGTAGAAAGGCAATCCATTCTCGTCGTAATGTCCGGGGATGCCCGCGGAACGGGCAGGCTCCACGGTGCAGATCTGATCGGCTCTGACGGCGAAATCACCCATGATATAGATTGGATTTCTGAGTCCGTCGGAATTCAGTGTGCACTCCACCTGCACCTTCAGATGGTTGCGGCCCGGCCGGAGAAGCTCGGTTACTTCTTCCGCCAGATTTGTGGACTGATAGAATACCTGATTGTCAAAGACTTCCGGCCGCAGCTCGGATCCGTTCAAATCGATTTTCCAGCCGCCTTCCAGCGTTCCGGGCTCCATAACGAGCCAGGCGCGCGAATTGGCTTTCCAGTCAAACTCGGTTTCGTAGACGGCAGTGATCGGCGGGAAGCTCAGTGTCTTGGGACAGCCGAAATAAGGTACCGTTTTGGTGACCAGCTTCATCCCCAGTTCCTCCATCTGATCGATGATGGGATAGCATCCGACGACTCCGCTCTGGCCGTCCGGCAGCGTCAGTCTGAACTCGCCGAGATACAGGGCGTTAGACGAAACCGCCTGCATGCCCCAGACATCGTCAAAGGAAATGTGCAGCTTCTCCTCCGGTTCGGGTACCGAAGCGAGAGCCGCTTCACTGCCATACACGGAAGCAAAGGGCTCCAGCTCAAGGCTTTCTCCGGAAAGCGGCCGGCAGGTGCCATCCGTCAGATCCTCCGCTTCAAAGCCTTTAAGCGGCATGGTGATGGATTGCGGCCTGCTGCTGCAGTTAACGGCAAAGAAGGCTTTGCGTCCCTCGGTATCCGTCCCTTTCAGCAGATAAACGCCATCGGGCAGATTGGCAGAAGCACGGCCCAGCGCGGCAGCTACGCGGCTGCCCGTTGATTCGGGAGCCGTGATCGCCTTGGCGTGCATTTCCCTGAACCAATCAGCCGAGTCTTCTTTCTGAACATTTACACTCGGAACCGATCCTGCCGCAATGATCTTGCCTCCCGCTTCCGCAAAGCGGCGGATCAGACGGTAGGCCTCATCCTCAATATTATTCATACAGGGGAGCACCAGACAGCGGTACGCCTCACCGTTCAGGACGAGCAAGGCTTCCTCATCGGTATTCTGAATATCTGCCTGCGCAAGCAACTGCGGATCCACAACGTAGAAATCGCAGCCGGCCCGCATCAGCGAATTCATCACCGCGGAAATCCTGTTGTCAAACTCTCTCCAGTCCGCACGCGGCAGGATCCAGCGTGAAGTCGCAGGATCCACGACAAGCACATCCACATCGCGTTTCAGTGTACCGATCTTCTTTCCAAGCCCCACCGCATAATCGCTGAGGCATTTCTGCTCCTTCCACCAGGGCATCTGGCAGAAAGACGAAGGCGGCGCATCATGCTTCTGCAGGCCGTCCGTCGTATAATAATAGGCATGCTGGACGAAGAAGTCGACTCCGCTCACTGCCAGCCAGTCAAAAATCCATTTCATATCCTGCAGCGTCATGCCCCAGCCGATCGAGTGAAAAGCCTCGCAGAGCGCCGCGGGTTTGTGGTAAAAATGCGCCGCGGAGGAAATGATTTTGCCGTTGGCGCGGTAATTGCCGGGCATCGGATCGATCTTGGCGCCGACCTTGGCGTGGCCCGTATCGATGCCGGGAATATGCACCCATTCCAGCTCTTTGCTGCGCAGGATCGGCTTCTCGCCGATATACATCAGGTGATTGGCTTCGCACCAGTCATACACCTGACGGTCATAGCTGTCGATAAAGGCGTCCGTCACCGTATCCCAGTACTCAAAACGGATCCGCCCGGTCTCGGGCCCCATATCCTCGGTCAGCGCAGGCAGCACCTCCAGCAGATCACGGCCGTAGCGCTCCCTGATCATATCTGGAAGCAGCGGCGACCACGGCTGCGAAGGCGGGAAAGCCGTCACTTCGTCGGTAAAGAAGCCCTTGATGGTCCGGCCGAATTCCTCTCCCACATATTGCTTATAGACCTCATGCGTGGTCTCGATAAAATACCGGATGGCCGCGGGATTCAGCGGATCCACATAATTCTCGAAGTATTTGAAATGCCGCATGACCTGCTCGACAAAGAGATACACCTGCCACTCCCCTTCGGGAACCTCCCAGTACAGGCGGTTCACCTGGGTGCCGGTAAAGAACCGTTTATGATTGTAAGCGGTCAGGCCGCTCAGCTGGAAAATTTCCTCGCAATAGGCGGGCCCCACGGCATCCATCAGATCGATCGAAGTGGTAAAGTCCACCTGATCCCCGTGCGCAGGGTATGCTCTGGCCGAGAGGACGCGTCCCCAAGGAGCGTCGATCTGCAATGTTGTATGCGCCGTGGCCCTGGCTGTTTTCTTCACAAGGTTTTTACAGCAGAATTCCGGATGGTCCAGCATCACTTTGCCGGCCGTCACACCGCTCGGATAAGGATACTCATCATATAGCCAGACTTCCATCCCGCAATCCTTCGCCTCCTGCACGGCAACCCTGACGCGCTCAAAGAAAGCGCGGGACAGATAGGGCAATTCCAGGCCCTGTCTGGGATGGATCAGGAAACCCCTGACTCCCTGCTGGTGCATCTGCCGGATCTGCCGGCGGATCTCCTCCGGATCCATTTCGCCGTTCCAGAACCAGAACGGCTGAATTCCTTTCTGCAGCAATTGATTACCCATAGTATTAACCTCCTGTCAGGACGGACCCAGTGACCCCATTTTCACTGTATATTTATTATACTTCACTGTGAGGGATTGCGCAAGAACTGTTTTTGTTTTTACCGAAATAATTACCTCCCGATCCCGGTATGGATTGACTTTGCCGCATTTTTCGACTATAATAACTACGATTTGAGTTATTATTCATGTTAAAGGGGGTTGCTCCATGCAGCTGCAAGGTCTTAAAGCCAATTTTCTGGGAGACAGTATTACCTTCGGACATGGTCTGGCCGACCGTTCCGATGTGTTCTGGAGCCTGCTCGCCGCGCGGGACGGCGTCATTGCCCGCGGCTACGGTATCAGCGGTACCAGAATTGCCCGCCAGCAGCCCGGCGGGCCTCCTGAGAAAGCGAAATATGATGTGCATTTTGTGACGCGGGTGCCGGATATGGATCCGGATGCGGATCTGGTGGTGGTCTTTGGCGGTACAAATGATTACGGCCACGGAAACGCTCCGATCGGCCGTCCGGAGGACCGGGATGATACTACATTTTACGGAGCGCTTCATTGCCTCTATCTTGCCCTGTTATCCCGTTATCCCAACGCCTCCATCGTGGTCATGACGCCGCTGCACCGCTTGAACGAACACAGTGCCTGGAACGAATGGGGCGTCCGCAATGTCGGCTGCCTGGAGGACTATGTAAATGCGATTCAGGAAACAGCCGCCTACTACGGCATTCCCGTACTGGACCTGTATCGTCTGAGCGGTATGCAGCCCGAGAATCCCCTGCAGCGTGAGCTTTATATGCCGGACGGCCTGCATCCGAATAAGGCCGGCCAGGAACGCATCTATCATCTGCTCCGCAGCTTTCTGCTGAGCATGTAAACAGATTTAGAGAAAGACGAGGTCATATCATGTTGAAACGAATTGAACAGATCGCTCCCCTGACGGAAGAGATGCTCTCGAAGCTCGCGAAACTGGTCAGCTGCCGCTCCGAACGCGGTGAAGCTGTGCCGGGCTGCCCCTTTGGCGAAGGCCCTGCCGAGGCACTGGCCGCCGCCCTGGAAATGGGCCGTGAAATGGGTTTCCGCACGGTCAATCTTGATAATTACTGCGGATATATCGAAATGGGAGAAGGTCCCGATATCATCGGAATCGCGGCGCATCTTGACGTCGTGCCCGCCGGTGAAGGCTGGAATACCGATCCGTATACGATGACACGCGTGGACGACACTGTTTACGGACGCGGCGTGAGCGATGATAAGGGCGCTGCCGTTGCCTCCCTCTACGCGATGAAGCTGGTGCGCGATTCCGGTATCGCGCTCAATAAGCGCGTGCGTCTGCTGCTGGGCTGCAATGAAGAGTCCGGATCCCTCTGCATGAAACACTATAAAGAGGTCGAGGAACCCATCACCATCGGCTTTACTCCGGACGGTTACTTTCCCGGCATCTATGGCGAAAAAGGCGGCTGCGGCATGGCTCTGTACAGCAAAAACACACGCATTCTGGATATGGAGGGCGGCTTCGTTTTCAATGCCGTCTGTCCGCACTGCACGACCAGGATCCCTGCAGGCTCGGTGAGTGTAAGCCGTCTGCGCGAAGTCCTCGCCTCCACGCCGCTGAAAGATTTCTCGGTCACGGAAGAAGACGATGTCATTACGATCGAAGCGCAAGGTGTTTCTGCACATGCGAGTACGCCTCTCCTGGGCGTCAACGCAGCCTCCTACACCATGTATGCCCTGCAGAAAGCAGGGTTCCGTGATGATTTTGTCGACTTCTATATGGATCGTATCGGAACCCACTGCGACGGCGAAGGTCTGGGGCTTAAGGTCTCCGATGCCTATGGTGACCTGACGCTGAATAACGGCATTGTTATGCGCAGGGACGGTACTTTCTGCTGCACCATTGATATTCGTTACCCGATCACCTATACTCCGGATCAGATCCGCGAACTGGCCGCTCCCTATCTGGAAGACGAGCGCGGCCGCGTGGAGATCGGGCATGTGGGTGATCCCCTCTTCTATGACCCCGAATCGGCTCTGGTACAGGGTCTGTACCGGGCCTACCGGGAAGTGACCGGCGATCAAACCCTCAAGCCCATGGTGATCGGCGGCGGCACTTATGCCAAGAGCCTGCCGGGCATCATCGCCTTCGGCTGCGAGTTCCCGGACGCCGACAACCACATCCACGACGCCAATGAATTGATGACCATTCAGGATTTCCAGACACAGACCGCCGTCTATGTACAGGCCATTCTGAATCTTCTGGAAGTCTGATCTTTCCGGATCACGCCCCCGGCGGCACTGTAATCCGACCCTAAGAAAGGAGAATCCCCCGATGGAAGAGGTTCAGCATGCTTTTCCCGAACGTGTTCTGCGCGATATGCATGACGCAGTCCTGGTGCTTGACAACAAAGGCAATATCGTCTATGCAAACGAACCTGCCGCACATATGCTGGAGGTGCCGGAAGGGTACCGCGAGGCCCGGGAACGCTTCTCTTTTCTGGAGGATTCCGATTATAACGACAGCTTTAATGAAGCCATCTATGCCGCGCTGTATGACAAGGATGAAACGACCGTCAGAAAAGTCCCCTACATGGCTCCCTCCGGGAAAAAATACGTTTTTGTCATGTCCAGCTCTTTTCTGCGGGACTCGGACGGGGCACAGCTCGTCATCACACTGAGCGACGAGACCGTGGCCGAAGAAATGACGCGCAAGTTCAACGACTCCTCGAACACCTTCACCACCTTTCTCTTCGGTTTCTGCATCTGGATCCTCATCTACGCTCTCTGGGAGTTTCTGAAACGTCCGATCCCGGCGGATTTTATGACCCACGGGGTGGAGGTTCTCGGCATCGTCATGCTGATCTTTATTCTGCGCCGGACGAGCCTCACCTGGCGTGATCTGGGTATCACGACGCAGGATCCCCTTAGAACCATCCGGACGGCGCTGATCGTAGCCGCCTGCGCCGTTGGCTTCCTCTGTGCGCTCAAAGGCATCGCCCGCCTGATCGATCCCGACTGCTTCGAACCGGACGCACCGTTCTTTGATATCAGTCGCTTCGGCATCCGGCAGCTCATTTATATCTTTACCGCGGGGATCCAGGAATTCCTGGCGCGCAGCGTCATGCAGGGCAACCTCAAACGGATCACGGTCGGAAAGCATACCGCGCTGCTGGCGATCCTCCTTTCGTCTCTGATCTTTGCCGCACTTCATATCCATTTCGGCTTTCTGTTCATGGCCGGCGCGGCGATCCTGGCCGGTCTGGAGGGCATTCTCTACGAGAAACAGCAGAATATTCTCGGCGTCTGGATCGTCCACTGGGTCTTTGGCGTCTGCGGCACTCTCCTGTGCCTGATCGATCACTGATACGATACGAGGAGGTATAACATGAAACCGATCATTGGCGTCATGCCTTTATGGGACGAAGGCAGGGACAGTTTGTGGATGCTTCCGGGCTACCTGGAGGCCGTCCGGCAGGCAGGTGGCCTTCCGGTCATCTTTCCCTTCTCTTCGGATCAGAAGGAGATCAGTCAGCTCACCGATCTGTGTGATGGCTTTTTGCTGACGGGCGGACATGATGTCTCACCCGATCTGTATGGGGAAGAACCGCTCGAATCCCTGATCGATTCCTGCAAGAAACGCGATGCGCTGGAGCTTAGCGTGCTCTGGAACGCTCTTCGGCTGGATAAGCCTGTTCTCGGGATCTGCCGCGGGATCCAGCTGATCAATGCTGCCCTGGGAGGCACATTGTTTCAGGATCTTCCCTCGCAGCATCCTTCCCCCATCAGTCACCGGCAGGCTCCGCCGTATGACCAGCCTTCTCATCTCGTTTTTCTTATGAAGGATTCGCCCCTGCAGCAGTGCCTGCAGGCGGATCAGATATCCGTTAACAGCTGCCACCATCAGGCCATCAAACGGCTTGCATCCGATCTGGCCCCGATGGCTGTATCGCCTGACGGCATTATAGAAGCCGTTACACTGCCCGATCATCGTTTCCTCTGGGCCGTACAGTGGCATCCCGAATTTTCTTTCCGTACGGACGCGAACAGCCGCAGTATCTTCAAGGCCTTTGTAAGCGCAATAGGAGCATAAAATGACTCTATATGACAGACTTGTTGAAGTAAAAGACGATTCCTACAGGGAATTCCAGGCTAAACTGGTTCCCAATATCCCGCCGGAAACTATTCTGGGCGTCCGGACTCCGGCGCTCAGAACGATTGCAAAAGAAGTCTTCGTAAGCCCGGAGCGGGAATGCTTTCTAAGCACCCTGCCCCATTCTTATTACGAGGAAAATCTGATTCATTTCTTCGTCGCGGCGATGATCAAAGATTTTGACAACTGTGTTCAAACCGTGGAAGCCTTTCTCCCCTACATCGACTGCTGGCCGGTATCGGATCAGGCGACACCCGGATCCTTCCGTAAGAATCATTCAAAACTGCTGCCCTGCATTCAAAGATGGATCGCATCAGATCATGTCTATACTGCCCGCTTCGGTATGCGCATGCTGATGAATGAATTCCTCGGCGACGATTTCAGGCCTGAATATCTGGACCTCGTGGCCTCCAAAGAAGGCGAAGACTATTACCTGAAGATGATGATCGCCTGGTTCTTTGCTACCGCCCTCGCCAAACGCTATGACGAAAGCATCCCCTACTTCGAAAACCGCAGGCTGGACGAATGGGTGCATCGCAAAGCCATCCAAAAGGCCCTGGAGAGCTATCGGGTTACGGATGAACACAAGGAATACCTAAGAAGCCTGCGGTAAAGAGCAGGAATCGGAACAAAAACCGCTGCAAACTTCTGAAAACAGAAGGCTGCAGCGGCTTATTATTTTACTAATCGGGGAAAGTCAAAGCCTGAGCATGGCCGGTCAAATGCATGTCCTGGCGACGTATTTATTTGACCTGCCAGTGAGGTTCCTCCATCAGGACCTCGCTGAATTCTTCCAGCCAGTGATTCATATTATCTCCTGCATAGGTGCCCTCATACAACTGGTCCGCCACTTCCCGGACGGCTTTCTCCCAGCATTCGACTTCTCTGCCGGGAATGATCGGGAAATACAGCACGCCGTTGTCTTTGGCTGCGGTATAGTCGCCGGGGGCATCGCCGATCATCAGGATATGGTCCGGCGCATAGTGGCCGGAATTGGCCTTGCGGATGCATTCGGTTTTGGAGCCCAGCTCCTGGCCTGCTGCCTCGGTGACAAAGCCGATCAGCCCATTCTCGGTCCACTCACGGGAGATCGCTTCATGGGGCGTGGCGGATACGATCACGATATCAGCATATTCCGCGAAGCGCGAGAGGGCTTCACGCACACCCGGGAAAGGCGTTACACCGTGCACAATGTGAGCAACATTGGCGTCGACTTCCTTGGACCAGGCGACGGCCTGCTCCAGAAGGGGCTCAGCATGGTCAAGGGTTTTAAGATAGGCTTCCAGCTTTGCGGTGCTAAGCGAATCCGAGATCTCCACCCAGTGTTTCAGCGGCGTCAGGTCAGGGCAATGATAGCCGCGCTGGATGGCTTCTTTACGGGCGCCTAGCAGCTCCAGCGTACGGATCAGCGCAGGATAGCGGTTGATGCCGCGCGTCGTGGAATACAGATTCACGAATTCCGCCGCCTCGCGGGCATATCGGGAAACACTCTGCAGATTCCATGCGTTCACCGTCACCGGACAGAAGCACTCCTTATGCTTCAGCTCCATATTGTCAAAAACACAGCCGTCGGAATCCACGCAGATCAGGAAATCATGTTTACGCTTCATGTCTACTAAAATATCGCTCATAGTAGCCTCCATTTTATTGATGATAATTACTCTTGCAGCATCAGTTTGACAATCTCTTTATCCGTCTGCTCCATGCCGTAGCGGCCGATATAGCCGACGCAGCTGATGGTCTCCCCGGCTTCCTCCCGCAGGATCCCTGTGAACGCCTCATATGCCTTATGCTTCATGGCGAGGGAATGAGCCATCATCGCCGCATCCACACATGTGGCGATCTTGGAAGCGCAGGAAATCTTGGCACCGTCGCAGATAATGCCCGGAATATTGGCCAGCGTATTGTCAATGGTCGCCTTGATCTGCTGCATCGTCCCCCCGCACAGGTAGGTCACCGCCGCCGCCGAAGCGCAGGACGCGGACACTGCTCCGCAAAAGGCTGAGAGCCTGCCGATAAACTTCTTCTGATAGATCGTCAGGAGCGCGGAAAAGATCAGCGCCCGGTGGAGTTTCTCCTCCGGTATCCGGTTCATCCTCGCGTAGATGATCACCGGGACGGAGGAAGCGATCCCCTGGTTGCCGCTTCCCGAATTGATAATCACGGGCAGATCACAGCCGTCCATCCTGGCCTCCGATCCCGCCGCGGCAAAGGCCTTCATCTGAGCAATCACGCCTTCTCCTGACTGTTCCAGGATGGCGCCGCCGATGCCAAGGCCATACCGGCCGCTCATCCCTTCTTCCGCGATCTGCATATTGTAGCGGATCTGAAGGTCCGTCATGGGCCGGATTGCTTCCAGCTCGATACTGTCTGCGAATTCCTTGATGCTGTCCATGCTGAGGAGGGATCTGTCGGCCTGGACCGGCTCCTCACCTTCCGAGAGCTGATTCAGGAGCACCTGCCCGTTCTTCTCGATCCGCACGATATTCATGTGGGAATACCGGACCTCGATCGTAACGGCTTCGCTTCCCGACCGCTCCGTAATGATAAAATGCAGCGGTATTTCAGATTCCAGGAAGCTGACGTCGCACTGTCCGGCCCGGATCATATCCTGCGCCTTCAGAATGTCCTTTGCGGTAACGGTTTCGAGGACTTCCATCTCACGGCTCACATCGCCGCCCAGAGCTCCGAGTGCCAGAGCCGCTTCGATCCCGTGCATTCCGTTGGAATGCGGAATCTGCACGCATCGGACATTTTTGATCATATTGCCGCTGCACTCCGCCTGAATGACATCCGGCGGACAGCCGAGGATCTCCCGGGCTTTGGCCGCCGCATAGGCCAGCGCGATCGGTTCCGTACAACCCATGGCCGGGACCAGTTCTTCCTTCAGAATATTCAAAAAAGTCTGCCTGATCTGTGAATCCATAAAACTGATTCCTTTGCGTTAGTCTAATTGAATTTGTCCGAACACTTCACCGATTTTTTCGTGAATGACGAGGTCTGCCTGTGAATCATAGGGCGTCTCGTCCAGATTAACCAGAACAAGATGCTTACCCCTGAAATACTGCAGCAGACCGGCAGCGGGATAGACGTTCAGCGAGGTGCCGCCGACAATCATCAGGTCAGCCTGGTAAATGGCTCTGATACTGTCTGAGATCACATCCTGGTCCAACCCTTCACCGTATAATACCACGTCCGGCCGGACAAAGCCTCCGCATTCAGGGCAGCGGGGGATTCCGTCCGATTCGGTTACGATCTCGAGGCCGAATTTATGTCCGCAGCGCAGGCAGTAATTACGCAGCACCGAACCATGCAGTTCGTGCACCGTCCGGCTGCCTGCCTTCTGATGCAGTCCGTCGATATTCTGCGTCACGACTGCCGCAAGATGCCCCTGCCTCTCCCACTCCGCCAGCTGCAGATGCGCCTTATTGGGCTCGGCGTCCGGGTAAATCAGGTTCTTACGGTAATAATCATAGAAGATCTCCGGCTTTTCCTCCAGAAAATCATGGGACAGGATCACTTCCGGCGACACACCGTAAGTACTGATCGTACGATAGATCCCTTTTTCCGAGCGAAAATCCGGGATCCCGCTCTCTGTGGAGACGCCCGCGCCTCCGAAAAATACGGCGCTTAGGCTTGCCTGAAGCCAGGTTTTTAATTGGTTGATTGCCTGCATGTCATTCCCTCCGTAAACTCTGCAGTACTCTCTCGAAATAATCGGGAAGCGGTGCTTCAAAGCGCAGCGTCTCCCCTGTGACGGGATGGGTGAATCCCAGCACTTTAGCCACCAGCATCTGCCCGGCAATATCCTCACGGCGCACGCCGGAGAGCATTCCCGCTGCCTGTCCGCTGACCTTAGCCGGGCCGTATACGACATCGCCCAGGAGCGGATGCCCCAGGCTCTTCATATGGACGCGGATCTGATGGGTGCGTCCGGTCTCGAGCCTTGCCTCAAGATAGGTAAAGCTGCCGAACCTCTCCAGCACATGGTAATGCGTTACCGCGCGCCGGCCGTCGCTGCGGACTGCCATTTTCTTGCGATCCTGAGGGTCGCGGCCGAGGGGAGCGTCCACCGTCCCCTCCTCCCCACTGATATTGCCATAGACGATCGCGTGGTATACACGGTCAATATCATGCACTTTGAGAAGCTCTGCCATCCCCTGATGTGCCCGGTCCGTTTTGCAGACCACCAGCAGACCTGCCGTATCCTTATCGATCCGGTGAACGATCCCCGGCCTCATCACGCCGTTGATCCCGGATAGATGGCCCTGAAAATGGTACAGGAGCGCGTTGACAAGCGTCCCCGAATAATTCCCGGGAGCGGGATGCACCACCATGCCGCGGGGCTTATTCACAACCAGCAGATCCTCATCTTCATAGATGATTTCCAGAGGAATATCTTCCGCTTCCACATCCAGGGGTTCCGGAGGAGGCAGTGAAAGGATAAAGCTCTCGGTGCCCTTGATTCTGTCTCCCGCCTTTGTGACTGGCAGCGATGCGCCCCCATCGGTCCGCACCAGACGTCCCTCATCGATCAGCTTCTGAATCCGGGACCGTGACAGTTCCGGTAGATTATCGGTCAGGAATTTATCGATCCGCTGTCCCTGATCGGAAGTCTCCGCTTTGACCTTCAGAAGTTCATCCATGGGAAGAATCATCCCCCGCTTCCTGTATTTCTGCTTCCCGGGCTCCTTCCGGAGCAGCCTCGGAGGCCGCATCAGGCTTATCAGCGGTCTTTTTTTCTTTATTTCCTATCATGGACTCCAGCTGTTTGGGGAAAAAGAAGGCTAGAACAAACATCAGTATGCCGCCGATGACGATCATCATATCCGCCACATTGAACACCGGGAAAGAGAATAAATAGAATTCGATCATGTCGACCACAAAGGTCCTGATCAGGCGGTCCAGCTGGTTGCCGATCGCTCCGGCAAGGATCAGTATCAGGCAGATCCGCGCCAGCACGGTGTCTTTACCCACGGGGATCCTGCCGTACAGCCAGATGATCAGAATCGCGGCAATTGTTGAAAAAATACCGAGGATGAACGATCTGCCCTGAAAAATACCAAAGGCTGCCCCTCTGTTCTCCACATAAGTCAGTCGGATCCATCCCGGGATAACGTCTACGCTGGTATGACCCGCGAGATGACGCAGCGCCAGGACCTTGGTCCACTGATCCAGCGCGACCAGAACCAGCACGGCCGCGGCCAGCACGGCCCAGCGGATGACTCCGGCGCGAACACTTGCTTTCTCCAAAACATTTCCTCCTGTTCATTCTTAACCGAATCGCTCGGCCAGCATCCGGACGCGTCCCGATTTGGAACTGCCCATGAGCTGTTTCAGGCGCAGGCGCCCTTTCCCTCGAACGGTAATGATCATTCCTTCTGCCACCGGCTGATCAGCTTTGCCGCAGAGCCGGTGATCGATCTGTACTCTGCCGGCACGTATCAAATCAGCCGCATCGTTCCGGCTGAGTCCGAATCCGTGCCCCAGTACGGCATCAAGTCTCAGGGAGGCTACACTGATCACTACTTCACGGCCATCCCCGCCCAGCGCATTCACATCTCCCTCAAAAGGCACGATCTCCACTTCCGCTGCACCGACCTGATGAAGCGATTCGCTAAGATATGCCTCCATCTCCTGCAACGTAAAGAAAACAGCCCCCTCCTCCACGAGGAAGATGTCCCCGATCATCCGACGCTCGATCCCGCAGCCCAGAAGTGATCCCAGATAATCTCTGTGCTGAGGACGCTTTTTCAGAAAGCGGCTGTCGCGCAGCCGGATCAGCAGGGGGCGGATCGGCCAGTAAATCTCCTCCTGCAAAAAAGAAGGACAGAAGGCGGCAATCCTTCGTTCAGCCCCCTCATATCCTCCTTCCAAAATCACTCCGGCCTCCAGCCGGTTTGCCTGCCGCAGCAGCAAATCCTGCTCCGCTGTATCCAGAAAATCCGAAAACTGCGGATATCCCTGCCGGTCCGCTTGACCGGCAAGATCCAGAAACCGGCTGATCAGCCGCTTTTCATCTTTGGCTTCCATACAATCCGGTTAGTCCTGGCTCCAGGGGAATACCAGGCCGCTCTCGTTCTGCAATGTGCGCCTGAAGTCGGAGCTTGCGGCGATATCGACATTCCCCGGTGCGATCATGTAAATCTTGTCCGCAATCTGTTGGACATTGCCTCCCAGCGCATAGCAGGCTCCGCAAAGGAAATCCGTTATACGCTGTGCAATAGGATGCTCCACGAATTCCAGATTGATGACAACGGGCTTGTTATTGCGCAGATCATCGGCAATGCCCTTTGCCTCGTCAAAGGATTCCGGGCTTGCGACGACCACTTCCATCTGCACACTGGCATGGAGATTCACAACCTTGGGGTTGGAGCGTTCCTCTCCGTAGCTCTGTGAACGTGAAGCGGGACGGGATGCCGGCTGCTGAACATTCCTTACGGGCGCGCTCTGCCTGGCATAGAGTTCCTCCGGTTCATCATGACTCAGCCTGACCTCCTGATTGCCGCGGTAATCCCTGGGTTTGGCATATACGGCTGTCCTGGGCTCCTCATAGGTCCCATCGTCTTCGTTTTCTTCTTCGGCGGCAGTCCAGCCGATCTTCTCCAAAAAAGCATCTAATTTGCCCATTGTTACGTCCTTTCCGACACACCCGGGGATGCGTCCTTTTATATGATAATGCTTCGATAAACAGCGTCGTCACGCGCATTAGGGAATCTGCACACGGTCATACAGATCAATCCCGCTGACGATCGCATACAGGTCCGCAGTATAATCAATTTGAATGATTTTCTCCACCTGGTAGCCGCCGTTTACGGTGTTGACATAGGATTCAACCGTTTTCTCGCGCAGCTCCTTGGTCAGATCGGATCCGTTCGCGATCATCAGCGCGCCTTCACTGACACCCCTGGGCAGGTTGATCCAGACGCGATGCATGGCATCCATCAGGCCTCCCGGCCCTTCATCCTTCAGAATATCGATCGGGACAAACTCATCCCGGGATTCACTGCGGATCATCAGTCCGATCCGGTCGCCGCTCTTATACAGATAATTGCCGTTAACCACAAAGTACTCTTTCTGAAGAATGCATTCCAGAGGAATCTTGATGCCCTGGCTGCCGGAACGCAGGAAGCGTACTCTCATCACACGCTGATTCGAGAATTCATCCAGATATTCCGTCATCCGGATAATGACCTTGGTCATATCCCCGGATGCTTCCACCCTATAGACGATGCCGCTCACCGCCTCGGTCCCCAGATAGAAATCCAGGAAATCTTCTTCGTGGAAGAAATCTGCCTGGTCCTGATCTGCGAAAACCGTAATATACCATTCATTCCCCGTAATCAGCCTGTAGAGCGGGTCGCCCTTCCGGACTTCCTGCAGATTCAGCGAAATCGTTTTGTATTCCGAATCATACCTGCGGACAAAATTCTCCTGCACCTGATCCGCGCTCCACCCTTCATACCCGTCATAGGTATAACAGATGAGTCCCGCATAAGGCAGGGTCATCTGCACGCTGTCGGAATCCATCTTGGCCTGATAGATGCCCTGCTCTTTCAGCAGCGCCCTGATCCTGGAATTCTGTGAAATCGCGAGCAGATTGCTGCGTTGGAACATGGTGTTCTGGATATCTGCTTTAAGTGTATAAAGCCCGGAGAAACCGGTCGCCTGTTTCTGCGTCAGATAGGAGGAAATCTGGTCGCTGATCTTCTGGTCGAGCCGTTCAAAATCCTCTGCGTATTCGGCGCTGGCAGCCTCATTGATCATCTGGCGGTAGACTTCCTGCATTTTCTCCTCGAGTAAAGCACCGTATTCAGTATCGATCAGAGCGCAGACCAGTGCCCCGCGCGACAGATGGCGGTTGCTGGGATAATAGTATTCCACAACTCCCGCCTCGGAAGCAAGCACCAGCTGCTCCTGCCGTGTCAGCACACCGTCCACCTCGATGATATTCTGCAGATCACCGCTTTCGGCGACAACATAGCTGGCTTTACCGGTCTTTACCAGGAAAAAGCCCTGTATCAGGACATAAATCAGGATGGCAACGATCATGAGATAGATCACGATATATCTCCAATTGCCCGCCTTTTTACGTTTGCCGCTCACCAAATCTGGCCTCCTGTCCGCTCAAATCTCCGCGCTCCGCTTATCAGGTAATGGGAGCCGGATTAAAGAAGCAAAGATAATTATAAATCCTGTGATGTTCGGCAAATGTCTGTTTGCGTCCGCTTGCCACATCAATGATAAAATTGAACAACTCCGTCCCGATCTCCTCGATCGTCGCGTGTCCCGTCGCGATCGGGCCCGCACTGATATCGATCAGGTCCGGCCACTGTTCCTTCATATCGGTACGCGAGCATACTTTAACCACAGGAGCCGCCGCCAGGTTATAGGGGGTACCGCGTCCTGTCATAAAGACCTGCAGCGTAATCCCGGATGCAAGCTGCGAAGGTCCGCAAACGATATCGCTCGCGGGGGTCGCGGCAAAGATCAGTCCCTTACGGCTCGGCCGCTCTGCGGGAGAAAGTACTTCCACAATGGGTGCGGTGCCGGATTTCGCAATTGATCCCATCGCCTTCTCGATAATATTGGAGAGTCCGCCCTTCTTATTGCCGGGCGTCGGGTTGGCGCTGCGGTCCACTTCTCCCTGCTCCAGATAATGATCGTACCATTTCATCTCAGTGGCCAGCTTGTCGCAGACCTCCTTACTGACGCAGCGTTCCGCCAGCAGATGAACGCCGTCGCGCACCTCCGTCACTTCCGAGAAAAGGACCGTCGCTCCGCCGTTTACCAGCATATCGGAGGCATATCCCGCAGAAGGATTCGCTGTGACGCCGGAAAAAGCATCACTGCCGCCGCACTGCATGCCGATGATCAGGTCGGACAAGGGCAGCGTCTCGCGGCGCCTCTCATTCAGTCTGCGAAGCTTGGTCTCGGCCATATCCATGATCGCCTGTACCGAAGCTTCAAATCCCTTATGGTCCTGCAGCATCAGTACATGCTCCGGATCCACCTGGTCCGTAATCATATTGGGCTGCAGTTTCTCGCACCCCAGCCCGACGATCATCAGTTCCCCGCCGAAATTCGGATGCTTACAGATATTGGTCAGCGCGCGAATCGGCACTTTGGCCTCGGGCGCGTTGATGGCGACGCCGCAGCCATAGGCATGGTTGATCGGCACAACATCATCCACATGGGGATACTTGGGCAGCAGTTCGCGCCTGATCCTGTCCACGGCTACGTTGAGGACGCCCTCAACACATTGCACCGTTGTAATAATACCAAGGAAATTGCGGGTCCCCGCATAGCCCTCCGCGTTGCGATAGCCTTCCCAGGTCGTTACCGGGGGCGTGGGAAGGTCCTTGCGGATATGGATGCCATACTGCATATGATCTACATCGGGAGGCGTGGGAAGCCTGAGCATATGCTCGTTGATCCAGCCGCCTTTTTCAATATCTCTCAGCGCATATCCGAGTGTAACACCGTAGCGGATAATCGCGCCGCCCTCAGGGATCGCTTCCAGAGCGATTTTATGTCCCTGCGGAATATCTTCACGCGTAACGACGCCGTCCATGATTTCGGTTCCCGCTGCGATCGCGTGCACAGCGATGGCCACATTGTCTTCCGCTTTGATTCTGATATATAAGGGTTCTGCCATGGTTAAACCACCTTTCTCCATAGACTGACATTTGATTATATTATAGCATAATTGAGCCGTCTTGGAAAGTCATTTTTCATAAAAAACGCCGTTGAGGGGATCTACCGCTGTCCGCGCAGCAGGATTTCTTCATGACGCAGCAGCCATTGCCTGCAGCGGCGGTAATCCGGGAAAACACGCAGCACCTCGCGGTAAAAGTCCGCCGAATGATTCATATAGAGGCGGTGGCATAGCTCGTGCACCACGACACTGTCCTGCACCTCGGGCGGTGCAAGCATCAGGAGATAATTAAAGTTCAGATTGCCCTGCGCGGTACAGCTGCCCCAGCGTGTCTTCTGGCAGCGTACCGAGATCCTGCCGTAATCCACCCCGACAAGAGGCGCATAGTAGCGAACCCTCTCCGGAAGGACGCGCAGCGCCTCACTCCTAAGCCGCTTATGATCCTCTTCGCTCAGGATCCCGGCCTGTTCCGCTTTTCTCTGCTGTTCCCGGACCTTCATCAAATGCTTCTCGATCCAGGCCTCCCTCTCCTTCAGGAATGCCTTGATCTGTGCATTTGTGACCAGGTAAGGAGCACGGACCACGATGCCCTCGGGTTTGATCTGAACACAGATCGTTGAGCGGCGGCTCCGGATCAAAGTATATTCGAACTTGTTTTTCATCGGATCACTTTCCTCTCCCAAACACAGGTATCTTTATGAAAAATCGAGTAGCAGGCACGATGGAGCCTTCTACTCGATTATACCGGACATCCCTATGAAGCGATATTACTTCACTTGTACCATGACCGCGTGAAGGGCCTGGCGGCCGTCCTCTTTGACTATGGAATAATTGCAGGTCGAAAGGGTTATGATCCGGTCCGCGGGCGTTACTTCCACACCAAAGTCATAGGCCGACCATTTCTTGATCTGCTTGACATAAGCCATGAATTCATCGTCATTCGCGAAATCAAATACCAGATAATCATCTTCTATCGTCGTCAGATAAGTGGAAAAGACATCGCAGCGATAGACATGATCCGGGGTAAAATACCAGAAAAACGGATGTGCCAGCCCCTCGTCCTTCTTAAGATAACGGCGGAGCTTGCCCATCATCGATCCGTCCTTCATGCTGTGGCCATAGATGACCAGGTTGCGACAGGTCTGGGCATCGACCCGATAATCCACAAAACAGGTGCCGGCGGATTCAAATTCGCGGTAAATATTCCGGTAAAGATAATATTCGTTGTCGGAAGACTGCGCCACCGGATGGTTGATGGCAACATTGCTGATGCTGAGCCATCCCTTGATATCACGGTTGACCTCGAGAAGCGGTGTGAAATCATAGCTGGGAAGTGCATCAACATAGGGATCCACCGATTCCTCGTGATCGATCCCCGAAACCATGTCATAATTGTTCCAACTGTTCTCTCCCACGGAGTAATTAGGCCCGGAATATCCGTCGGGCAGCGAGGTATTAAAGAACAGATCCTGAATATCATTCTGCACCCTGCGGTTATGCGCATAGGAGGCGCCGATCGTGATCAGCTTGAAGGCCGCAAACGCAAACATTCCCAGAAACAATACAGAAAAAATGATATATACCGCTTTCTGCCGTGTTTTCTTTTTCTTTTTAGCCATACCGAAACTCCTTATTCCTCTGAACCCTCTGACTCTGTCTTTGGCTCGGCTGTCTCTTCAGCCTCTTCCCGGACACGTGCGAAAATGGTTGCAGGAGGTGTCTCATGCAGAATCTTGCGGGCGCTCACGCCAAACTGAATATAGATGGCAATGCCGACACATACAATGGTCAGCACCCACATCAGCCAGGTCGGTGCATTATGAACGGAATAAATCAGACCCTGGAGGATTATCTGCGCGATCAGCATACCTCCGCCGAAGGAGCTGACCAGAATAAACATCGGTTTGGTGAAAAACAGCGTCAGGGCCGCGGTAATGATCCCCGCGAGAATGGCAATAAGCTGGATCATGCCGGGGCTTATGGAAACTGCGAGGAAATCGCCCAGCACCTGCACCACCAGCAGATAGGCAGACAGAGCCGAAAGGATGCCCAGATCCACCGCATAAAACATGATCGAAGCCGCCAGCAGGATAATCCCGACGATCACAGACACGATCAGAACCGTCATGGGCGGCCATGTGGTCTGCTGCAGGAAGAAAATCATGCCCAAAGTACCGAACAGAAAGGAACCGAGCCCCATCGCGATCCTGATATAGCGATAACCCAGCAGGCAATACAATAAGGACAGGCCCAGAAGAACTACCATTACGATCCAAAGCGGCTCTATTTGAATGCCATTCAGAATAAATTTCAAAAGATCGATCAGCATGCTATATCCCTCATTTCATCATCAATCAAGAGAATCATAGTAATTATATTATTTTTCGCGCCAATCGTCAAGTCTTTAGCCAAAAAAGAAACAGACTCTTTACACTTTCGGGCCATTAAGGTCAAAAGAGTGCAAAGAGTCTGTTTTCATCCGCTCCGGGCGGTCATCCGGCTGTGATCAGCCCTTGACAGCTCCGGCGGTGACGCCTTCTACATAATACCGCTGCAGGAACATAAAGAGTGTTACGATAGGGATCGCAACGATCACGCAGCCTGCCGCGAACTGTGTAAACAGGTTGGTATCGGGATGTGTACCGAAAAGCATTGAGTACAGACCGACTGAGACCGTCCAGTATCTGGCATTATCCGCACCGATAATAACCTTGGCAAAGATGAAGTCCATCCAGGGGCCCGTGAAACTCATCAGTGCCTGATAGATGATGATCGGCTTTGCCAGAGGCAGGATGATCCTGCGGAAGATCTTGAAATTCGTGCAGCCGTCCAGCTTGGCGGATTCTACCAGTGCGTTGGGAATAACGTCAAAGAATCCTTTCGCGATCTGGAATCCGAGGCCGGCTCCGGCGCTGTAAGCCAGAATCAGACCGATCACGGAATACTCCGGATGGCTGGGATTACCGGTCAGGCCGATGGATTTCAGCAGGAAGTAGATCGCGATCATGCTCATGAAGCCCGGGAACAGACCGATAATCATGGAAACATTCATGAAGGTCTTGCGGAGCTTGAATTTGAGCTTGGACATGCAATAGGCTACCGACAGTACCAGGAAGGTCGAGATCACACAGTCGATCACAGCGATCAGGAGTGTGTTCAGGATCCATTTGATGAAAGCGTTAGGTACGCCGTAATAGGTGGCTGTGAACAGATCTCTGAAGTTCTTTAATCCATAGGCTGTCGGGAAGAAATTGCTTGTGACCCTTCCGATGAAGGTGCCGTCAGGCTGATATTGGCAGCGAAAGGCGGATAGCGCTATCCAAATCAGCGGAATGAGCCAGATGATTCCCAGCACAATCAGGAGGGTGTAGGTTACGCCCAGGCTGACTCTGCGGTTGCGGGACTGGCTGCTGACTTTTTTAGGACGAACATTTGTACTCATTGGAAAGTGTCCTCCTCATTATAAGCCTTACTGCGGCGATACGTGATAAGCGTGATGGTTGCAGTAATCAGGAAGGTAAAGATACCTATGACCGCACCGGTATTGTAGGAGCCTTGGTCAATGGTTACTTTATACAGCCATGTTACCAGCAGATCGGTACCGCCCGCCTGATAGCCGGTATAGGTCGGACCACCGCCTGTCAACAGATAAATCGTATTAAACGAGTTGATATTTCCAACGAAGCTGGAAATCAGATACGGTGTCGTAATAAAGATAACATACGGCAGCGTGATCTTAAAGAACATCTTCGAGGTTGAAGCACCGTCCACGCGGGCAGCCTCGTACAGATCGGCCGGAATATTCATCAGAATGCCTGATGTCATCAGCATCGTGTACGGGATACCCACCCACATGTTCACAATGATGACCATAAACTTGGCCAGTATCTCACTGTCTCCGTTCTTCAGCCCCAGGAACCCGACCGGCTGGGATATCCACCCTAAATCCATCAGCATGGAGTTGAAGGGTCCGTACTCACCCAACAGATTTCGGACAGCAAGCAGTGAAATGAACTGCGGAACGGCAATCGTGAAGATAAAGATCGTACGGAAGATCTTTTTGCCCTTCAGACCTTTCTTGTTAATGAGCAGCGCCAGAATAATGCCTCCGAAATAGCATGTCAGCGTTGCGAAGATCGCCCAGATAAATGTCCAGCCCAGAACCGGCAGGAAGCGGTTCTTGATCTCGACACCCAGCGAACCTTCCCCGGTAAAGACCGAAGCAAAGTTCTGAAGTCCGTTCCAGTGGAACAGGTTGGTGCCGAGATTATTCATATCCTGGTCATTGTAGGTCGTAAAGGCCAGGGCGATCATGAAGATCGTCGGTAATATCGTAAAGATCAGTGCTGCGACACAGGTGGGAGTCAGCATCAGAACGTGGAATTTACCGTCGAGCAGCTCCTTAAGGTCTTCCTTCATCGTGGTGGGCTTTTTGCCGATCTTACGATCCTTATCAGCCTTTACGGAAGACTCAATATTCTTATTCCACAGCAAGAAATAGAGAATGATCACCGCGATCGTCACGAATCCGAAGAGGATCATCAGCTTGCAGTCGGACCCTGTAGTAAATTGGCCGGTTACCGGGTCAAAATCGCCGCCTTCCGACACGCGATTCAGGGGCAGATTCAACAGAGCTTTATATCCGTAGGGCGTTCCGTTAATGGACGGGCAGAAAATCATAAACCAGAGGATCGCCAGCTGCAACAGCAGGAAAATCGCGCCTTTGAGATATTGTTTATGATAGAAATTGCCCGCTCCAAAAATAAAATGCGAAAGCTTGGTTCCCACGGAGCCGTCCACAAACCTCTTCCACAGATTGGAAAAGAATTTGCCGACCGGTTCCAGGAAACTCAGCGGATTCGATTTATAATTCGGATCTTTTTTTGATCTGGAATCCATGATTTCCCTCCCAAAAAATAGCGTTCAATATGCGAAGTCGTCCTCCGTCATCAAGCCTTGGCCGGTAATGAAGCGGGGAATTCCTTCGGTGTTACACCATGCATCCAAATATACTCGATCAAATACAGACCCTTCCGGACACCATCCAGGGATTCGGTTTCGGTCAGAACTTTGTCTCCGGTCGTCGGATAAGCCGTCTTGTCGATCATCGCGCGGAATACCTGCGGACCGTTCTTGGAATAGTAATATGCATTCAGCGATCCGGTGATGAAGGGCTGAGGAATGCCCCACTCCGCCATGCTGACCTGCATCGCTGCCAGGTTGTACTGGCTCTCGGTAACTTTGCCCTGGTCATAGCAGGACTTGATGAATTCCGCAGCACCGACATAGGCCGGAACATTCATGCATTCCAGATACGAAGCATTCTGAACTTCCTTGCTGGAAAGGTACAGAATCAGCTCCTGCTCCTTCGCATACTTGGCCGTAGCAGAGGTGGCATTGATCATAAAGCACTTGCAGTCCGCGAACGTACCGCCGCGGAATTCGTCACCTGCCGCGACACCAGAAAGTCCTTCGACCGCTTCCGCTGTCAGCTTGAAGGTCGGGATCATGGTGATGCCCAGATTGGACTCTCCAAGCGCAGCCTTTGCGGTATTGTAATGCCATGCACCGCCAATGACAGCCAGAACACCCTTGTTATCCTTATCCAGATCAGCATCCCAGCCGTCGGGAGAAGCCCATTTGAAGCCGTTCGGGTCAGCAGCGTAAGCCTGCAGCCAGCGAACGACCGCAACCGTATCATCGCCCTGGCAGTTGCTCTCACCCTTGGAGCCGCCGGAAACGGATTCAGCGCCTTCATAGATCTTAACGGTCGTGCTCTTGTCGCTGACTTTTCTGGCCAGAAGCGCAAAGCACATATTGAAGCCGTCATCACCCGTTACGGTAATAGCCTTGGTATCCGCTGCCTTGGCTGCTTCCTGAAGGCCCTCAAAAGTCTTGGCCTGCTCTTCGGTTACAAGCGCCTTATTGTAATAGAGGAACAGCGCCTGAGAGATATAGGGAACACCATACAGATACTGTTTTCCGTTCAGAGTCGAATAAATGACGTTGCGGAAAGATTCGGGATTGTCACCCAGAACCTGGTTGATCAGAGCTTCGTCCGTAATGGGCTTCGCGCACTGCGTGGAAGCCAGTTTACCAATATTGTCATGCGCAACCGTATAGATATCGGCCGCCGCAGACGGGTCGTTAGTAATCGTACCGGCAACGGAACCGGTATCCATGCCCTTGACCTCGATCTTGTAGCCGAAATCAGGATGGGAGGCAATGTATTCATCACAGACCTTCTGATAGAATTCTGCGGATTCCTCACCGACCCATACACGGATGATACCGTCATCCTTCTTGTTGCCGCCCTGATTGCCACCGTTTCCTCCGCCGCTGCATCCGGCGAGCATAGAAACGGCCATTACTGCGATTAATAAAACAGCTAAAAGCTTTTTCATCGTGAAAACCCTCCTAATACTAGTTAATTCCACTGTATGACAGTTTCTCGATAATCGTGATTCCTGTCATCAGATCACATATGGTCCGATTTTTCCTGATAAGCAGCATCTCCATCAATCGGAGCGCCGGTACCAGGATAAAGGTCAGAATCCCCGTAAACAGATAGAGACCCAGGCTGTCAAAAAGGTAGATGAGCAGGAACCGGAAGACGATCTGATACCAGACCGCTCTGCTCTGGCGCCGCTCGTTAAAAGGTATGATGCCGGTCATGAGCTTGCCGGGGGTAGCCCGAAAATGATTCAGAAGCGGTATTACCAACAGAATGAGCAGTTCGGCTAGCAGGCACGCAGCGGCTTTCAGCAGATATCCGTGCAGCGCAGCCGCAAACCTTTCGTTCTGATACTCATTATTCCGGTTAAGAGCCTCTGTAACCGCCTTCGCGTCATTATCATAGGTCCTGACCGTTTCTTCCAAAATAGCTTTGGTACGTTCGTCATGACTATGATACGTCGCTGCCAGCGAAGACTTCATGACCACTGCCACAAATAGCATAAACAGTGCGAAGATCAATACCGTATCAAAGCCGTCCGCGATCACTCGTTTCAGCAGGTAGGGCTTGGAATTCGGCTCCATCTCGATCTGTCTGCCGTTTACCTCCACCTTCATATCAGCAGAGCTTCATATCGATTCTGGTCGAATAGACCGAGACTTCATGACTGTCGAAGGCAACGCGGACCTGATCAGCCTTGAATAAAGGATCTACCTTGATCAGATACTCCTGGCCGGCCGAGTCGACCTTGGCAAAGCGAATATTACCATAATCCAGATATTCCATGACTTTGCCGCTGAGACCGGGCTCGGAATTGTCTGCCAGACGGATGGCATCGCGGTTCACTGCATACCTGTAAGTATACTTGTAGCAATTGTCACCGTCGATCGAATTGATCTTATAGCCGAATTCAGGCGCCGCTTCCACGGTATAGTCTTCGATGTTATAGAAGAAGTGCAGCACGCGGTCACCGTTCTCCTTGACTTCTGTCTTGGAGAAGGTACCAGTCAGCGATACTTCATCCTCTACTGCCTTCAGGACTTCCTCACCGTTCACATTCAGATTGATTTTCTCGTTCAGCAGCGAGAAACTGTAGGAGTCGCCCTCACGGACGTCATCCTTCACCAGTGCGAACAGGTAGCTGTCGCCATTCCGCAGATAAGCAAGCTGCTGGTTGTCCACCTTCTCAATATGTGCGACCTTGAGTGTGAAATCATTTCCTTCCACGATTGCATGCGGCGGGATGTTGAGCTCGAAATGCTCCGCACCGTTCAGAGCCTTGCAGAAGGCCTCGGGCAGCGCGACTGCCTTATTAAGAAGCAGCATCCTGTCACCGTCAACCGTAGCTTCCACCGTATTGAAGGGCGGAATCTTGTTCATCAGCGTAACCTCGGTTTCCGCGTCAAAGAAGTGGACTTTATTCGGATTGGGCGTCGCGTAAACCACATCGCCCACTTCGATATCATCTCTGTCAATGACTTTGACAATGATGTTATTGCCCTCATCCTTCATCGTGAACTCGCCGAGATGATCGCCAAGTTTACCGTAAACAATCGTCTCATTGCCCAGACGCTCAACGTTCGTGACAATGAATTTAAGGCCTTCGCCTTCCTTCTGGAGTGAGATATGCTCCGGTCTGATACCGAAGGTCACCACTTTGTCGCCATTCAGATAGCTGCTGTGGATCTTGGAGACATGTTCATAAGGAACCGTAACCGTGTCGCCATTACTGAAGGTCACATATACCCTGTCTCCGTCACGATTCAGCGTTACATCAAAGAAATTCATCTGAGGCGTTCCGATGAAGCCGGCTACGAACTTATTGTAAGGTTCGTTATAGAGATTCATCGGCGTGTCAATCTGCTGCACGTAACCGAGCTTCATGACGACGATGCGGGTGCCCATGGTCATGGCTTCGACCTGATCGTGGGTTACATAGATGAATGTCGTCTTCAGGCTCTTATGCAGCGCTGTAATCTCGGTACGCATCGTCGCACGGAGCTTCGCATCCAGATTCGACAGAGGTTCATCCAACAGGAAAACCTTCGGATTACGTACCAGTGCACGGCCCAGCGCTACACGCTGTCTTTGGCCGCCGGACATGGCCTTGGGCTTGCGGTCCAGATATTCCTCGATGTCGAGGATCTTGGCGGCCTTAAGCACACGTTCCTTGATCTCTTCCTCCGGCATCTTACGGTTTCTCAAACCGAATGCCATGTTCTCATACACGGTCATGTGAGGATACAGGGCGTAACTCTGGAACACCATCGCGATATCACGATCCTTCGGCTCCATGTCGTTCACCAAGGTATCTCCGATAAACAGGTCGCCCGCGGTAATCGTTTCCAGTCCGGCAATCATACGCAGTGTGGTGGATTTACCACAGCCTGACGGCCCGACAAAGACGATGAACTCACGGTCAGCGATGTCAATGGAAAAATCATTTACCGCTTTGTGCCCGTTCTCATAGACCTTGTAGATGTGGGAAAGCTTTAGATTTGCCATTTTCTCCCTCCAGTTCTGAAGATAATGTCTTCTGATGCTTTTATTAGAAAGGCCGCATCGGATTACTCGAAGCGCACTCCCTTTCTATCAAGTTCATACAGGATCTCATCGATCCCGGTCAATAGTCCGTTTACGGTCCCGAGAAGGTTCCCTTTCCTGCCGTAAACGGAATAGACGTCGTCCTTGAATGTGATTTTCCCGATCTGATCGATCGGCACCTCCGTCTTTTTGAAAAGATAGCGGAGCCGAAGGACGCCGTCATCGATGCTGGCATAATCCGTCAGCAGTGCAAACATTGTGGCGATGGAAGCGAGTGCCACAACCCCCAGCAATATACCCGCGAAAATCGCGAGGCCATCACCTCCGCCCAGGGCAAAGATCAGAATGGTACCCGCGAGGCTTCCGATCAGAGCAATCAAAGTAAAGTAAAACGGTTTCTGATCGACTTCTGTGCTGATCTTACCACGCCGGAACATCCTATTTCGCCTTTCTCAGGACAAGTGTCTCGTTGGTCGAGACGCTGACCTGGCCGGAAACCTTCTCATAGGTATCCCGGAGGTTGGAATATACCACCTCATAGGATCCGCTAAGGTCAACCTTGGTGCCTGTAATGGAATGAATGACCATCAGATCACCGACCGTATAGGTGATATTACCGTTTTCAAAGGTGACATTTCCTAACTGTTCACTGATCTCCTGACGGGTGGCCAGTCTGAATTCCGGACATGCTTTGCGGAAGGCGATCAGTTCGCGGGTCTTTTCAAAGACATTCAGATGATCGACCTTCAGCGAATAATCCATCTGGTTGATGTAATCGCCCACATTGTAGGAATTGCCCTCATACTTGCCAGTGTCAGGATCCAGTTTGCTGCGCATGAACTCCTCGCCTTCCTGAATAAAGGGAATGCCCTCCGCCAGGAAAATGATGGCGTCTGCCTGTGTATAGGCAGCCTCCAGCCGGTCCTCATTCATGGTCTGTACCAGCTGATCATACAGGGTATAGTTATCATGGCAGGAAACGTAATTCAGCACCTGATTCGGGTCGATCGCCTGCGTCTTGACCGTCTCCTTGGAGAAAAGCCCTTCCAGGCACATGGCGATGATCGAAGCGTTCGAAGAACTGCCCTGCACATAGCCCTTGCCGGGATTGTTTTCACCGCGGACCGCGTTGCGGATCACATCGTTGAAAGCGCCGACCAGTACGCCGTCCTTGCAGAAGAAGTCCTGTGCCAGTGAGGCCTGCACCGTCATCTGCTCCGAGAGCTTCGTATCGCTGGTGCCGCCCTTCAGCTTGGAAGTGCCGCCCGCCCAGGGCTCACCATAGATCATGATCTGCGGATAAAGCTCTTTGCAGTCATTATAGATATCGATCATCGTCTGATTATCGATCAGACCCATCAAATCGAAACGGAAGCCCGACAGATGGTATTCATCGATCCAGAAGCAGCAGGATTCACGGAAAAATTTATTGACCATATAGCGTTCCGAAGCCATTTCGTTGCCGCAGCCGGAACCGTTGTAGAAGGCTCCGTTAGCTTTAGTGCGGTAATAGTAATACGGAACGAGCAGGTTAAAATTCGAGTTCTCGGAGCTGGATGTATGGTTGTAAACCACATCCATATTGACGGAGATCCCGGCCTGATGCATGGCCATCATCATCTTCTTGAATTCAATGATCCGGTTGTATCCGTCATGAGGATCGGTGGAATAGCTGCCCTCAAGGACATTGTAGTTCAGCGGATCATAGCCCCAGTTATAATTGTCCTTGGACAGGCTGCCGGTGGTTTTGGACTCATCCACAGAAGAGTAATCATAGAAAGGCTGCAGCTGAACATGCGTTACACCAAGCTCTTTAATATGATCCAGACTGGTCGTGACCGTCACGCCGTCCTTAGTATACTTGCCGCCCTGCGCAAGGCCGAGGAACTTGCCGCGAATGCTTTCCGGCAGGCCGCTTGTCTCGCTGATCGTCATGTCACGCACATGGGCCTCATAGATGATGGCATCGACATTGTTGCCGTCAAACGGACGGGTATCCTCCATCCATCCATTCAAGCTCCGGTCAAGTCTGGTGAAATTCACGATCATGCCGCGACGGCCGTTAATGCCGGCACTCTTGGCGTAAGGATCCACGACTTCATTCGTTCCCTTAGAGTTGGTCACAACATAGGTATAATACTTGCCGTCCAGATCCTCATTGACCGTATAGGAATAGACACCCTTCTCGCCGCGCTGCATTTCATAGACGGCCGCAGGCTCCTTATCGGTCTCGTAATCACCGGTCTGATAGATCTGCAGGACCATTTTGGAACTGGTCGGAGCCCAGACCTTAAAGGTCGTCGCTCCGGGTTTTTCCTCGTTGTCAAATGTTACACCCAGATCGTCTCCGGTATAGGCATATTTTTGATTGAATTCATCGGTGTCGAAATAATTCGTCATCATCAGATCCACCTGATTGATCCAGCTTGAATCGAAGCGGTAGCTCAGCGTCACCACGTCGCACAGATCAATTTCTTTCTTCAGTTCAAGATTGACCATCTTGAGGGACGGATCATACTCGCCCATCGAAAAATCCTTGTATTCTTCGCCATTGATCTTCATGGCAAAACGCGGCTGATACGGCTTAAAGTTCTCCGCAATGGGTTTGAAATAGACGCTGACAGTTTTGCCGTCGCGCAGCATCGCATAGCTGACGATGGATTTGCAGGCATTTTCCTGTGTGTCAAATACCGTCGACTCCGTCGTGCGGACATAGACATTCTGGATGCCGTCGGGCGTCTCGGGCAGAACATCGATCGACCGGTCTCCGTCAGGATCTTTGGACCAGTTGTCCGTGCGAACGATAAACCCGAGCTTTTCAATGGTTTTGCCCTCGCCGATCACCTGCAGATCCAGGTCGGCATATACACCGTAATCGTCATAGCCCGTGAATTCATAAGCCGCTCCGTTGCCGCCGTTCGTCATATCCCAGGCCCAGACATTCCAGGGCTGATAGCAGCTTCTGTCATTCGCCGTATCATCATTTCTGCGGTAGTGAAGCCGGACGATGGATGTCGCCGCGTTGGGCTTTGAAGAATGATCCACGTCATCCTTGGAATATTTGCTGATGACATTGCCCGCGGGCTCCAGCTTGATCGGCTTGTCATCCGGTCCTTCGGCTTTGCCGCAGCCGGGAAACAGTATGGTCACAGTCAGAAGAGCTGCGAGCAGAATTGAAAACCATTTACGAATCTTCATCTGATGCCCCTTTCTAGAAACCGGACATGTCAAAGAAGCCTTGCTTCAGTATGTCGCCCTTAATATCGGCACTTTGTTTAAGAACATTCGAATCCCAATTATTCGGATCCTTGATCTGATAGCCCTTTTCAAAGGCCGCGACCAGGAAGCCGGTCATTCCGGTCGTATCCACCAGCATGACACCATCCCTGATCTCATAATTCTGACTCCATTTGCCCGGAGACCAGCTCCAGATATAGAGTTCATAATCGCCGTTCAGGTATTTCGGATCAAGATTGATCACATTGAACCTGCCATCGATCAGCTCCACAAACTGGTAGGTAAAAGTCTGTTCAAAGACATTGACGCCTTTGCGGACATAAACCGTCAGATCCACCTTGCCGTCCTTGATATGATCCAGAAGCGCCGCGTCTGCCTTATCCTGGAATGTGTGTTTATCAGAAGCCTCGCCGTTGTAATAATAGTAGGCTTCATCACAGTTCTTGGCCTCCAGGCTGATCACTTTGTCCCCGACAAAGGAACAGTCTCTCTCCGAGATGCTGATCTGGGGATGAATGTCCCTGGAACGAGTGATGATCACCATACCGTTGGCGTCAAAAGGCACATAGGCGGTATGATCCGACACCACTACTTTGCTGCCGTTCAGTGCGTCATAATAGTTGCCGTTGTCCAGATGCGGTACTGCAACCTTGACGATCTTGCCGGCTTCGATATCGCCGACATTCAGGATCAGAGCTCCCTGGTCGTTCGCGCCGATCTTCTCGTTGATATAGCAGGTCCCGCTCACCGATTCGTAGGACTCCGCATCAAAGAATCGATTGTGGAAACGGTTTCCTACGGCTACATACTCGCTTTCAAACGCGTAGGAGCCGATCTGTCCGACCGTCAGCTCATCCGTGGGCCTTGCCAGATACAGTCCGCCAAGGCCTTTCTTGGCCGCGATAATGGCCCAGTACTTGGCAACGCGGATCTCGGAATAATGCGTATTGGTCGTCACATACTCATCGTGGCTCTCGACCCAGGCAATCAGCCTGGTGGGATCGTCCACCTTGAGTCCGGCTTCCAGTATCTGCTTGGGATCCTTGGAAGCAAATACGCTTTTAAGCTGAGCGGTGAATCCGTCGTCGGTGATCAGCATATGATCGGTATAATTGGACAGGCTCCGTCCGGCGGGAGAATTCAGGATCTCCCCGTAGACATAGAGCTCTTTACCGGTTTTCTCACGGTAGTATTTTCTGGCCTCATCCACAGTCTTTTCCCAGAAATCGCTGGGATAATCCGGATCCGCGGACGTCTCGATATGCTTGGCCGCGTCAAAACGGAATCCGTCGATGCCTGCATCGATGCATTCCGTAAGGAGTGCGAGCACGCGCTGCTGGACGTAGGGATTCGCGGTATTCAGGTCCGGCAGGTTGCCGTAGGCATAATACTGCGTGTCCTCACCCGTACCTCTGGCCGAACGGTTATGATGGAAGGTGAGGCCCGTTCCGTCCGTATCTTCATTACGATTGGCATAGATCACCGGCTCGTACTCTTCCACCGCAGGGGATACAGTGGGCGTACCGTCAGGCTCTTTGCCTTCGTCATCGGTTGTCGCGAGATGATTCGCGACGATGTCAGCAAGGATACAGATTCCGTACTGCTCCGCTTCCTGACACAGGGCGATCAGATCTTCCTTGCTGCCGAGAGCGGAATTGTCTCCGATCGAAAAACTGAGCGGCTGATAAAACGCCCACCAGGCCGATCCACCGCCTTTCGGCTGCTGCACCGGCATTGTCAGGACATTCTTGAAACCCGCATTGCGTATATTCTCCAGATTAATTCTGATCTCCTGATACGTCCAGTTGAAAGCGTGCAGCGTCAGCCCGTCTTCCGCGTTCTCGGGCAGCGTATCCGTATAATGATCCTCAAAGTCCTCATAGGTCGGGACCCGCCCGCAGCCGAGGATATTCAGGATCATCACCAGGATCAATAATATGCATATTGAACGTCTTTTCATCCTTATCCCTCAGTTCCCATAATCAATTCAAGTTAGGCTGCAACAAAACAGGCTGGCGCTTTGCCTGTTGTCGGCAAAGCGTCAGCCCTTATCAGGCAAAATTATTTTGCGGTAACTTCTACAGCGCCTTCACTGCCGGTGAAGGTGATCGTAACCACATAGGTTCCGTCCTTCTCGCACTTGAAGTTTTCTTCGCCATTGCCCCAGCTGTAGGTCCAGTCGCTGTCGGCACGAACCTTGAACTCTTCGCCGGCCTTCAGCTCGACTTCACCGGTCCAGACATTGTCGCCGGCGGCAGTCATCGCTACATCAGCGCCACTGCCCCAATTGGAAGCAGCGAAGGATCCAACGATACCATAGGTATGATCAGCGGGAACATACTCTACAACTTCTTCATAAGCGATACCTTCCTTCTTCTCCTTCAGAACCAGAGCAATGCCGTAGCCGGGCTGATTGGGAGCAGAAGTGTTCTTGTACTGAGCGATAACCAGTGTATACAGGCCGGGACCTCCGATGACAACAGGATTGCTGGCCCAGGAGAAACCATTCTCATCAGCCTCTTCCTGCCATACGGGCTCGAACAGGGTCGCGGGCGTCAGAGACTCGGCGTTCGCAGTCTTGGGATCATGGATCCACTGATCTTCGGCATAAACCTTGTTGTCGCCATCGGCGTCAACGGTGCAGGCCGCGATCTTGAAGGCATAGGAGCCGTTTGCTCTGTGAAGCTTGCCATCGATCATGCAGTTGGTCGTCCAGCCGGCATCATTGGTGCCGAAGATAAGGTCGATCTTGTACAGATACTTGACTTCCTTCTTGGAAAGGACGTCATAAACTTCCTGGCTGATCGCCTTGACATCATTCAGCGCGATGGGCGTCAGAGCAGACTTCTCATACAGAGTGGAGTCCTTGCCGTTCCAGTTGTTCTCGGTGCCGTCAGCCAGCTTGTACTGACCATGGGCTACCCAAGCCGCATGACCTTCGTCCTTAAGGGGCTTCGGTGCACAGGCTGCCATGGACAGAACCAGGATAACAGCCAGCAGACTAACAAATACTTTCTTCATGATAGTTTTTTCCTCCTTTTATTTTGGAAAACGATTTTACGCCGCGAGTGATACTGCCGCGGCAAATCCCATCAGTCACCGGTTCAGTACAGACATAAGAAGAACCGCAATATCCCCTGCACTCCTATCGTTCTATGTCTGTAAACCCGGAGACTAACTTCATGGGCTATATTACCACAAACTGCATGTTTTTTCAAGGGAGTTTTAACAAATATGTCAAAAAAAATGACCCGTGTCTGACGCGGGTCATTCAAGATGTCTGATGGTTGAAGTAATACTAATATCCGTGATATAAGATTAGCGACGATTCTTATTGCGGTTCAGGAAGTCGGGAATCTCGACCGGATAGTCATCCACGGGTTTAGTACGCGGACGGGTATAGCCGGACTGAGGCTGGCGAACATTAAAATCTGTACGTGGAGCCACCACGGGCTCTTTGGCTTTCTTGGGCTCAGCCGCCAGATCATCCAGATTATTGGCCACCTGCTCAGACTTGGTATTATGCGGCGCAACCGGCGTCGAATAATCCTCGCTGCCGAAATCCGTTGCGATAACGGTAACGATGATCTCGTCCTGAAGATTCTCATCCACAGAGGTACCGTAGATAACCTCGGCATCGGGATCGATATGGGAGGTGATCAGGTTCGGAATCTCGACTGCGTCGTACATGGTCATGTCGGGTCCGCCGCAGATATTGATCAGCACGCCCTTGGCTCCGTCGATCGTGGTATCCATCAGCGGAGAACTGATCGCTTCCTCAGCAGCCTTGCGGGCCTTGTCATCACCGGACGCACGTCCGATACCCATATGGGCAACACCCTTATTCTGCATAACGGTCTTGACATCGTTAAAGTCAACATTAATGATACCGGGACGATAGATCAGATCGGAAACGCCCTGAACGCCCTGACGCAGCACGCCGTCAGCCAGACGGAAGGTATCCTGCATCGTCGTCCTCTTGTCGGCGATCTGCAGCAGCTTATCGTTGGAGATGCAGATCAGCGTATCCACCCCATGACGCAGCTCTTCAATACCGGTCTCGGCCGCGCGCATCTTGCGGGCACCCTCAAACGCAAAAGGTTTGGTTACAACGCCTACCGTCAGGATCCCCATCTCACGGGCAATTCTGGCGACTACGGGAGCAGCGCCGGTTCCGGTACCGCCGCCCATGCCGGCCGTAACAAATACCATATCCGCACCGCTCAGTGCTTCGCGGATCTCATCCTCGCTCTCTTCCGCCGCCTGCTTGCCGATCTCGGGACGACCGCCCGCACCCAGTCCGCGGGTCAGCTTCTGTCCAATCAGGAGCTTGTTCTCAGCACTGCCGAGACGCAGTACCTGCGCATCCGTATTCACAATCAGGAATTCGGCGCCCTGCAGGCCGTCATTAATCATACGCTCTACCGCATTATTGCCGCCGCCGCCGACACCTACCACTTTAATCTTTGCTTTGTTATCTGAATAGTCCTCAGCCCAATTGAACTCCAAGGTAATTGCCTCCTTCATAAAAAACTCGTGACTCTATAATACCTTTTTTCGCGTAATAAATCAAGACCCCTTTTTCATTTTTTCGAAATATTTTTTTCAAATTTGTCATTGAATTGTCATTGATTCATACGCCGCGTTCCAGGTAAACCTGGCCGTCCACATCTTCGATATGCAGGATTCCCGCGATCGCGGGATCATGTTCCAGGATCCGCTCCAGTGCCTGAATCTTACGATCAACGTCATCGTCCTCGCCGAACCGTATATCCAGTTTCTCCGTATACAGCCGCACGTCGGAAAAATCGGTCAGATCGATCCGCACAACCCGCTCAGACAAGCCGTATTTGCGGAGTGCCGCGCAGATCTCCATAATGGTCTGGGATACCGAGACGCTTGAAGTATTCAGCGGTTCACCCAGCCGGAAATCCTGGATCGTCACACCGGTGATCACCGGCATGTCTTCAATCAGATAATGCGTACTGTCCACCACATAGCCGGTTTCGTCAATACAGAGGTACATGCCCATATACGAAACATATCCGACGACCATGCGCTCCTTCACTTCCACCAGCAGCGTGTGAGGCCAGTTGAAATAGATATCCAGCGACTGGATTCGCGGAGACAGCTCGGGCTTGCCGAACTGGCTCGCGATCAGGTAACGGATCATATTCATGCCTTCTTTGACACCAAGGCTATCGCGGATGGACTGCTCGCTGACTGTCGTATTGCCTTCGATCCGGATCTCATGAATATCAAAGAAAAAAGTACTGATCAAGAGTAAAGCGAGAATGATCGCTACGATGATCAGCCATTTTCTGCGGCGCCGGCGCGAGTCATTAAAACGGTAATGACTGTCAAGCTTAACTTGCCTGGCCATTTGACGCCTCCTTCCCGGGAACAGCCTGATACCGTGAGATATTCAGAATCATTCCCATGCTGATCATCAGGAACAGAAGCGATGAACCTCCGTAACTGATAAAGGGCAGCGTGACGCCTGTAACCGGTATGGCATTGGTATTGACCGCCACATTAATCAGCATCTGGACGGCAACCTGGGTAATCATGCCGATCCCCAGAAGCGTCGAATACTGATTGGGCGCGTGTACCGCGATCCTCACACCGTTCCAGATCAGTCCCGCGAAAAGGACCAGGACGATCAGCGCTCCGAAAGCCCCCAGTTCTTCGCAGATGACCGAGAAAATGATATCATTATGCGCTTCCGGAATAAAGCCGAGCTTCTGTATGCTCTGCCCGAGCCCCTTGCCGAAAAAGCCACCGGTCGAAACGGCGTACAGCGACTGGATCGTCTGATACCCATCGCCTTCCGCATACTTAAATGGATCTAGCCAGGCACGCACACGCAGAGTCCGATAATAGAAGCTGCGCAGAATATTCTGTAAAACCGGGATCTGTACCTTATCGATCTCGATAATTAGCGGTAATACGACAAAGAGAATAATCACGACGGCCAGCGGCGCAACGATACCGAGGAAATGCTTGAATTTGGCACCTCCGATCCACAGGATCATAGCCCCGATCATGAAGGTGATGACCGCTGTAGAAAGGTTTTCCATCAGGATCAGTCCGCAGGGGAGCAGCAGAATGAACAGAAGCCTCAGAAAAACGCCGAACTTCTGAATATCATTCCGGTGCTTATCCACCAGGACCGCCATCAGCATCGCGACCGCGATTTTGGCACATTCGGAAGGCTGGAAGCGGATGCCGCCAAGGTCGAACCATCGTTTGGAGCCGCCGACCTCCACGCCGAAGAACAGAACGGCGATGACCAGGAAAAGGGCCAGCAGATAGGCCGGCCAGGCCAGAACGCGGTACCATTTAAGAGGAACATACACGGCGACGACCATCAGAACCGAGCTGATCAGGATCCACATGAGCTGTTTGCGGAAGTAATAGAAGCTGTCGCCATAGAATTCATAAGAATCATATACACTGGAAGAAGTCACCATGATCAGCCCGATCACCAGCAGCAGGACCAGACAGGAAATAAAGAAGAAGTTGGTCTCGCGGCGTTTGGGCAGCGACCATGCGGCTTTTTCACGCTGATGATAGCCTTCATCGGCACGTATCGTCACAAAATCTCTGGCGGTCCGTGCCATCCAGGCGCGCAGACGTCCTTTTTGCCGTTTTTCTGCCATGGTAACCCTCCTTCCTGTTATAATCTGTCAAGTATTGGTTTACATGATCAGACCGATCATGCACAGTACCGCGGTCACGATCATGAAGATGGCGACGACCTTCGTCTCCTTCCACCCTCCGAGTTCAAAATGATGATGGATCGGGGCCATACGGAAAATGCGTTTGCCGTGGGTCAGCTTGAAATACGCGACCTGCAGCATGACGGACGCGACCTCGGCCACATAGATGAAGCCGACGATCAGGACGACAAGGGGCATATCCAGCAACAGGCCCATGGCAGAGACAAAGCCGCCAAGCGCAAGCGAACCAGTATCGCCCATGAAGACTTTGGCCGGATTTACATTAAAGACCAGGAAGCCCAGGAGTGCCCCCATCATAGCCACCGCGGCGATCTGCAGCGGATCCCCTGCTTTGAAAGCCATGAAAGCCAGGAACGCGGCGACGACGACCGTGACACCGGAAGCAAGTCCGTCCAGGCCGTCCGTGAAATTGGTCGCGTTTACAAAACCAAGAATGTAGATAAAAGCCAGGATGTAATAGCCGAAGCCAAGCTCCAGACGATGATGCGTAAAGAGCAGCGGGATCGATGTCTTTACCCCGATCGTGCTGAGCCACCATACGAAGAGTCCGGCAGCGATGCACTGAAGACTCCATTTCTGCCACGCCTTCAGGCCGTCATTATTCTTCTTGAGAACCTTAAGCAGGTCATCCAGCAGTCCGATGATACCGAAGCCGAACGAGAGCAGCAGCACCGCAGTCAGTCGGGCATCGATCTTAAAGCTAAGCAGGATCGCCGTGGCAAAAGCCAGGAGGATCATAATGCCTCCCATCGTCGGCGTGCCGGCTTTCTTTTGATGGGACTCGGGTCCCTCTTTGCGGATATACTGGCCGAATTTAAGCTTGTGAAGCAGCGGAATGCCGATCGGGCATAATACCATCTGCAGTGCGAACGCAATCAGAAAAGTCAGAACAACTGTCGTCTCCATAAAATCATTCTCCTATCAACATCGGAATCAGTGAACCGAAGGCCATCCCGTTCGAGGCCTTAACCAGTATTATATCATCATCCCGGAGCTCTGAAAAGAGGTTTTTCTTCAGTTCGTCAAGATTCGGATAATAAACGACTTCAAGGTCTTTGCCAAGGTCTGCGGCAACTTTAGTGGCCTCGTCCGCCATTTCGGCGGAGAACGCTCCGACCGCGATCAGCTTGTCCACTCCGTTTTCAGCCACATAAGCGCCAACTTCGCGGTGTGCGCGCGCAGCATAGAAACCCATTTCAAACATGTCTCCGAGGACAGCCACGAGGCGGCGGCCGGTCTGTTTCTTCTGCCCTTCCGCAACGTCGATCGCAGCTTTGCAGGAAGCCGGGCTGGCATTATAGGAATCGTCCAGAATCAGGTAGTGCTCCGTTTCGTGAACATTCATACGCCGCGATGTCGGTGCAAAACTAAGCAGCCCTTTCCTGATCACTTCGTCGCTTAGCCCAAGATACCGTCCGATGCCGAAACCGATCATCATCGCATTGACAAGATGCTTACCAAGCGCCTGGGCTTCCAGCAGAACTGTATGTCCGTCAGCGATGATCTCTGCCTGCAGGATTTTGCCGTTCTGTTTGTAATCAACGCAGCGGATGTCCGCGCCTTCCTCAAAGCCGTAGAGTGTATGTGGAATGCGGCAGGTTTGGGCATATTCCCGCAGCAGCGGGTCGTCACCGTTAAAGAACATATGGCTATGCTCGTCCATCTGCTCCAGCAATTCTGTTTTGGCCTTGAGGATCCCCCGCTGGGACCCGAGAAATTCAATATGCGAGACACCGATATTTGTAATCACACCGATATCGGGCTCGGCAATATCGGCCAGATACCGGATCTCACCGAAATGATTCATTCCCATTTCCAGGACAGCCACCTGATGCTCCCGTTCCAGGCCGAAAACCGAGAGCGGCAGGCCGAACTGGCTGTTGAGATTGCCCGGGGTTTTATGCACGCATAACCCTGCGGAAAGAGCTGCCGCAAGCATCTCTTTGGCGGTGGTTTTGCCTACGCTTCCGGTCACCGCAATAACTGGAATATGGAAGAGATGCCTGTATGCTTTTGCAAGGCGGCCCATCGCGTAAACCGGATCTTCGGTGATGACCAGCAGACGGCCCTCAGGCACCTCGATCTCATTGGCAGATGCATATTCACGCGAAGCGAAAACACAGACTGCTCCCGCGGCATAAGCATTGGGGATAAAGCGGTGTGCGTCCACCTTTTCGCCCTTGACGGCCACGAAAAGGGCTCCCTCTGTAACCTGGCGTGAATCGATCACGACGGAGGTAACAGGGCCTGAAAGCGTCCCGCGGTATTCTCCCTCCACCGCTTCACGAATCATTTCATAGGAAATCGGTATCATGCGTGCACCTCCCGAAAGGCTTTTTCAACTTCTTCGACATCGTCAAAATGTGTTTTCTCACGGCCGATAATCTGATAATCCTCATGGCCCTTGCCGGCGATCAGGATCACATCGCCCGGCTCGGCGATTTGAACGGCATGCCGGATCGCCTGTCTGCGGTTCTCGATCACTTCGTAGGGGGTTCCGGTCTCCCGGATGCCGGGTTCCATCTCGGCTAGGATCGCATACGGATCCTCCGTCCGGGGATTATCCGAAGTCAGGATCACATAATCGCTGTATTCCCCGGCCACCTTCGCCATGACGGGTCTCTTGGTCCGGTCGCGGTCTCCGCCGCAGCCGACAATGGTGATCACACGCTTTGTTTTGAATTCATCGATCGTGGTAAGGACATTGACGAGCGCGTCCGGCGCATGCGCATAGTCCACGATGGCCGCGAGTTCATTCGGTCCGTGGACCGTCTGGAAACGGCCCCGAACCAGCCGGTCTCTGCGTCCAAGCTCCTCCACGATCACCTCGGGACTGATTCCGAGCAGCAGGCAGACGGCCGACGCAGCCAGCGTATTGTAGACATTAAAGCGTCCCGGGAAAGGATACTGAATATGAAAGCTTTTCCCGTCAGGCATACGCAGATCATATTCAAGGCCATGGATCGTCATGCTGACATTCATAGCCCGGTAATCCGCCGATTCTTCATCGATGGCATAGCCGAGCATCCGGCAATAGCCCGCCTCGAGAACTTTGCGGCCTTCCGGACTGTCCAGATTGGTAAGTCCAAGCCTCGCCCGGTGGAAGAGCTCCATTTTAGCCTCCAGATAGGCTTCCATTGTGTGATGAAAATCCAGATGATCCAGCGAAAGATTCGTAAAGAGGGCCACATCAAATTTCATGCCGTCCACGCGATGCAGCGCGAGTGCATGCGATGAAACCTCCATCGTAACCGCGTCCACGCCCTCATTCTTCATACGGAACAGCAGCTTCTCCAGGTCAAACGCCTGGGGAGTGGTATACTGCGCGGGAAAAGTCTCTTCGCCGATCTTGTTCTCGATCGTACCGATCAGTCCGGCTTTGTGCCCCGCAGCCATCATGATGCGGTGGATCAGTGTAGTTGTGGTGGTCTTGCCCTTCGTTCCGGTCACGCCGACCATCGTCATATCATCCGAAGGCTTGTCATAGAAATTGATGGCCATCATCGGCATGGCTGTCAGCGTGCTTTCCACGCAGAGCACCGTCATATTCTCGGGATAGGAAGGGAGTTCATGCTCCACGACCGCCATGACGGCTCCACGACCGGCAGCCTGTTCCACAAAATCGTGCCCGTCAAAAGCCGTTCCTTTCACAGCCACAAAGGCGCTGCCTGGGACCAGCTTACGCGAATCATATTCGATCGATGTGATATCGGCTTCCCCGCCGCAGGCGAGCACCTTGTACTCCACACCGCACATCAACTGTTTCCAATTCATTCTTTTCCCTCCTCGACCGGATAGATATTCATATATGGCAAAGTCTTGGCCAATACTTCCGCCGCTACCGACTGCGCGCCGGAAGTGTTATTGCTGTCTGCTTCATCCAGGATGATCAGGATGGCGATCTGCGGATCGTCCATGGGTGCGAAGCCCAGGAAGGATACGACGTATTTATGCTCGGCATAATCGCCCTTCTCGGCCGTTCCGGTCTTGCCGCCGATGCGGTAGCCTTCGAGCTGTACACCCGTTCCGGTACCACCTTCGACAACGGCTTCCATGCCGTCCCGGATGATGGCGGAGGTATCGGCGGATATGACCTGCCGGACGACACGAGGCTGCGTCTCACGGATGGTCCGGCCGTTTTCATCCACGATTTTGCTGACGATATAGGGCTGCATCAGTTTGCCGTCGTTTACCGCGGCCGATCCGGCAGTGATCATCTGGATCGGTGTCAGGTTAAAGCCCTGACCGAATGCGGTGGTCGCGCGCTCCACCGGCCCCATATTATCCAGATTATAGACCAGATAATAGCCGGAGGATTCGGCCGGAAGGTCGATTCCCGTCGCGCTTCCGATCCCGAACCCGACCTGGTACTGGTAATACTCTTCCGTAGAGATCAGCTGACTCACCTGGATCATACCGATATTGCAGGAATTCTGGATGATCTGCCTGATGGTCTGCTCGCCGTGCGCCTCATTATAGGCGCATTTGAAAACCATATCATAGTAGTAATACTCCGAATGGCAATCGAACTTGTCTTTCTCGGTGATGGACCCGTTATCCAGT
The DNA here is from genome assembly GCA_017442535.1 of Bacillota bacterium. Taxonomy (GTDB): domain Bacteria; phylum Bacillota; class Clostridia; order Lachnospirales; family Bianqueaceae; genus RUG12817. The sequence continues at coordinate 33,978 of JAFRZL010000020.1, read as the reverse complement.
GCAGAAGCCGCGAAAATGGGCTTGTAGGTGGATCCGGGCTGGTATGTCCAGTTGACGGCGCTGTTCATCCACAGATTGGGCAGAAAATCAGGTTTGCGGGTATCTTCCAGCTTGTACTTGGATGTCAGTCCGATGACCTTCTCCGGATCATTCAGATCGAAGGTCGGATATGAAGCCATCGCATAAACCTCGCCCGTCTTGGGATTCATGAGGATCCCGACCGCACGCAGTGCGTTCTCTTTCTTGATGGCCGCGAGCAGCGACTCTTCCAGATAATACTGCATGGTCTGATCAAGCGTCGTTACCAGCGAATAGCCGTTGGAGGGTTCGACGACTTCTTCGTCATACTCTCCGTTCGGACCCGCGACCCTCATCCTGCGGCCGGCGTTTCCTGAAAGTGTACTGTCATAATAGTATTCCAGTCCGTAAGCGCTGTTAAAGCCGATCACATGTGAAGCCAGTTCGTTTCCGGGGTAATTGCGCCGCTGGATCTCCTCAAACCATACCCCGGCCACATCGCCGGAAGCAATACGATCCTCGATCAGTTCCTTCTTGGCCTCGGAGATATTATAGCCAGCTGCAAAGTGCTCGTACTGGCTATCCTTATACTCCGGCTGCAGGAATTTCTCCAGCATGCGGTTATCTCGGACATTCAGGATTTTGGACAGCTCATTGATCGTGGACTGCTGAGTGACCAGGTCGGCCTCCTGCAGCATTTTAGGATCAATCACGACATGGTACACACGCTCACTCTGGGCCAGGACGCTCCCGTTGCGGTCATAAATACTTCCCCTGAGCGCAGCCAGTTCTTCACTGTAGGAAGCACCCATCTGGCTTCGGATAGCTTTTTCATACTCCTCGCCCTTGGTCAGCTGCAGCCAGAGCAGACGCGCAAAAAGCCCGATCATTATCAGTGTAATGATCAGGGCTGCGATAAACATCCGGCTCTTCTGCTTGGAATCACTGCCTGGAGTAGCCATGGTATCCTTTCCTATCCTTTCAAAAAAATGAATAAGGCCCGGTGATGATCGCCAGGCCATTTGTTTATTTGCCGAAGAAGTGGAATTTGACCTGTGTCTCCTGATGTTCTGCCTGTGTCTCCTCCTGAACGGTGTAGGCCGCGTTCAGCGGGCCAAGCTCCACTATCTCTCCGCTTACGGCATCGCGCATGGACAGCTTCTCTATGGCGTACAGGCGCAGATCCGTCAGAGAGAGGCCGGTGACGGCCGTATCCTTCAGGATCTCGGAGTGCTTACGTTCCAGATTCAGGATCTCCTGCTGCTCGGCCAGAACCTGTCTTGCCTCAAACAGCCGGCTGTAGTCAGCGGCAATCGAAAGCATCAACAGGCCGCAGATCAGGACGCCGCCGATCAGCAGCACTCTCTTATACAGGGGGAAGGCGGGAGCCGGCCTACGTTCAGGCTGAGGAAGCACATAGGGCTTCTGCACCGTTTCCGGCTGCTCTTCCGGTGTGAATTCGGGTTCCCAGATTTCTGTATCGGGGAAGGCCGGCGCCAGCTGATAGGCCAGATTGCCGGATGTATAGGTCTGCTCTTCTTCAAACAGATCGACGGTGTATTCCATCTCAGGAGCCATCAGGGCACCTCCTTTCCAAGTATTGTACTCTGTTCAGACTTAGCTGAACAGGCAATTATTGATTGGGCAGACGCTCTGCCACTCTGAGTTTGGCGCTGCGGGAGCGGGGATTGTTTTCGATCTCCTCCGCTGCCGGCAGAATGGGCTTACGCGTCAGATTTTTTATGAGAGGTTTGCGCCCGCAGACGCAGACCGGAAATTCTTTGGGGCATATACAGGGATTTTCCAGACGCTTAAAGGTCTGTTTGACAATTCGGTCTTCCAGTGAATGGAAGGTGATGACGCAGATGCGTCCGCCCGGCGCGAGCAGTTCGCACATATCGCTGAGCGCCTGATCCAGGATCGTCAGCTCGTGATTGACCTCGATGCGGATCGCCTGGAAAGTTCTTTTGGCCGGGTGCTGGCCATCCTCCCGGGCTCCCCTGGGGATGGCCGCCTTGATGATCCGGACTAAATCGCCCGTCGTCTGTATCGGCTGCTGCATGCGTTCTCTGACAATGAATTCCGCGATCCGGGCCGCCCAATGCTCTTCGCCGTAATCCTCAATCACCTGCTTCAGTTCTTCCTGCGAGTAGGTATTGACGACCTTGGCTGCGTCCAGATCGGACCGGTTATCCATTCTCATATCGAGCGGTGCGTCGTGCATGTAGGAGAATCCCCTGCCGGCGTCATCCAGCTGCTTGGACGAGACCCCGAGATCCAGCAGGAATCCCTGTACCTGCTGAACCCCGAGTTCTCTTAACACTTCTCTTATGTTCCGAAAATTGTCTCTGACAATCGTAACATTCGGAAACTCGGCCAGCCTGATCCGGCCATTTTCAACGGCTTCCTGATCCTGGTCGATGCCGATCAACCTTCCCTCAGGCGTAAGCCGCCGGCAGATTTCGTACGCGTGACCGGCCCCTCCGAGGGTACCGTCAACATAAATGCCATTAGGTTGAATGTGAAGCTCGTGGATGCATTCCTCACGTAGGACGGATATGTGCCTGAATTCCATGGTTGCGTCCTCTCATCCGTCGTCCCGGTTAAAATCCGAGCTGTTTCAGGGTATCGTTCCAGGAACCGTTCGTCTCCTGGGAACCACCCATATAAGCCTGCCAGGCGTCGCGGTTCCAGACCTCGATCCGCTCGTCCATGCCGACAAGCATGACATTGCGCTCAATGCCTGCATAACGCTTCAGATCCGGATCGATCAGTACGCGTCCCTGCTTGTCCAGTGTGGTGGACTGAGTATCGGAGAAAAACTTTCTCTTAAGGCGGCGAATCTCGTCGCTGCTCTCCGATACACCGGCCAGTCTGTCGCGAAGCCGCCTGTAATTGGTCTCGGGCCAGAGGCAGAGGCATGGCTCCTTGGTTCCTTCCGGATCCCACAGATTCGTGGTCACATAGAAGCGGTGAGAAATCTCCATATCCTGCTCGATCAATTCGTCGCGATATTCGGTCGGAATAATCATCCGCCCCTTATCGTCAATCGTGTGGCTGTACTTATTGCAGAACATGAATTCTCACCTCCTTTTTCTCCATTTGGCTCCATTTGCCTACAACTTGCTCCACTTGGCTCCATTATACCATATTTTATGGAAAATGCAATAGGAATTTGCGATTTTTTCTAAAAAAATTGAGCCGGTCCATTGTCTTGGACCGGCTCATGACAAAGCCGCAACTGAAGTCCCGGCAGCGCCCCGGGAACTGCGATTAATCGATTTCGGAAATGATATTATTGATCCATACGCCCTTGCGCACCAGGATAAATCCAACCGTCGCTTTGATAAAATCCACCGCGCAGACGCAGGCATACAGGCTCTGCATGGGCAGGCCGGTATATCTTGACAGCAGGAACGAGATCGGGTAAACCAGCACCATCACATAGAAGCTGTCAAAGAAAAAAGTCATAATGGTTTTGCCGCCTGAACGCAGCGTAAAATAGCAGGTATGGCAGAAAGCCGTGAGCGGCATAAAGCAGGCCGCGATCCTGAGAAGTGATGCTGCAAGATCTCTGACTTCCTGCGACGTATTATACAGTCGCGGGAAGAGAGGCGCGAGCAAGGCTGCCGCCGCCCCGATCACCACACTGACCGCTACTCCAAAGGCGATCAGTTTATAATCCGTCTGCCTGGCCTCCTCGTATTTGCCCGCTCCGAGGAGTTGGCCCACAATGATCGCCACCGCGGATCCCATCGCAAAATAACCTTGCGCAAACAGGTTTACGACCGTACTGTTGATATTCAGCGCGGCCACCGCCGCGAGCCCCCTGGTCGAATAGCTCTGCATGATCGCGCTCATAGCGAGGGACCAGAGGAATTCATTCAAGAGCAGCGGAGTTCCGCGCCGGAACATGCGTCTGACAAGATTACCAGGCACCTTGAACGAGCTGAAAAGGCCCTTCAGGAAAGGATATTTATGCTTCCTGAGCATGGCGGTCCCTGCTACGATCCCCACTTCGACAAAACGCGAGAGGACGGTCGCGACCGCCGCGCCGACCACGCCTAGCGCCGGTGCTCCGAAATGGCCGAAAATCAGAATATAGTTAAAGACGAGATTGACGAAAACCGCGATGATGCCGGCTTTCATCGGCAGTACCGTCTCGCCGGACTCTCTCAATGTGGAGGCAAAAACCTGGTTAACCGCGAAAGGCAGCAGCCCAATCAGAATGACCATCAGATACCGCTTGCCCTCCGACAGCGTCAGCGCCACAGCGGCCTGATCGTCGCCTGCCCGCAGGAAAAGACCGATCAGCATTTCACCCTTCAGAAAGGCAAGCACCCAGAAGATTCCGAGCAGGATCAGGCAAATGTAGAGCTTGGCCCGCATCGTATAGCGGACGCCCTCCTCATCCCCCGAGCCGAAGAATTGTGCCGTAAAAATACCGACGCCTGAAATCGCTCCGAAAATGGCCAGATTAAACACAAATACCAGCTGGTTGGCTATGGCGACACCGGACATCTGCTCGGTCCCCATCTGCCCCACCATGATATTATCAAGCAGACTGACAAAACTCGTGATCAGATTCTGCACCATTATCGGGATTGTCACAGAAAAAACCTTTTTATAGAAAGCCTTATCCCCGATCAGGCTGAATTTAGCGGAAACCATATATGTGATCCTCCTTCTTTATCACCGGCGCAAAAACCGTCCCGATGCGGGCGGACGCGCAGTGCCTGTTTATTCTACCATCTTGTATAAGGCGCGTCAATGGTTTTTTGCGATTCTGCTGGAAAAGGGTTGACAAGGCATGACAACAGTAGTATAATCAAAGCCAGGTTTAGAAATGCTAAACTTTCAAGTTAGAATCATCAAGCCACATTAATACTAAACTTTTATCTTAGTATCACTAGGAGGCGTCCCCATGGAAATCGGCAGGAAAATCCGTGCTCTCAGGGTCTTGAATCAGCTGACACAGGAGGAGCTGGCGGACCGCTGCGAGCTGTCCAAAGGCTTTATTTCACAGGTGGAGAATGATTTGACTTCTCCTTCCATCGCGACCTTGATCGATATTCTCCAATGCCTCGGCACGAATCTGAAGGAATTCTTTAACGACGAAGCCGACGATCAGATCGTATTCTGCAAGGAGGACTATTTTATAAAGGAAGATCCGGCCCACGGCCAGATCATCCAGTGGATCGTGCCCAATGCCCAGCGCAATATGATGGAGCCGATCCTCCTGGAGCTTGCGCCGGGCATGCAGACCGAGCAGGACGGGCCGCACAGCGGTGAGGAATTCGGCTACTGCCTCTCCGGTACGGTACTGGTGACGGTCGGCTCGCGTTCTCAGACGCTTCATCGCGGCGAGAGCTTCTATTATCGGTGCGATGAACCGCATTTTCTGCGCAATACGGGCAAATCCGCGGCCAGGCTGCTCTGGGTCAGCACCCCGCCCAATTTCTGATTCACAGGAGGATTTCATATGTCACAGGATAATCAGGATAACCTGCTGATTCAGCTGCAGGATGTATGCAAGATCTTCGAGGAAGAAGACGGGACACAGAATCAGGTGCTTTCTCACATTCAGCTGGATGTGCGCAAAAACACCTTTGTAACGCTGCTCGGCCCCTCCGGATGCGGCAAAACGACCATGCTTCGGATCATCGGCGGGTTTGAAACACCGACTTCGGGCAAGGTCCTCTTTGAGGGAAACGATCTGGCCGGGACGCCCCCCTATAAGCGGCCGCTGAATACGGTTTTTCAGCGCTATGCACTCTTCCCCCACCTGAATGTTGCCGAGAATATCGCTTTCGGGCTGAAGATCCGCAAGCTTCCCAAGGCCGAGATCCAGGAAAAAGTCAAGCGTGCTCTCCATCTGGTCAATATGGACGGTTATGACAGGAGGCGCATCTCTCAGCTCTCAGGCGGCCAGCAGCAGCGTGTCGCCATAGCCCGCGCCATCGTCAACGAACCGAAGCTCCTGCTGCTCGATGAGCCACTGGGCGCCCTCGATCTGAAGCTCCGTCAGGAAATGCAGCTCGAGCTGAAGCGTATGCAGAAGCGTCTTGGCATCACCTTTATCTATGTCACCCATGATCAGGAGGAAGCTCTGACCATGTCGGATATGATCGTTGTCATGAACGACGGCGTTATCCAGCAGATCGGGACTCCCGAAGATATTTATAATGAGCCCGTCAATGCCTTTGTAGCCGATTTTATCGGCGAAAGCAATATCATCAATACCGCTGTGATGAACCGCGATAAGCTTGTCACGTTCCTGGGACGCACCTGGGAATGCGCCGACGTCGGTTTCGGCGAGAATGCTCCGGTGGATGTCATCATCCGCCCCGAGGACGTGATCCTGGATCAGCCGCGCGAAGACAAGCTCTGCGGCGAGGTTACGGCCATCATCTTTAAGGGTGTTCATTATGAAATGCAGGTCAGCGCCGGCGGGTTCAACTGGCTCGTTCACTCCACTTCCATGTGGGAGCCCGGTACCCCTGTCAGTCTGGATGTGATTCCCTTTAACATTCAGGTCATGGCGAAATCCCCCTATTCCGATCTGCAGTTCAGGCGCCGGGAGGAGGATGAGTATGAAGAAGTCTAAGCCCCGGTACCGCGCGGGGAGCATTGCGGACGGCCAGAAATTCATGGCGATCCCTCTGCTTCTCTGGAGTATCATGTTTATCCTGCTGCCGCTTGCGGTGGTACTGTACAATGCTTTTCTGGATCCTTCCGGTGGCTTCTCTCTCGATGCATTCCGTAAAGTTTTCTCTTCGGACGGTATCTATCTGCATCTGCTGCTCAGTTCGCTGTGGCTGGCCGTTGAATCCACGCTGATCTGCCTGCTGCTCGGCTACCCTCTCGCCTATATTCTCTCCCGGCACGCGTCCGCGAGCGTGATGATCCTGGTCTTCATCCTGCCCATGTGGATGAATTTCCTGCTCAGAACCTATTCCTGGCTTGCCATCCTCGGCAAAAACGGCATACTTAACTCCCTGTTTTCCCTGATCGGCCTGCCTGGCATCAATATTCTGAATACCCGGCCCGCCGTCGTACTGGGCATGATTTACAATTTCCTGCCCTTCATGGTTCTGCCGATCTACAACTCGCTGAACAAGATCGATCCGAGCCTGATCGAAGCTTCGGGCGACCTGGGCGCTTCCGAGGGTAAGACCTTCCTCAAGGTCGTCCTGCCGCTCTCGATCCCCGGCGTCTATTCCGGCATCTCTATGGTGTTCCTGCCGGCGGTCACAACCTTTGTCATCCCGAGCCTGCTCGGCGGCGGCAAAGTCGATATGATCGGCAATATCATCGAGAGCCAGTTCCTCAAGACCAATAACTGGGCTTTCGGTTCGGCGCTCTCCCTGATCCTGATGGTCCTGATTTTCGCGTTTATGAAAGCGACCTCCAAATATAATACGGAGGAAAACGAGAGAGGAGGGCTCATCTGATGAAGAAGTTCCTCTCCGCTCTCGGCGCCTTTCTCTCGCGCTTCTACATGATCATCATCTTTATCTTCCTGTATGCGCCGATCATTCTGCTGATGGTCTTCTCTTTCAACGAAGGCCGCAGCACTTCGGTCTTTACCGGGTTTTCACTTCGATGGTATGTCGAACTCTTCCACGATTCACAGATCATGGACGCACTGTATTATACGGTCCTCACGGCAGTGGTTTCTTCCCTGGTCGCTGCCGTGGTCGGGACGATCTCCGCGATCGGCATCAGCCGCCTCAAAGGCTGGCAGCGCAATTCCATGGTGAATGTCGCGAATCTCCCGATCATCAATCCGGATATCCTTACCGGTGTCTCGCTGATGCTGCTCTTCATCCTGATGAAGATGCCGCTCGGCCTCGGCACCATGATGATCGCACATATCACGTTTAACATTCCCTATGTGATCCTCTCGGTGCTTCCGCATATGCGGCAGATGGATCCGCATCTGTACGAAGCCGCGATGGATCTGGGTGCCAGCCCCTCGCAGGCTTTCTTCAAGGTCATCATTCCGGAGCTGATGCCCGGCATCATTTCCGGTACACTCCTGGCCTTTACCATGTCCATCGATGATTTCATCATCAGCTTTTTCACCACCGGAAACGGCATCTCCAACCTGAGCATCGTGGTCTATTCCATGGCCAAACGCGGCATCAAACCATCCATTAATGCCCTTTCGACCATCATGTTCCTGACCGTGCTGATCCTGCTCGTGGTTGTCAACCTGATCGGAAAATCGGGCCGCAAAGCCAAAAAACCGTCACGGCAGCCCGTCCGCTCGTTAATCTGATTTTTGTAACATGAAAGGAGTCCATCATGAAACATTCTCTCCGCAAGATTCTTTCCCTCTGCCTTGTCCTCGCCCTCGCCGCAAGTCTCTTCACCGGCTGTGCCGGAGGCGGCAACAGCAAAAGGGAGAAACGTGAGCTCTCGGTTTTCAACTGGGGCGACTATCTGGACATGTCCGTTCTGGACCAGTTCGAGAAAGAGACCGGTATTCATATCGTTTACTCCGTCTATGAAACCAATGAGGAAATGTATCTGAAGCTCTCCTCCGGCGGCAGCAATTATGACGTCCTCTTCCCGTCCGAATATATGATCGAACGGCTGATCAAAGAGAACCGTCTGGCCAAGCTCGATTTCTCCAGGATCCCGAATTACGGTCTGCTCTCAGATGTATTCAAGGGAATGGCGTATGATCCGAATAATGAATATGCGGTCCCCTATACCTGGGGCACTCTCGGTATCCTTTATAATGATCAGATGGTGGACGAAGTACCCACCTGGGAGACGCTCTGGAATGAGAAGTATAAGGGTGAGATCATCATGTCGGACAGTGTGCGCGATGCCTTTACTCCCGCCCTCAAGATGCTCGGCTATTCCTGCAATGAAAAGGATCCCGCTCATCTGAACGAGGCCAAGGAACTCCTGCTGCAGCAGGCTCCGCTCGTCTACGGCTATTATGTGGACGAAGCCCGCGACCAGATGGCCATGGAGAACGCGGCTCTTGCGGTCGTCTTCTCCGGCGATGCGCTGGAGGCAGCAGGGCTTAACGAACATATGGCTTATGTTGTGCCCGAATACAGCAACCTCTGGGTGGACTCCATGGTCGTACCCGCGAGTGCCGAGCATAAGGACGAAGCCATGGAATTCATCAATTTCATGTGCCGCACCGATATCGTCCTCAAAAACATGCTGGAACTGGGCTACTCCACACCCAGCCAGGATGCTCTGAAATATCTGGATCCCGAACAGACGGATGCAGCCGCACTCTCCAAATTGCTGGACTGCACCGAAGAATACGCCCAGGAAGTGCTGGACGAAGAACTGCTCACCAATGAGATCCTCTTCCCGGACGAAAGCGTTTACGCCAACTGTGAGATCTATCTGGATCTGGGCGAGGCGAACGCGATCTATGACGCTCTCTGGACCGAGATCAAGGCTTCGATCCGGTAAAAGCCGGACGAAAAGTTCAGCTGCTCTTCAAAGCCGCCGGGGCACCGGCGGTTTTGTTTATGTTGCTGATGATCGCTATGCGTCGTGTGCATAACTTTCCCGGCACTCCCCATCAAAACACCCGCTGCATGCCGCAGCGGGTGTTTGCTTTGTCACAAGAACGGATGATTATTCCTCTTTCTCCCACGGATACGCAAAGTCCCAGGCTTCGCGGATCTCATCCAGCAGCCGGAGCACCTTCAGGCTGTCCTCGGGGCTGAAGATATTACTGTACCAGGATCCTGCGCGGACCTGGCGGGTCACTTCCAGAATCTCGTATTCATATCCGGTACCCGAGAAGGGGAGTTCCACCGTATGCGATTCACCCTGGTAGGGCGCAACCGTAAAGCGGTCGATCTTCTGGAAATCAGGGATCAGTATGGCTCCGGTCGAACCGTAAATCACAGCATTGCGCTGCATGACCGTACCGATGGCCTGCGTGGCGTGAGCCGTCCGTCCGCCGGGGTAGCATAGCTGCAGGACGCTGAAATCATCCGAGCCGTAAGGGCTGAAATGCACCTGAGTGCTGAAAGATTCCACCCTGTCGCGCATAATGAACTGCAGGAAACCCAACGTATAAATACCGATATCCAGCAGTGCCCCGCCGCCCACATCGGCGCGGAGTTTGCGCTCAAGCCGCGGTTCGGGTGCGGTAAAGCCGAATTCGACCCTGGCATGCCTGAGTTCGCCGATTTCACCGTTATCGATGGTGTCACGCAGAGCCTGCATACCGGGCAGAAAGCGGATCCAGAATGCTTCCATGATAAAGAGATGCTTCTCCTGCGCGAGCTTGTACAGATTGACTGCCTGGACGGCGTCCGTTGTCATCGGCTTTTCCAGCAGGACATGCTTGCCGGCTTCCAGGCACATTTTTGCGTTCTCATAGTGCAGGTGATTGGGTGTGCCGATATATACAGCATCCACATCAGGGTCCTGCATCATTTCTTCATAGGAGCCATAAGCACGTGTGACCCCGAATTCCTCAGCAAAAGCCTGCGCCTTGTCCAGGCTCCGCGAGCTGACCGCAGCAAGCGTCTCGTCCGGATTCTGCATCCCGTTGACGGTGCGCGCAAAGGTGCGGGCAATGGTTCCTGTGGAAATAATCCCCCATTTCATAGTGATTTCCTCCTGATTTTATTGATTTTTACCCAGATTGGAATATGCCTGCGGGACCGGCCAGTGATAGCCCCGCTGATTGTAGAGCCCGAAATCCGGCTTGGATGGCTGTTTCTCCTCCGGCATGCCCACAAGGACGCCGTCGCGGATCCATTCCATATCACTGCCATAGAATTCGGACATCATTATTTTGCACAGCTCGTCACGGACAGCCATCATTGCCGGGTCCGCGGCGAGATCGCACTTCTCATGCGGGTCAGCCTCCATGTCAAAAAGCTGGATAACATTGCCGTAAGGATAGTAAATCAATTTATACCGGTCTTTGCGCACCATGCGGGTGGCCTTGATTCCCGTACCGATTTCGCCGTAGACATAGGGATGCTCCCCGTTGCTCATAAGAGGCAGTCCGTCCATCCCCTCCGGTGCCGGAACGCCGCACAGATCCAGCAGCGTCGGCATCAGATCCGCATGTACGCCCAACTTGTGAAGGGTCTCCCCTGCCAGATGATACTCATCGTAGAAGGGCTTGCCCGAGATAATGAGCGGCACACAGGCGGAGGGCTCGTAAAAACTCCGCTTGGCCACCATGCCATGGTTAAAAAGCATATCTCCGTGATCACTTGTAAAGACAATGATCGTATCATCCAGCAGATTGCATTCCCTGAGCGTCCCGATGACGATGCGGATCTGATTGTCCAGATGAGTACACTGCGCGTAAAAAGCACGTCTAGCCCTGATCCGCTCTTTTTCGGTATAGGGATTGGCCTGCTCTGCGCACAGGCGGAAAATATCCCTGCTCCAGTTCCAGTCCGCATACCAGGGCTCATCGATTTCTTCATCCCGGTACATGTCCCAGAAGCTTTGGAGCGGTACCAGCGGCGGATGAGGGAACTGATAAGAGAGATAGTAGAAAGCCGGTCTGGTCGGGTCTTTGCGTTTGATCTGGCGGCACATTTCCCTGGTGGCCCAGTTGGTCGGATGCGTCTCTTCGGGCAGGTGCCATGTGCGTGTATAATACGCGTTATTGCCCATGCCGTGCGTGTATTCCTGACCGACATAGCCCTGTTCGCCCAGCCAAACCTGGTAGTCATCCACCGTTCCGAATTCATAGCGGCCTTCCTCCTGCAGCGACACATCGTCAAAGCCGATACGGTCGCGCTGCGGATAGACATGGAGCTTGCCAACCGCGTAAGTCTGATAACCCGCGTCATGAAAAGCCCCCGCAAGTGTGGTTACGTCCGGCATCGTCATGCGGTCCGAGTATACGCGGTCTCCGTGATGTCTCGGACTGAGTCCGGTCATCATGCTGCGGCGCGCAGGGATGCAGACCGGGCACTCGCTGTAATAATGGTCGAATCTTACTCCGTTATGTGCCAGGCTGTCAAGTGTGGGCGTCATTACCACAGGATGTCCCGCGCATCCCATCAGATAAGAAGGCCAGTGATCCGTGCAGATCAGCAGCAGATTCTTGCGTTTTGCCATAATTATCCCTCCTTATTCTTGCCGATACCATTCGTCGCGCCGGTAAATGCAGGCCGCGACTTCCATCGATTGCAGGCAGGTGGACAGGTTGTTGACCGGCTCGCGTCCGGCACGGATATCCTCCAGGAAAGAAGCGTCCTCGTCATAATACCCGTTCATAATATGATTGGCGGCCGCCGCCGCCCTCTCCTGCCGGATGATCCGTCCGTCACGCGCTTCCAGGATCTCCCCGGCACCGTCCAGTGACCCGTTGGCCGCATAGAAAGGAAGTGCCCCGTACAGATAGTGATTGACTCCATGTGCGGCAAATCGCTCCAGACTGATGCCTGTGGCCGGCTGGATATGAATACTGCCGCGCGCGCCGTTTAAGAACTCCGCTTCCATCCAGATGGCAGGCACATAGTCCTTATCAGAGCCGGAAGGCGTGTAGTGGAATTGCACCGTACGGTAATCCGCCCCCACCAGATACCGCAGTGTATCGATGGCATGGATGGAAGTTGTTTCGTAATGCGGGTCGATTCTCCCGACACGGTAGAATGAATACTCCCAGGTCGTGAAAGCCTCTCCGGCTGCCGCTTCTTTAAAGCGCCTGACCACGGGCATAAAGCGCCTGTTAAAAGCCACCTGATGCGGCGTGCCGCTCGCGATGGCAGCCTCCTGCATTCGCCTTGTATCCTCAGGATACAGACCGGGCGGCTTCTCCAGCATCAACGGGATCCCCTGCTTCAGGATCCTGATCGAAAGCTCAGCGGTGAGCGGGACCGGGACCGCCAACAGCAGCGCATCCGGCTTCACACGGCGGATCATCTCTTCCCAGTCGGAAGCACATTCGGTAAAGCCGAACTCTTTCTGAAAAGCTTCCGCCGCTTCCGGGCGGATATCACAGCAGGCCGCGAGCTCCACATCCGGATGCTCCGACGCATATTGTACGAGGGATGGTCCGTGTCCGACCCGCGCGATCTCTCCGCAGCCGATCAAACCGATTTTCATACTGATTCACTCCCTGATTTACGGATTAGCGATCCCTGCCAAAGCAAACGGCAGCACCCTCGGCGGCATGCATCAGCTGCAGCATCAGTTCGTGCGTCGGAACCTCGACGCCGAGCCTGTGGGCCGTTCTGACCACCGCTCCTGTAATAAAATCGACCTCCGTCAGCCGTCCGGCCTTCAGGTCCGCATAGACACTGGTATAACCGTTGGGATTATTGACCAGATTCAGGCGGACGCGCTCTACCTCCGCTTCTTCATCGAAAGGTATCCCCAGCGCAGCGGCGGTCCTGCAGGTCTCACGCACCAGCTTTTCCGCAACAGCCCATGCCTCTGTATTCTCCGCCACAAATCCCTGCCTCACCTGCAGCAGACCGGAAAGGACGCTCGACGAAGCATTGACCATCAGTTTGCCCCAAATGATCTGCGGCAGTGTATCGGTCACTTCGCACGGCAGTCCGCCTTCGGTAAAAGCAGCGGCGATCCTGCGGGCCATCTCGGTCTGTTCCGGTACCAGCGGTGCCACGTATGTCATGCCTGCGCCGGTATGACGGATCCGAAGCTCGCCGCAGAGCACACTTCCATCCATCGTCCGGCCGATCAGGATATGTCCGGGCTCCACAAAATCGCGGATGACATCCTCGTGCCCCGCACCATTCTGCAGGCTGAGCACATAGGTATCCGCCCCCAGCAGCCCGGCATTCTGCCGCAACGCATCTTCCAAAAAAGCGGATTTGACGGCAAGCACCACAAGTTCGGGTTCACCGCAAGCCTGACCGCTCGTCACAATCGCGGGATGATAAACATGCTCGCTACCATCCTTCTCCGTTATATGGATCGCTTCAGCGGAGACCGGGTGATGCGTCACCACTGTCACTTCATTGTGTTTGGAAAGATATCCAGCATACAGACACCCCATCGCTCCGGCGCCGATCACGGCTATTCTCATACTATCGCCCCCCTCTTTTATCATAGTATATCCCGAATCTGCGCCGCTGTCAATCCGGGCAGGCCGATCCGCTCAAAAAACCTTCTCGAAAAAAAAGCGGCTTTTTCCCGGAATGCATTCACATTCGGCTCAAAATGTGTTATACTATGAGCAAGAATCTGCATAGTAAAGAAAGGGAGTCATTACCATGATTGAACTTAAATGCAATTGCGAAAAGCATCGTCACGAAATTCCCACCAAGGTCATCGAGGTGTCCGAACACGCGATCGAGAAAGTTCCGGCCATTCTGGCGGATTATCACCGGATTTTTATGGTCGCCGACGAGAATACTTATGAGGTCGCCGGCCGCCGCGTCGAGGAGTTGCTGCGCGCCTCCGGTCAGCTTTCCCATACGCTGATACTGCCCTCCCCCGCACTGCCCAACGCTGAGAATATCGGTAAGGTTCTGATCGGAGCCGGTATCGATACCGATCCGTATGATATCAACGCTTTTTCCTATAATCCGGATTATATTCTGGGCGTAGGGTCTGGATCCATCAATGACACGGTCCGTATGGTCAGCTACCGTCTTGGCCTGGAGTACGGTATCGTCGGCACCGCCCCCTCCATGGACGGTTATGCCTCCGTCGTCGCTCCCCTGTTGAACGGCCGCGCCAAAATCGTCTACAACTGCACGATTGCCCGCCACATTATCATCGACCTGAACGTTAACGCCGAAGCGCCGATGCCTCTGCTGCTTGCGGGTCTGGGCGACATGGTCGGCAAGTATATCGCCCTGCTGGATTGGGAGATCTCCCGTGATCTGAACGGCGAATACTACTGCGGGACCGTGGCCGATATGGTTCTGGATGCCACCAATCAGGTCAGCGAAGCAGCTCCCTACCTCAAAGACCGCGACATCGAAACGATCCGCCGCGTCAGCAACGGCCTGATCCTCTCCGGCGAAGGCATCGCCTTTACCGGCTCTTCCCGTCCGGCCTCCGGTACCGAGCACATGATCGGCCAGACCTTCGAAGTCCTGGACGTTGAAGAAGGCAAAGTTCCGAACCTGCACGGCATTGAAGTCGCGATGGGCACCTTTACGGCTATGGAGCTTTTCCGCAGAGTCTACCGCGAGATCGATGACCCCGTCGTCCGCCCGCTGATTGAAAAATATCTGCCTGCTTTCGACCGTCTGGAAGCCCTGCAGCGCGATCTCCAGCTGCCCTTCACCGTTACGGATAAGGATCGCTTCGTCAAGGCGATCATCAAGGGCCGCACCTTCCGCGTCCGCTACACGATCCTGCAGTACCTGTACGACCGCGGCCTGCTGGAGGAATATGCGAACGATGTCTATGATGTCGTCATGAAGAAGTATTTCTACCGCACCTTCAAGGAGCAGTTCCCCGACTGGGAAGCATAATCGACGCTCAAAAGCCAACATGCCCAGGCATCATCTTTGCCTGGGCAGTTTTTTTATGTGTGGGTTTTGTGGCTGATTTTTTATGAGTGGCCGATCCGTGTATCATAGGGGCCTCGGCCGGAATCAGGGCGATTCTGCCGAAACACGGATCGTCCGGGATCTTCCCTGCGAATTAGTGCGGACTTGCCTGCTGCCGCACAGTATATGTGATCCCGGGAACACAGAAAACTTACTCCGGATTCACAAATTCAATTCTCTCCAGCTCCTCATCCTTCACCTGGCCGCCCGCTTCCTCGATCACATCTTCAAAACCTGTAAGCGCCGCGAAAGGAGCAAACTGGGCGGCCCGCTTA
Organism: Bacillota bacterium; assembly: GCA_017442535.1. GTDB lineage: Bacteria > Bacillota > Clostridia > Lachnospirales > Bianqueaceae > RUG12817. The sequence goes on along the minus strand of JAFRZL010000020.1, from coordinate 18,182 downwards.
GCGCGCGGCATAGGCGGATGTCCGGGAATGACGGGAGGCTCCCGGCGGAGGATCCGGCCATATCGTTTCCAAAGCTGATAATAATCCTCTCCGCTCATGCTTTATGCCCTCCGATCTGGGAATTGCGCTCGATAGTGGTGGCGCCTTTGAGCAGATTCGTCCCCTTGAGGATCGAATTCTTGCCGTATTTCTTCTGGATCCGAAGGATGGCACGCTGGCGGCTGCGCTCGCGCGGATCCTCCTCCTGCACGGGTTCACTGAACAGATCGATCTGGTGCCCCGAGATGGGAGGCGGAGCGGATTCCGGATGGATATGGTTGGCTACCACAAACATACGGCGCACGTGAAGCCCGGGATCCACGATCCGGTCGTAGAGTCCCACCACCGCTTCCACGATCCGGTCCCCGGAAGAAGTAAATCGTCCGAGATTTACACTGCCGTGCGCATGCTCGGGCACCTCACGGCCGTAATAGTCTCTGCGTATCGCATGGTCAAATCGGGCCCGCACACTGTCATCCGTGGCAAAATCCGTATCATAACAGACCGTGAGGACCATCTGATCGGTCCGGAGCATTTTATCGACAAGATCCAGAACAAGCAGTTCCGTCATCTCGCGCACCACGATCCTGCCTTTGTCAAATTCATAGGGTTCCGGCAGTACCTGGCCGGTGCTGAGGCTGCGGGATTCGGGCCGGTAGCTCTTAATATCGGCCATCGTACAGGGTTCGCGTCCCCAGGCATGGTCGATCAGCAGCTCTGCGTTGATCCCGAACAGCTTATACAGCAGCTCCGGGTTATGGTATTCGCCCGGCTGCCCGACGGAACAAAGCGCCACATCCCCCATAGTATACATGCCATGGGCTTCCAGTTTGCGCCGGTATCCGCCGCCGATCCGCCAGAAATCAGTAAGAGGCCGATGCAGCCATAACTTCTCGCGATAGCTCTGCTCATCCAGCTCGGCGATCCGCATCCCGGTCTCATCCGGCGGCATATGCTTGGCGACGATATCCATAGCGATCTTGCACAGATACAGGTTGGTCCCGATGCCGACCGTCGCGGTAATCCCCGTCTCACGAATAATATCCCTCACGATCCGTGTCGCATAGTCCCTCGCTGTGATCTGAAAAGAATGCAGATATGCGGTTGCGTCAATAAAAACCTCGTCGATCGAGTAGACATGGATATCGTCTTCCGAGGCATATTTCAGATAAATCCGGTATATCTGCGCGCTGACCTCCATATAGCGGGCCATCCTGGGCGGAGCGACAATGTAATCCACTCTGAGCACCGGATCCTCCTGCAGTTCATCCTCATACCAGGAAGCCCCTGAGAGTTGATGATGTGGGGCACGCTGGCGCCGCTCCTCATTCACCCGGTCCACCTGCTGAATCACCTCAAACAGGCGCGGCCGGCCGGGAACACCCAACCGTTTCAGCGCGGGTGAAACCGCCAGACAAATCGTTTTCTCCGACCGGCTGGGATCTGCCACCACCAGATTGGTCACCAGCGGATCCACGCTGCGGTCCACACACTCCACCGACGCGTAAAAAGACTTCAGATCGATCGCGATATATGTCCGTTCCATCCTCTCACCTCCTTCCGGCGCTTTAATTATACGAACATTTGTTCTGTTTGTCAAGGGGGAATTTAATCCGGATACAAAGAAAAGGCACCTCGCTTAAGAGGTGCCCGATTCATGCTTAGCCGAACAGGCCGCTGTCATTGATGCATCCGCCGCCGATATCATCCGGCATGCTGGGATCACCGTCCACCGGAGGAATGTACATGGATTCTTCCGGAGCGGAACTCTCCGTCTGTTCAGGAACATACGCAGCTTCGTCATTCTTGGTATTCTGGAGCGCGCCTTTCAGGTTGACATAGGTCAGATAAACGGTCTTCTCATCGCGGCAGACCGTCGCCTGCTGCATATCATTCACCGGGAAGATGTGCAGGGTCATGGGATCAGCCCCGTCAAACACGACTTTAACATCGCCTTTGCCTCCGGATACGGTGACTTTCAGCTCCGCGCCGGCCGCAAGATCCGCGGCAAGGAGATTTTTGCCGCCAAAGGAGAACTCTTTAAGCACCGCGTCAGCTCCGTTTTTAAGAACGATTTCGTAAGTCTCCGCGGGTGCGGAAGCCTGGGAATCGGAGCCGCTCTTGGACTCCTCTCCGCCTCCCGAACAGGAAGCGAGTGCCATCATCAGAATCACAGCGATGATGGGTAATATCTTTTTCATGGTTATACCTCCTCAAATATTATAGTATCTTTCTGAAAACAGGTAATTTTTTAAGTCCGAAACTCAATCCGAAGGACAGGACGAGTGTCATGACAAAGAGCAGCAGGATGCCGAAAAGCCCCAGACGAAGCGGATTCCATCCGATGCTCTTAACAAAGAGGCGGATCCAGATCAGATGGATCAGATAAATGCCGAAGGAATGCTGATCAACCAGCATCAGGACCTGGTGAGCCGGGCTCTCCGGAGCAACCCGGATGCTGCGCACCAGCCCGTAAATGCCGATGGCCATCATGATGGTCGGAATGCCGTTATAATTGTAGGCGTTGCTGAGCCATGCGAGGCCGTGATGATATCTGGCCCAGACCGAGACAATGATCAGAGCAGTGCCGCAAAGTGTCAGGATCAGATCGCGAAGGACGCTCTTCTTCCAGTACTTGGCGAAATAATAGCCAAGGAACAGATAGAATGGATAAATCGTGGATACATGGATATAGAAGCCACTGTCGATCCCCGCACCGCGAAGCAGAACCAGTATGGAGCGGAAAATGACATAGATGACCAGCAGATACTGCATCTGAGCTTTGGTCGCATGACGTGCAATGATCCGGTATACCGGAAGCAGCAGATACAGACCGATCAGACAGTACAGATACCAGATATGCGCCCACGCTCCCTGGCTGGAGAAGATGGTGACGAGCGTCTCCCAGACAGTTTTGAAGGAGAACGCGCGGCCGTCAAAAATCATCTCATACAGCATGTAGATGAAACTGAAGATGATGAGCGCGAGCAGCACACGCCAGATATACTTGGTGTAAATCTTGCGGATCGTCATCTCACGTGCGGGATCGAGCAGGAGCGCGCCGGTGACCATGATAAAACAGGGAACCGCCCACATCATCAGGCTTTGCAGAGAAACATAGACGATCGTGGAAGACTCTGTCAGGCCCGAAGTATGGACACTGATGCATCCGTAAACCGTATGCAGCAGTACGATCGCGACGCAGGCGATCGCCCTCAGCCAGGAATATGCATCGATTCTGCCGGCACTCACATTCTCAGCCATTATTCAGCCCTCACACCGTCCGCGAAATCCCAGATATCCGGGGATCCGTTATAAGTTCTCCATCCGCAGTCCTTATGATAGTCCGTATGCTGGTTACGGTGATTCTCGTACTCCGGATCATAGATCCAGCAGCCGTCTTCCTCTTCGATCTCGCACCAGCCATGAGGATCCCGGTCGCCGTTCGGATGGGGGACCACACCTTCAATGAAATACGCGTCATAGCCCATCATGCGGGCCAGTGACGTAAATACAGCGGCAAAAACATAGCAGTTGCCGACATAGCCCTGCGTACCGTCCGCGCCCGCTTCACCGGGAAGGGTGCGCAGCGTCAGGCCGTAATCAACAAAATAGTTGATATGACTCTCGCCCTCGGGCACGCTGTAAGGATACAGCAGTTCATAGTCCGTATGCCAATAAATGGCATTGATCGTCCACTGATAAGCTGCATACAGATCATCCCAGCCGATCTCATCCAGGATGCGAACGGCCTTCTCATAGCAGGGAAGCATCGCATCGGTCACCTTGCCGTCTTCCTCCATATGGTAGCGGTGCTTGTTGACGATGAAATATCCGCTGCGCTCGTTCCATTTATCGGTCTCCAGATAACCGTCTTTATCGAACAGATAGCTGGTCTCTTCATCCACCGGGAAAACGCCGTTCATACAGGCGGCAAAGGTATCGCCGTCAAAATACATGCGGCCGCCGGCGTCATCATACCAGCCTGATTCAAGCGAACCGTCGCCGGCAAACAGGTAGATCTGATCCTCATGCGCGACCAGTCCGGCCTCTTCGATAATGGCCTTGCCGTTCTCGAACAGATAGCCCTTATCCCCGTCTTTGACGATTCCGGTGCAACTCTGATCCACGATTCCGTTCTTGACAGAATAGAAATCGCCCTTATACTCGACCACGCCGTTATGATCCAGTTTAACCTTGCCTTCGCTGACATAATATAATTCACCGGCACTTTCGGTGAGCCCGGTATAATCTTTCCGGAAAATCCCTTTCTCCAGCAGATAATAGTCACCGTTCACATACATCAGGCCGGTCGCGTCATACTGCGGTTCACCCTTAACGATATAGACCGTCTGACCGTCAATCTCAAGCAGGCCGGTGAAATCCGGATCGATCCTGGATTCCTCCTCACTGCTCTCGGCGGAGGCCTCGGCACTCTTGCTTGACTGTCCCGCAGGGCGGAACATATCCGCGATACTGCCAAAATCCACACTTGTAGCCAGGATGACGATTCCGATGATCAGGACAACGGCTACCGCCAGCATCCCGACCAGCGTCTGCTTCTTAATACGCTGCGATTTCTTTTTCAAAACAGGAAACTCCCTCTCTGTGCACTGATAACAATAACGAAATGACGGGCATATTCCTAGCCATTTCTACAGGATATTGTACATCATTCGCCGCAAACTGTCAATGATGGGATTTCAGAGTTCAGAAATTCTTAATCATTTCCCTGGAACAGATGTCAAAGACTGCCAGATTTTAGGCGAAAAAGGTTTTCAAACCGCGTGAAATATGGTATAATCAAGCCATCCTAATCATTGAGGGGGTATTAGTATGCTTGGATTTACGTATTATACACCGACCAAAGTCGTTTTCGGTCCTTATGCCGAGCTTAAGACCGGCGAACTGGTCGCGGAACAGGGCGCGAAGAAAGTTCTGATCCACTACGGCAGCGAGCGTGTAAAACGCACCGGCCTGATCGCTCAGATCGAGAAGTCTCTGGACGAGCTGGGTATCGGCTATGTGGAGCTGGGCGGCGTGGTGCCGAATCCCCGCCTTTCCAAGGTTTATGAGGGTATCGAGCTTTGCCGTAAAGAAGGAGTGGACTTCCTGCTGGCCGTCGGCGGCGGCAGTGTCGCGGATTCTGCCAAAGCGATCGGATACGGTCTCGCGAACGAAGGCGATGTCTGGGATTTCTTTGATCTGAAGCGTAAGCCCGCCGGAGCTTATCCTGTGGGCGTAGTACTGACCATCTCCGCGACCGGCAGCGAGATGAGCAACTCCACTGTCATCACCAATGAGGACGGATGGCTGAAGCGTTCCTGCAATACGGATTATATCCGTCCGCGCTTTGCTGTTCTGAATCCGACACTGACCATGACGCTGCCTGAGTATCAGACCATGAGCGGCTGCACGGATATCATGATGCATACGCTGGAGCGTTATCTGAATAACGGCGGGGCCATGGATCTGACGGACGAAATCGCCGAAGGCCTGCTTCGCACTGTGATGCGCAATGCTTTGATCCTGCTGGATGAGCCCGAGAATTACGATGCCCGCGCGGAAATCATGTGGGCGGGCAGTCTTTCCCACAATGGCCTGACCGGATGCGGTACGGATGGCGGCGACTGGGCCTGCCATCGTCTGGAGCATGAAGTCGGCGGAATGTTCGATGTTGCGCATGGTGCCGGTCTTGCCGCCATCTGGGGCACCTGGGCGCGCTACGTATACAAGAACAATCCTGCCCGTTTTGCCAAGCTCGCCGTCAATGTCCTTGGCGTAACCCCCTGCGATGATGACGAAGCGACCGCACTCGCCGGCATCGGCGCCATGGAAGAATTCTTCCGTTCCATTCACATGCCCGTTTCGCTGACCGAGCTGGGTGTGCATCCCACGGATGAAGAGTATAAAGAGCTGGCGCATAAGGCGGCCGTCGCCTCCCCGACCGGGACGCTCGGCTCCGTCATGAAGCTTCAGGAAGCCGATATGGAAGCCATCTTCCGTGCTGCTCAATAATACGCCAAAGTCCCCCTTATGCACATCTACTCGTGCAAAAGGGGCAAGCCACACTTTATATGACTTTATACGGCAGGGTATCGCCGGACTTGCTCCGCGTCCCTGCCGTCACCATGGTTCCAATGCACAGATAACAGATGTCATTTGGCTTTTTCGGACAACAACAATCAATAGGGGCTCATTTTATGGATATATTTAATGTAATCGCGCTATTTGGCGGCCTGGCCATGTTCCTTTACGGCATGCGTCTCATGAGTGATTCTCTTAAGGAAAACTCATCCGGCGCTCTGAAGAGGGTTATGGAAAGAGTTACCGATAATGTCTTTAAGGCCTTTCTCGTCGGTTTACTGATCACCGCTCTGATCCAGTCCTCCACCGCTACCATTGTGATTACCGCGGGGCTTGTAGGCGCCGGTATTCTGTCGCTGCGGCAGTCCCTCGGTATTATTATCGGCGCGAATGTCGGTACCACGGTAACGGGTCAGATCATCCGTCTGCTCGACCTCGATGCTTCCGGTAATTCTTTTCTGCGCTTTCTGCAGCCCTCTACGCTGGCCCCGATTGCGCTGATCGTCGGTATCGTTCTGATCATGGGGCATTTCTTCAAGAATTCCCGTTCGATCGGCAATATCGCGATCGGTTTCGGTATTCTTTTCTCCGGACTGCTGAATATGACCGGAGCGGTCAACACTCTGACGCAATCCGGTATGATCGAACGGCTGTTTACCAATCTCAGCGACAGTCCCGTCATCGGATATATTACGGGTGCAGGCGTCGCATTCGTGCTGCAGAGTTCTTCCGCCACCATCGGTATCCTGCAGGCTATTTCTGCCACCGGACTGCTCCAGTTCAAATCCATCTACGCCATCATCGTGGGTATTTACCTGGGAGACTGTGTCACCACCGCGATCGTCTGCTACATCGGATCGAAGCCTGACGCTAAGCGTGTCGGTATCGTAAACATCCTTTTCAACCTGGGCAAAACCGTGCTGGTCCTTGTCGTAGTCACGATCGTGCACCATCTGGGGCTGCTGGATGGTTTGTGGAATACGACAGTCAATTCAGGTATCATCGCGAATACCAATACCATTTTCAATCTGGGCTGTGCGCTGGTGCTGCTCCCCGTAATGAAAGTATTTGAGAATCTCAGCCGCAAGATCGTGAAGGATGCTCCTGTTGAGGAAAGCAAGTATAAGTCCGTGATCGACGCGCTGAATCCCGTCTTCTTCAACACTCCCGCCATTGCGCTCCAGAGCTGCTACAACCTGCTGTGCACCCAGTTTGCGGCGGCCAGATCCAATATTCAAAAATCCTTCCGGCTGCTGGAAAAATACGATGCCGATCTGCACGCCGAGATTCTGCGGGAGGAAGATGAGATCGACAGTATGACTGACTATGCCAGTAAGTATATGATCAATTTCCTGCCGCATCTGCGCAACCAGTACCACGTCTCCATCATGGACCAGTATTACAAGGTCACCTCCGAATTCGAGCATCTGGGCGACCATGCTGTAAATATCGCCGATCACGCCAAGACACTGAATACCAGTAATACCGTGTTGTCCGCTGCCGCGCAGTCGGAACTCGCGGTGCTGAAAGGCGCGATTCATGAAATTCTGGATGAATCGGAGCTGACATTCTTAAAGCGTGATATCGAAGCTGCCGGCAGGATCGAACCTCTGGTGCAGGTCATCGCAGACCTTACCACCGTACTTAAACGTAATCACCTGAAACGCATGAGCACGGGTGAATGCAACGCCTTTGCCGATTCGGTCTACTCCGATCTGCTGAACGAATTCCGCCGGATCAGCAGCGTCTGCTCCAATATCGGAATCGCTACCATGGTCCGTGTCTATCCCGAACTGGCCGATCATGAACACCTGTATTTCGACCGTCTCCATTCGGGTGACAATGCCGCATTTAACGAAGCCTACAACCGCGTCAGAGACCATTATTTCGCTCAGATGAGCACGGAAACCTCACTGGTTAAAAGCTCGCTCCTCTCTGATGAAGCGATGACGTCCGATCTGGAGGCATCGATACAGTAACAGGAGGTCGTTTACGGAAAATGCCTGAACGTTATTTTGAAAGAGAACTGCCGCAAAACTACACCGAGGTCTATTCCATCGACGCGAAGAGCAAAAAAACAGGAACCATCTTTACTATATTCTCTCTCCTGATCGCGCTGCCCATCCTGGCCATCGTGTTCCTCAATGCCGATTTCTCGGCCATTGATCTCAGAGGTGACGGAATTATGGGCCAATACTTCGCTTTCCTGGCGATCATCATAGGGTATCTGATTCTCCATGAGCTGACGCACGGCGCCGTTTATAAGATTCTGACCCATGAAAAGCTGACTTTCGGTATTTCATGGAGTGTCGCCTTCTGCGGAGTTCCGAATATTTATACCTACCGCCGGACTGCTCTTCTGTCCCTGCTTGCACCGTTCACGTTGTTCTCGGTGATTCTGCTCCCGCTGACCATCTGGCTGCACCATGTCAACCAGATCTGGTACCTGATCTGCGGGGTCGCTTTCGCGTTGCATATCAGCGGCTGTGTGGGCGATCTGTATATGGCCTGGCTTTTCCTGACCAGATTCAGGAATCCGCTCACCTTGATGCGGGATACCGGGCCGGCGCAGTGGCTGTACGTGCCTGAGGAGTTCAAATAATCTCAATGGTTCTGATTTATGGAAAAGCCCCGTGGCCCTATCTGCTGTACTGCAGAGAGGACACGGGGCTTAGCTTATTATGTTTTTCCCTCATAGGAGGCAGTCTGAACGGATAATCCGGTTATGCTTCCTTGGGCTGAATGCGCGGGATAAAGACAAATGCCAGCACGGCTGCGATCGCCGCGAACGCGGCAAAGATGCCGAAGCCTCCGGTATATCCGCTGTACTCGACAAAGTATCCCATGATTACGGGGCCTGCAGTCATGCCGATTCCGTAAATAGCCTGGTAAAAGCCCATGGCGGTACTCTTCTTCTCAGGCTTGATATAACGGATACTGGAGGACATCAGGACGGAGGTCAGGATGGCATTTCCGATACCGCCGATGATCTGAGCAGGATAAATCAGCCACATGCTCCCGGTCAGGCCGATCGTCAGGCAGTAGCAGACAAAAAGGACGAAACCCACCGCGATCATATGATGGCTCTTCTGCCGCTGGGCAAAGGATCCGCTTAAGAATACCGCTGTGGCGATCTGGGAGCCGGTGAACAGGCAGGAGGCCACCCCAATCTCAATCGCATTGGCACCGATACTTCGGGCCACGTCCGATGTAAATGAAAAGGCCGTACCCTGGCCGAGCATCTGCATGATGACCGCGAAAAGCGCCGGCACCAGGACTGTCTTGTCCTTAAAGACCTTAAGCAGTTCGGGGATGGAGACGGGTTCACGGCGGCGCGTCTGCCCTTCCTTAATGAAGAGGGACAGCACCACGGCAACAAATCCGGTCAGAACACTCATCAGCAGCGGCATCCGGTAGTCCACCAGCGTCGCGGCCGCCATTCCCAGGAAGAACGCCAGGAGTTTGCCGGTATTGTTAAAACCATTGATCGTAGCGATCGCTTTGCCGCTCTCTTCCGGCTTGTAATAACCGGTGAACATAACGGTAAAGGCGACCCAGTGCGATGCGGCCACACCCGCCAGGATCCTGGCGAAAAACATCAGCGGAATATTGGTCGTGATAAAGAGAAGCAGCGACGAAACGGTCGTGAAAAAGCATCCGGACGTCACCAGCAGCTTGTATTTGCCGGACCGGTCGGCAAATATGCCGAGCGGGATCCGCACGATCAGCTGTGTAAAGCCATAGCAGCCGACCAGATACCCCATCAGCGAAGCCGCCATGGAAAGCGTCCTCAGATAAGGCGTAAAATACGGCACATGGCAGTATTCGGACGCCCAGAAAAACATAGTTGTCAGCCCGAAAAGAAGGCGGACCATCTTAATCGAACGATTATTGTTTGCAGTAGTTTCCCCCATTTTACATCAATACCCTTCTGACGGCATCCTTCCAGCCGTCATATTTTTGTTTCTGTAATTCCGCTGACATGTGAGGCTGATAGGCCTGATAATGGCTCCGTCCGAAAATGCTTTCATCATATAAGCCAAGTCCGAGGCCCGCGGCCCAGCCGGCTCCCGTGCCGGAGAGCTCTTCATTGTCGGATGCATAGACTGGTATGCCAAGAGTATCGCTCTGGAACTGCATCAGAAAGCGTCCCTTGCTGCCGCCGCCGTCTGCACGCACCTCTGACAGGGGAGCGCCGGACTCCTGTGACATGATCCGGACGATATCCGTCACCTGATAAGCAATGCACTCGTCCACTGCCTTGACCAGCTCGGCACGGCCGGTATTGCGGCTCATGCCATAGATCATGGCTTTGGCATCGCTGGCCCAGTAGGGTGCCCCCATGCCTGAAAAAGCCGGAACGATATAGGTCGTATCCGCCGGCTCGGCCTTCTCGATCAGTGCATCCGCATCGGAAGCCTTATCGAGCAGCCCCAGATCCTGTATGACCCAGGTCATCACCGCGCCGGAATAATTGATATTGCCTTCCAGCACATAATTGGTCTCGCCGCCGATGCGCCAGGCAAGAGAGGTCACCAGGCCGTTTTCGCTGAGCACCGGAGCATTTCCGATATTCATCATGATCGACGAACCTGTACCGTAGGAAGACTTCATCTGCCCTGGCCGCCGGCAGCCGTGTCCGAATAAAGACGCGTGCGAATCGCCCATGACACCGTGGATCGGAACGGGCTGCGGCAAAACCCCTTCAAAATCCGTATATCCGTAGAGTGCGTCCGAATCGCAGATCTCCGGCAGCATGGAAGGATCCATGCCGAAAAGCGCACAGATTTCGGGATCCCAGCTAAGCGTCCGGAGATCCATCAGCTGCATGCGGGAAGCATTCGAAACATCCGTCTTAAAGGATTTTCCGCCGGTCAGCCGGTAGACGAGGTAGCTGTCCACCGTGCCCGCGGCAAAACGCCCTTCCCGGGCAGCCTGCCGGGCGTCCTCACGGTTCTGCAGAATCCAGGCGGCTTTGGCCGCGCTGAAATATGGTGAAAGCCGCAGCCCCGTGCGCGTGCGGATCATCTCAGCCGCGCCGCGTGCCTCCAGATCATCGCAGATCGCTTTTCCTCTGGCACACTGCCACACCACGGCATTGCCAAAAGAACGGCCCGTAACACGGTCCCAGGCGACCGTCGTTTCACGCTGATTGCTGATACCGATGCCGGCGATATCGGCCGGATCGATTCCCGTCTGCCCGAGCAGATCGCCGGCCACGCCGCATACATTGGCATAAATCTCCTCGGGATCATGCTCTACGAAACCGTTCGGCAGGATGATCTGCCTGTGCGGACGCTGTACAACAGTCCCGCGGCACCCTGCCTCGTCGAGCAGCATCGCTTTGGTGCCCTGTGTACTCTGGTCTATCGCGATGATATATCGCATAGCTCTGCTCCTCTCCTGTTTAGAAACGCTCCAGCAGCTGACGGGCACGTGTAACGATTCCTTCGGCCGTCAGCCCGTAATAGGCAAAAATCTCCTTGGACTTGCCCGCTACGCAGGGAGCATCCGGCAAGCTCATCGAAGCGATTCTGACCGGGCAGGCGGCCGCTGCTGTCTGGGCAACCATTCCCGCCAGACCGCCGATCGGGCCATGCTCTTCAATGGTGAGGATCGCCCCCGTCTCGCGTGCCGCGCGGATCACGGCTTCTGTATCCAAAGGTTTCACACAATACATATCCAGCACTCGCGCGTGAATGCCCTGTTCCGCAAGCAGTTCAGCACCGCGTTTCGCGGCAGCGACCATTTCACCGCATGCTATGATGGTCAGATCCGTCCCTTCGGCCAGTACCGTCGCTTTATTCATCTCAAAAGGCACATGATCCTCGGTATAGACATCCTCCACCGCATTGCGGCCGGTACGGATATAGGCCGGCTCGCGGTCCTGCAGCAGCGCCTCCATCAGCTTACGGGTCTGATGACGGTCGCTCGGCAGATATACCCGCATACCCGGAATCGAACCCATAGTCGCGATATCCTGCGCGGAATGATGCGTCATGCCAAGTGCCCCGTAACTCACGCCGCCGGAAACACCGACCAGCTTGACATTGGTGTGAGAATAAGCCACATCCACCTTCACCTGCTCCATACTGCGGGTCGAAAGGAAGCATGCCGGCGAAGCAACATAGGGCTTTTTGCCGCACGCGGCAAGCCCTGCGGCAATTGAAACCAGATTCTGCTCGGCAATACCGGTCTCCACACTCTGCTCCGGAAACTGTTCGAAGAAGGGTGTCATGGAAGCTGATCCTCTGGAATCACTGCAGAGGACAATAATATCACGGTCGGACGCAGCATGCTCCTGCAGCACTTCGCAGATCACCTGTTTATTCGCAATCGATGCCATGAATAAATGCCCTCCTTTCTTCCAGTTCCCGGCGGGCCTGTTCATATTCCTGCTCGTTCGGTACTTTATGATGCCAGACCGCCTTGTCTTCCATGAAAGAAACGCCGCATCCCTTGACTGTGTTGGCGATGATAACAGTTGGGAGCCCCTTGGTCTCGGCCGCTTCCAGGAAAGCCGCTGTCAGCGCGTCCGGATCATTGCCCGGCGCGTGGATCACATTCCAGCCGAAAGCCTCAAATCTGGCCGCCAGATCGTCGTGATGCATAACGTCCTCCGTACTGCCGCTGATCTGCAGACGGTTGCGGTCCACCACCGCTGTCAGATTATCCAGATGATAATGCGAAGCTGCCATTGCGCCTTCCCAGACGGAGCCTTCCGCCAGTTCTCCATCCCCCATCACCGTATAAACGCGGTAGGCACGTCCATCCATCTTGCCGGCAAGTGCCATGCCGACCGCAACCGGAAGGCCATGGCCCAGCGATCCCGAATTCATCTCAATTCCATTGATTTTATTATTCGGATGACCGATGAACTTACTGCCGAACTGCGAATAGCCGAGCAGCTCCTCCTTGGGAAAGAATCCCCGGTCAGCCAGGATGCAGTACAGGGATTCGACCGAATGCCCTTTACTCAGGATAAAACGGTCGCGATCAGGGTCTTCCGTCTTGTCCGGTCCGACATTCATGATGCGGTAGTACAGCGTGACCAGAATATCGCAGACACTGAAATCGCCCCCGATATGCCCCGCTTTTCCGCGGTATATCAGATCCAGCACGTCCTGCCGGATCTGATATGCTTTTTCAGTCAGATTCATCATCGGATTTATTCACCTCTCAGATAGGCCTTGACATCTTCTTCGACCGGATCATACAGGTCCGGCTTGATTCCGATGTACTTGCAGGCTTCATACAGTACCGGCACGACATTCTTATGGATGCCGACACAGTGATGAATATACGGGCCTTCCACGACTTTGGCCTCGAGGCGTTTGATATTCTCGACCTCGATCCACAGATAGGTGCCCATCCCCTTGGGGCCGTCCACGCCCCTGGCATTGCCGAGCAACAGAGAGTATTCGCCGTTGTCCCCGTCGAACCTGGCCAGTGTCAGATCGCCGTGCTTGGCCTCAGCCGTGATGGCGCCGGGATAATCAAAGGCAAGCGGATAGGTGATGCAGGGCTTGCAGCCGGCCACCGACAGAGGCCAGGGACCACAGTGCTGCAGCAGCTCGCCGTTTTCGATGTCGGGATGACGGATCGTCCAGTCGGCGAAGAAGCTGCGGGTCTCATCGAGCGTCGCGGCCTCGACCATCAGTGCGGTGATCGCTCCGTGGATATCGGTTTCGCAGACGATCGGAATACCCTTATCATTCAGCAGCGCATTGGCCGCACAGGGCATAATGCCGAGTTCGCTCTGAAGTGCGTTCCAGCACTGGATCGCACCGGCATTGCAGTGATATTTCCTGATCAGTCTCTCCATCGCAACGGCAAGGCCTGCCACGTTGGTAAGCTGCTTTTCATTCACATTGATGTCCATGTTGGCACGGCAGTAGTCCATGGTCTGCTGAACTTCGGTGCCCTCCTCGATTGCCTTACGCACTTCCTCGGTCAGTTCCGGCAGAGGAATCGGAGCCAGCTGTACGTTAAAACGCTCCAGCAGCTCGCCCTCATTGCACATGGTGGACCAGAAGTCATAGGGACGGGGGCCGATCTGCAGGATCCTGATATGTCGGAAAGTCCTGACCACGTTGCAGACAGCCAGGAAGTCCTTGACACCCCGCTCGAAAACGGGGTCGCTTAAGCGGCAGTTCGTCAGATACGTGAACGGTACGCCGAAGCGCCTCAGCACCTTGCCTGTCGCAAAAAGTCCGCACTGCGTATCGCGCAGGCGCCTGCCATCCGGCTCGGGACGCTCGTCAAGCGGTCCCCACAGCAACACCGGTACGTCCAGATCTTTCGCCAGTCTCGCCACGATATACTCGGTGCCGAAATTGCAGTGCGGCAGGAAAAGCCCGTCCACACCGGCCTCGCGGAACTTATCCAGCACCCTCAGCCGGTCTTCTTCATTATACAGCAGCCCCTCGGCATTGATATCATCGATATCCACAAACTCCACGCCGAGTTCACGAAGCTTCTCTCTGGTCAGATTGGCATACTTGACCGCGTCGGGCGCGCTGAAAATGCTGCGCCTGGTCGGAGCAAATCCCAGTACTATTCTTTTCATGATACTTTCTCCTTATCAAAGATATTATAACGCGGCGGGGTCCGCTTTCTCCCACAGCGTCTTCAGATAGCGAAGGCTGAGCGCACCCTCCAGCATAAAATCATCCGCCTTTGCTTCGATCGTAATGCGATTATCATAACCGATACTCTTAAGCCTTGCAAAATACTGCAGATAATCGTCCGGCTGGCCGGGCAGCGGATAACGGCGCTGATGGCGGGCTGCGATGTGCACGTGGGTGAATTCACCGATCCGGTTGACATCCGCCATCGGCTCATTATCGCTCACCACATGATAAAAGTCAGTCAGCAGCTGCACATTGTCCAGATTGACCATGGCCTGCAGGCTCGCGCCCTCTCCCATGGAATTCACCATATTGCATTCGCGGCGCTGCAGCGGTTCAATCACAATGATAATGCCGTACTTCTCGGCAATGCCGCCGATCACCTTGGTTGCCTCGACAAGCTGTCTCCAGGCATCCTGATAACTCAGACCCGCGGGACGCATTCTCGCACCGCTGCTGCCGAAAACCGCTACTTCCGCGCCGAGCTTAGCCAGACGTCCATAGGCGTGATGAAGATATTTCTCCAGCTGCTCGCGATCGGCTTTCTCGCCCAGAAGCGGAATGCTGCCGGGAATCAGCCCATTAAACGTGGGCGTGGGCAGCCCCACCTCTCTCGCAGTCACCTGGACGCGGAGGAATTCATCCTCCGTCATCGCCGCGAGCTTATTCACACTCATCTCCAGATAATCAAATCCCAGGTCCTTAACGTCCTTCATCCGGTCAATCGTACTGCAAATACCGAACTGCATCTCAAAACCTCCTTAAAAAATCATTTGTTTTCAGCGAAGTCCTGCAGCTTCGCGTAAAAATCCTCCAGAATAAACCGGTTGTCGATATTTTCGTAGACCCGGATCGGACGGTTCTTGCCATTGTGTATATAATGCATACCATCCTCAAATTCCGGTGCGGGCTTGTAGTTCCAGCGGCCGCAGTTATCATTCATCATCACACCGATGGCCGGAGAATCTCCCAGCACCCGGAATTCAACGGGCCTTGCGGGAGCCATATTGTTGAATTCGATCAGATTATCCACCAGATAGCGCCCGACTTCACCGCATGGCCTGACTTTACGTGTCAGCTCAGCGAAAGAAACAGGCATCATCCGGTAAACGTTTTGAGGGATCTGCCATACTTCCACGGAAGAACGCATCACGACATTGGCTGCCTTGATGTCATTATGCAGATTATACTCGGAATTGCCGGAAGGCCAGGCACCACCGCCGATCCAGACCACTTTAATATCACGTTCGGCAATGGAAGGCTCTAGCAGCAGGGCGGAAGCCATATCGGTCAAAGGCCCCAGAAAAGCGATATACAGCGGCCTCCGGTCGTCTTCCCTCAGGGCTTCTTCGATAATCAGTCTGGCACCGGCCGAATCCACCGGTGTCGATTCATCGGGAATCGGCGTCAGGGCGCCCTTCTCCACACGGACCGTCCCCTGTTTGTCCATCAGCTGCAGCAGAAGCATGATCTCGTCATAACTGTCCTGCATGGAATGCGGGGACTTCTTGGAACCGAAATGAGCCGCGATCAGCCCCCTCAGATCAAAGGATTCCGTCAGCAGCGCATGCACGATCGCATACTGGTCATCGACTTCATTCTTAGCATCCGTATTGATAATCACACGTTTCTTTTTCGTCTCGGGTATATTGAAAAACATCGTCACACCTCCCTTTATTATCGTTAGTTATCATTTTATCATAGTGGGTGCAATAAATCAACCTTCGCGGACAAGATTCTGACAAATCACAAAATCGTCCCTATCTATTGACAAATCAGACATTATTTGCTATGATTCTATATAGTGTACGCGTAACATTATTGAAAGAAGGTAAAACCCATGAAGTTGAATTACAAACGGACCTTTCTGATAGGCTTTGCGTTTTTTGGGATTTTACTCCTCTGGCAAGTCTATGACTCCTGGTGTCCGACTTTCCTGACGGACATCTTTGCCAGACGGATGTATCATATCTCCTCGGCTGAGCTCAAAGCGGGCGACCCGAACAAGATCCTGAATGTCCAGTGGATCGTAGGTATCATCATGGCCTGCGATAATCTGGCGGCTCTGATCCTGCTGCCGATTTTCGGTTCTCTCTCCGACAAGACAAAGACGCCGATCGGCAAGCGTATGCCCTACATTCTGGTCGGTACTCTGGTTTCGGCCGTGGCGTTCCCCTTCATTCCCCTCTTCTTCCATGCAAATAAGGTTGGCGCTATGGTTGTGATGATGGCCATCGTTTTGATCTTTATGATGATGTACCGCAATCCCGCGGTCGCGCTGATGCCTGATATCACACCCAAGCCACTTCGCGCCAAAGCCAATGGTATCATCAATATCATGGGTTATCTGGGCGGTGCTTTCGCCACAGTCCTCGGTATCTTCCTGAAGCTCTCCGACTATATCAATGTGGCAGACTCGGCCCGTAAACTCTGGATCATCGAGGTTCCCTTTATTGTCGCGTCCATTCTGATGGTTATCAGTGCCTTCGTACTCTTTTTCACGATCAAGGAAAACAAGCTGTCCAAAGAGCTCGCGGACGATATGGCCCTGGGCGAAGAGATGGCTGCCATCGAAAATCCCGTCAATGACGACGCCCCGATGTCTCCCGCGAACAAGCGGATGCTGCTTGCGATCCTGGGAGCGGAATTCCTCTGGTTCATGGCGGATAATGCCATCGGCACCTATATCGGCAACTTTGTCATCTATTATCTGAACTCCGCATCCAGCTCCACGATGCTCCTGACGATCATCGGAGGTTTGGCAAGTGTCATTGGTTTTGCAACAGCCGGTTCGATCGCGGACAAGATCGGCCGCAAGTGGACCATTTCCTGCGGCCTGGCGATCACCGTCGTGGCCCTCACCGTCATGTGTTTCGTAACCCCCACCGGCCGGGCTGTCGGCGCACATGGCGAGCATGCCTTCCCTGCACTCCTCTTTGCCGTCTGGGCCATCAAAGGCTTCGGCATGGCACTCGTGCATAACTGCTCGTTCCCGATGGTTGTGGAACTCTGCTCCAGCAAAAAGATCGGCAAGTTCACCGGTTTCTACTATGCGGCCAGCATGTCGGCCCAGACCATCACTCCGGTCCTTCTCGGCCTGATGTTCAGGATCACGCTGGCATGGCGTGCCCTTCCGATCTACTCCGCGATCCTCTTCCTCGCGAGCTGCGTGGTCTTCACAACCCAGGTTAAAAACATCAAGGCCAAGAAAGTGGAGAATGTTCACGGCCTCGAAGCGCTGGGCGACGACTGATCCTCGCTGATTTACTGAAAATTTAAAACAGGCAGGAACCGAGGGCTCCTGCCTGTTTTTATTGGTGCTGCCGGTGGGCGCTATGCACGTGCATAGTTTTTCCACGAGTGTCTATGCACGTGCATAGGGTTTGCCCTGATCGCTATGCACGTGCATAGGGTTTGCCCTGATCT
>JAFRZL010000019.1 GCA_017442535.1 Bacillota bacterium | reverse complement strand
GGCAACCGCTGGTGAAGCATTTTTCGCCCAAAAAACCCAATCCAGCGGTTGCTTTTCTCCCCCGGCAACCGCTGGTGAAGCCTTTTTCGCCCAAAAAACTCAATCCAGCGGTTGCTTTTCTCCTCCGGCAACCGCTGGTGAAGTCTTTCCCGCCAGAAAAACTCAATCCTGCGGTTGCTTTTCTCCCGGGCAACCGCTGGCGAAGTCTTTCCCGCCGGAAAAACTCAATCCTGCGGTTGCTTTTCTCCCCGGCAACCGCTGGCGAAGCCTTTCCCGCCGGAAAGACTCAATCCAGCGGTTGCTTTTCTCCCCGGGCAACCGCTGGTGAAGCCTTTCCCGCCGGAAAAACTCAATCCAGCGGTTGCTTTCCGTTCCGGAAGGAGCTATTTGCCGCGTTTTGTCAAATAATGTAATATTTTGTCAGATTATTTTAGATAACATCGTGTTATAGCATTTTTACAGATATAATTCTATAAATTTCTTGACTTTGCATCCACGCCATGCTATGCTGATCTCCTAATCAGAGGGGGTGACGAGTTGCTTTCAGCGGAGGAGATCGGGATGTTGGAGAAGATGATTCTTTCGGAGAGAATTTGCTATGTGGAGGCGGAGCTTGAGAAGCTGCCGCAATGGACGGTGTCCAGGAAGTGTATTCGGGGCAAGACGCGGATCTATACGCAGGAGCGGGACGCGGACGGGCGCCGTCGGGATCGGTATGTGAAGCGGGAAGGTGTCGAGAGTGTGCTGATGCAGCACGAGCGAAAACAGGATTTGAAGGCTTTGCGGAGGCAGTACAAGGCAGAGCTTAAGGGTTTTTCACGGAAAGAGCGGCGGGATGTGCGGGAGCAAATCAGGATCTGGCCGCTTCTGGGGTCGGGCCGATTCCAATGCAGCCGGAATCTGTTTTTTGACGGGACGCCGCGGGATTCCAAGAGCGAAATCATCCTGTCTTTTTTGTATGAGATGCTTAATATTCCGTATCGTGTCGCGCCGCAGATCGAGATTACGCCGGTCAACTTTCGCTATGCGGACCTGCTCGCCTATCCCGGGCAGCGCGACGTCTATCATGAACATATGGGGATGCTCGGCGACCCCGAGTATTTGCGGCAGCAATCGGTCAAGCTGGCAGATTATGCCAGTGTAAATATCGTTTTGGGCAAAAATCTGCTGGTTACCTGGGACCAGCCGTCGCCCGACGGAAAGGCCGGCTTTATTAATGTTCAGGAAGTGCTGTGGCAGATGATCCGCTTCGGGCTCGTTACGGCGCGGGCCGTCCACAAGACTTTTTTTCGCAAAAAAACCCCACGGGCGAACCCGTGGGGGCAGTTGCGTTCGGTCGGTCTTACTTGACTTCTTCGCGCAGTACGCGGACGGCGGGAGCCTTCACGCCGGCCTCGCCCAGCTTCTCGGTGATGTTCTGGGTCAGGTCAAAGTATACATCCCAGTAATCGGCGGTCTTGCACCATGCGCGGACGGTGAATTCCATCGCTTCGTTGGTGCCGCCGGACTGACGTGCAAAGGGAGCCGGATCGTCCAGGACTTTCTCGTTCGCCTTCATAACCTCGATCATGAGATCCTGAATGTGCGCGGGCGCCTCGCTCTTGGCGCAGGCAAAGGTCAGATCCACACGGCGCAGATCCAGTGCGGAGTAATTGGTGATGTTCGCGTTCATCAGGGCGCCGTTCGGAACCGTGACAACTCGGTTGTCAAGCGTGGTAAAGACGGTGTAGAACATCCTCAGCTCGGTGATGGTGCCGGTCGCGCCGGAAGCTTCTACAAAATCGCCTACCTTAAAGGGCTTGAAGATCATCAGCATCAGGCCGCCCGCCAGGTTGGAGAGCGATCCCTGCATCGCCATGCCGATGGCGAGGCCTGCGGACGCCAGTACCGCGACAACGGACGCCATCGGGATACCGAGGATACTGATTACGGAAACAACCAGGATCACATACAGCACGACCTTGATCGCGTTCAGCGTAAAGGTGCGAACCGTCCCCTCAAGCTTATCAAACAGGTGGGATTTGCCGAGGAATTCCATAACCTTCTGAATAACAAATCTTCCGACAAAGAAGACCACGGCACTGGCAACAAGCCTGCCGCAGAAACTTACAAGCATACTCCAAAATTGAGCCATAAAATAACCTCCCGGTAATTTGATACGGCTATTTTAACGCAAAAAAGACCGGTTGTCAATCATTCGGGGCGCGATTTGTTCAACATTTATGTAACACTTTTATGACATTACTGTAAATATGTGCCCGGGATGACTTCGATTTGCCCAAAAATTGAAAATCATTCTCAAATTGCTTGACAAGCGCAGACTGCGCTGTTATAATTGAGAACGGTTCTCATTTTTATGCTCAGGAGGTTGAAGATGGATACCAAAACCAAGTACAAGACCCGGCAGCGCGAACTGTTGCTCGAATATCTCGAATCCGTTCCGGGCGTCCACATTACGGTAAGCGACGTCTGCCAGTATTTCAAAGACCATGATGCCGCGATCGCACAGGCGACCGTCTACAGACAGCTGGAGCGCCTTGTCGACGAAGGCCTAATCAACAAATATATCATCGACGGCAACAGCCCCGCCTGTTTCGAATTTCTCGGATCCGGCTGTCACGGGGAAGAAGTCTGTTTCCACTGTAAGTGCGAAAAATGCGGACGCCTGATCCACCTGCACTGCGAAGAATTAGAGGAGATCCAAACGCACCTCTTCCGGGAGCATCATTTCAAAGTCAATCCGATGCGGACGGTTTTCTACGGCGTCTGCGACGAATGTTTAGCGAGGACTTAATTCATGAAAAAAACATTTCTTGCGGTACTGGCTGCCGCCCTGCTCTTCTGCCTGAGCCTCTCCGGCTGCAAATCCGCTCCCGGCAGACCCACGGGGGACGCCGGACTTCACATCGTGACCACCATTTTCCCCGAATATGACTGGGTCCGCAATGTTCTCGGCAAAAATCCGAACGGAGCCAAGCTGACCCTCCTGCTTGACTCGGGGGTCGATCTTCACAGCTATCAGCCAAGCGTAGCTGATATCTCGGTCATCTCCCACTGCGATCTTTTCGTCTATGTCGGGGGCGAGTCCGAAAAATGGGTCGCGAAAGCCCTGGAGGAAGCGGACAACCCGAACATGGTCGTGATTAATCTGCTGGACGTCCTGGGAGATGCCGCCAAAGAAGAAGAACTGGCGGAAGGCATGCAGCCCGAGGATCATGATCATGATGACCACGATGATGAAGTGGAATATGACGAACATGTCTGGCTCTCCCTGCGCAACACCGCCCTTTTTGTCGACTCGATCCTGCAGGGAATGATAAAGCTTGACAGTGTGAACGCCGAATACTACCGCAGCCAGGCCGAGGATTATCTGGCAAAGCTAAATGCCCTGGATCGCGAATATGAAGAGGCCGTCGCCTCCGCCTCCGTGCGGACACTGCTCTTCGGAGACCGCTTCCCCTTCCGCTACCTGACAGAGGATTACGGCCTCTCCTACTACGCCGCGTTTGTAGGCTGTTCATCCGAAACCGAGGCCAGCTTTGAGACGATCGCCTTTCTGGCGCAGAAAATGGACGAGCTTTCCCTGCATTCCGTGCTTACGATCGAAGGCAGCGACGGACGCATCGCCCGAACCATTGTGGAAAACACGCAGTCCAAAGACCAGCAGATCCTGGCGCTTAACTCGATGCAGGCCACCACTGCGGCAGATATTCGGAATGGTACCACATACCTCTCCATCATGGAGCAAAACCTGAAGGTGCTTAAACAGGCACTGAAATAGGAGGCACAATATGGCTTTACTCACTATTCGGGATCTCTCGGCCGGGTACGATTCCCATGCCGTCGTGAGCGGCCTGAATTTTACCGTTAATTCCGGAGACTATCTCTGCATTGTCGGCGAAAACGGCTCCGGCAAAACCACCCTGATGAAGACACTTCTCCGCCTGCAGGAGCCGATCGGCGGCGAAATCATCATGGGGGACGGGCTTCAGAAAAACGAGATCGGCTATCTGCCCCAGCAGACCATGGTGCAGCGCGATTTTCCCGCCTCCGTACGTGAGATCGTTCTGTCGGGCTGCCAGGGCCGCAGCGGCCTGAGGCCTTTTTACAACAAGGCCGAAAAAGCGCTTGTCCAGGAGAATCTGAAGCGCATGGGCATCTCGGATCTGGCCGATCACTGTTACCGCGAACTTTCCGGCGGACAGCAGCAGCGCGTTCTGCTTGCAAGAGCGCTTTGCGCCACGCGGAAGATCCTGCTGCTGGATGAGCCTGTTTCCGGGCTCGACCCCAAGGTTACGGCGGATATGTATGATCTGATTGCGAAGCTGAACCGCGAAGGCATCACCATCATCATGATTTCGCACGATATCGAGGCCGCGGTCCGCTATGCGAGCCACATTCTCCATATCGGGACCACGATTTTCTACGGGACCAAAGATGCCTACCGCGAAAGCAGTATCGGCAAAATGTTTTTGATGCAGCAGGAAGGCGGTGAAGCGGATGTTTGAGAAACTTGCCCTGTATCTGCAATATCCTTTTGTCCGCTACGCGCTGATCGTGGGCATCCTGATCGCCCTCTGCTCCTCGCTTTTCGGCGTGACCCTGGTTCTGAAACGCTATTCGTTTATCGGAGACGGACTCTCTCACGTGGCCTTCGGCGCGATGGCGATCGCTGCCGTTCTGAATCTGACCAATGAGATGCTGCTGGTACTCCCTCTTACGATTATCAGCGCAATTCTGCTGCTGAGGAGCGGCCGGAAGGCAAAGATCCAGGGCGACGCAGCCATCGCCATGATCTCGGTAGCGGCTCTGGCCTTCGGCTACCTGCTGATGAATCTGTTCTCCGCCTCGCCGAATCTGTCCGGTGATGTCTGCACGACGCTCTTCGGCTCGACTTCGATCCTTACCCTTTCCAGGCGGGACGTCTGGCTCTGCGCCGGTCTTTCACTTGCTGTTATCGTGATCTTTATTCTGTTTTACAACAAGATCTTCGCGGTCACCTTTGATGAGGATTTTTCCCTGGCGGCAGGGGTGAACGCCAACCACTACAATCTGCTGATCGCCGTTGTGATCGCGGTGATCATTGTCCTCGCGATGAATCTGGTGGGATCGCTCCTGATCTCGGCGCTGGTCATCTTCCCGGCGCTCTCGGCCATGAGGCTCTTCCACCATTTCAAAAAAGTGACGATCTGCTCGGCAGTGCTCTCGGTCGTCTGCGCGCTCCTCGGCATCCTGATCTCGATTCTGGCCGGGACCCCGGTGGGATCGACCATTGTGGCCGTCGACGTGGTGGTTTTCGGCATCTGCTATGTGGTGGGTGCGGTTACGGGAGGTTTTCACTGATGAAAAAAAGGATCCTGCTTTTATGCCTGGCCCTACTGCTGATCGCGGCAGGATGCACAGAGCCTCCTATCGGCGCGGGCCGCAGGAACAGTCAGCCCAACACGGTCCAGGATATCATTTCTGCGGCGATGGCAGATGCGGACCGGCAGAATTCCACGGGATCTGCGGAGTCCTCTTCGGAGCGTCAGAGCGGGCTGAATACGAGCGCTCCTACCCCGGAGCCGATCGATGAGTCTGCGACAGTGAGCGGCGCCGAGGGTGTGGATATCGATCTGACCGTGCTTTCCAGTACCATGGTCTACTCCGAAGTCTACAATATCGTTGCCTATCCGGAGCAGTACATCGGCAAAATCATCAAGATGAACGGCCTTTGCGCGGATTATCACGATGAGGCGACGGACCAGTATTATTACGCCTGTATCATCCAGGACGCGACTGCCTGCTGCGCGCAGGGCATCGAATTCGTTTTAACTACGGACTATGCGTGCCCCGGCGATTATCCGCTGCGTGGCGACGAAATCACCGTCATCGGCGTCTTTGACACCTATATGGAGGGCGACGCCATGTACTGCACGCTCCGCGACGCGGTTCTGGAATAAACGGTTCCGGAAAAAGCTTGTCTTCAGGCGCGGAATGCGTTACAATAGTCTCAGAATGAATAAGGGGGGTAACCATAATGAACGGAATTCAGATTTACCTGACGCCGGCCGCCGGCAAAACACTGATTGCCAAGGCGCTCGTCGCCCGTCCCGAGGTGCAGGATGCGCTTCATAACCATACGATCGTCCTGATCACGGGTACGACCAACGCGGATCTGGCCGAAGAGCTGCTTATCGCGGTCGGAGCCGGTTTCGAGAAGCGCGGCTTCTATCGCGGGATCACCAAGCCCGCAGCGGCCAGGTCAGACATGCCGCAGCGCCAGATCGATGTTGTGATCGAGAAAGGCGTTCCCAGAGAAGGTCTGACCATCTTTGACGTGTCCGAAAAGCTTACCAAGGGCGACATTATCTTTAAGGGTGCGAACGCCGTCCATGTTCCCAGCCGCACAGCCGGGATCCTGATCGGCCATCCCTACGCGGGGACCATCGTCGCCTGCCAGGCCGCCGCGATCGGCCGCAGAGCCACACTGATACACCCCGTGGGCCTGGAAAAGCGCGTCGATCAGCCGATTTACGAGCTTGCCGCCCTGGTGAACGCGCCGGATCAGACCGGTGCCCGTCTGTATCCTGCCGCCGGTACGCCCTATACCGAGCTGGACGCGCTGCGTGACCTCTGCGGTGTCGAAGCCACTCTAATCGCCGCGGGCGGCGTCTGCGGCTACGAAGGCGGCGTCTATCTGCAGTGCTGCGGCGACGCGGAAGCACTTGCCAGATTGCAGAAGGTCTATGCCGAGGTCAAGGACGCTCCGGCGTATGAACTGTAAGCCCGGAATAAAAGAAGAGTCAAAACAGGCTGCTGCCGTTCCCTCAAGGGGTTCGGAAGCAGCCTGTTGTTTATATGATAACACTTATTTGGATTAGTGCGGGTTAATCCAGCAGTCCGAGACCATCCTCCATTAGCTTCAAATAAGTCCGTGTAACCAAATACAGTACTCCGTTTCGTTGTGCGATAGTGACATATAGCTGCCGGTTCTCCCGTATAATCCCTGTGATCTGTTTCAGATTAATGATTGCCGTACGGGATATTTGAATCAGATCCTTTACGCCGTTATCCTGTAATTGTTGATTGACTTCTTTGATCAAAGCAAAATCTGCA
Organism: Bacillota bacterium; assembly: GCA_017442535.1. Taxonomy (GTDB): domain Bacteria; phylum Bacillota; class Clostridia; order Lachnospirales; family Bianqueaceae; genus RUG12817. The sequence continues at coordinate 41,012 of JAFRZL010000019.1, read as the reverse complement.
GCAAGAACGATTTGAATGGCTTCATCCCCTCGTCTGTTTGCCAAATAAAGAAAATGAAACTGATGTCTGGACAATGCGTCCTCGGACCGCGGCACCGTCTCTATGGCAAGTATTTGATCCACGGGAAACTGTTTTATTTTCCCATACAAGGTTTTTAACGTCAAATGCCCTGACGTTTCCTCTGCAGGCATGTATCTACAGGTCAACTCTTCTTTCAGGCGCCGGTACCCTTCTTCACTCTTTTGAAAATAACGATCGACATGCATCTGCTCAAATAATAGGTTTCTGAAATGCGATAGATTGGACAGTACCCAGACTTCAGGGGCTTTATGATTCGCTTTTTCTGCCTGAATACGATTTAGGGGACATTGGTACTTTCTCAGGTTCTCGATGAGCTTCCATCCCTCCAGCGCTTTTGTTTCATTCAAATGAATATCCAGAATGATAAGTTGATAAAGGCTCGCGTCATGTTCCTGCCATTCTCGGAAATTACGTATCCACTTAATACCGCAGCTGCTAAAAAACTGCTGAAAATCATCATGATTCTCCGGCATTTCCGAAATATCGTTCTCCCGCCTTAGTCTACATGCTACTTCATATGTGGTTTTTGCAAATCTTCTTGCCTCCAGAGGATTCTTCTCCAGATACAGAATCGACAAATCCATACAGTTTCTCCCATGTTTATGATTATCTCTCTGAATTATATGTTTAAGAATTCTACTCTATCATCTCCGCCAGAACAGTGCTTGTCTCTCCGTCCATGGAAATCAGTTCAAATATGATGATATCATTTCCTGCGTTGGGGCCTTCATCAATAAAGATGTTTTCTATGGCTAGAAAACCGTTTTCGTCCAGAGCAATTCCCTGAATCGGTCCCCTTACAACCTTTTGAAAAAGGAGATTCCCATCCCAGTCAAATACACGCATTCCTGGTTCCAAGTATGGAATGGCAACAAATTCAGCCCAGTAACCCTTCAGAAGTTCTCTTCCACTGAAAACGAAAGGATCCTCTAAATAGAAAAGCTCTCCCGAAAGCCATTCTTTTTTCTCAAAATCATATTGGTTGATCCTTGTTCCAAATGAATTATAATAAGAGTATAAACTGGAAACTAATAATTCATTATCTGATGCGAGTATAGATATCATTTGTTCGGTTTTGCTCCCTTGGATGACTTCCATTGCTAAATCTTGCAAGTTTATTATTAAGATTAAGTTGTCAAAGGGAGTTGCTTCCTCAGAGGAAATGCCTTGATGCTGAATAAGCGCATACGCTTTTCCTCTAAAAAAGCACACACTAGACCAAGAAGTATGTCCATATTCTTCCTTGTAGATGACTTCCCCTTGGTTGTTAGCATCATCCAAAGAATAACGTATCATGAAAAATGCAGAAACAATTTGTCCGTTCTGCATTTGTTCTTTTATAGCATAATAATACAAGAAGCCTCGATGAATGCCAAAACTATAATTACTAATGGAACTTATATCTATATCAAGACTTAAAACCTTCTCATGTTCGCTGCCATCAAGTTTCATTCGCCACAGTGAAGGGCCTCTATCAATCTTTATCCAGTAGATAAAGCCATCATATACATGGATTCCCTTTAAGCAAAAGCCTAAATAAGCATTACATTGATCCGAATCATGCGTGCACTCAGGTTTGTTGCACAGAAAACCGGAGATGTGTGTGTCCATCTCATAGAATTTAATCCAGTGTTCCGTACTTAGATAATATGTCTGCCCGGCACGGTCCACACGGCCGCACATGGACATATACTCAGGAGACATGTCATATTCGGGAAGATATTCCTTGGACAGAAATTGCCCATTATGCGAATCCTGCTGTGTGCATCCCGCAAATGATAACCCTAGCAGGATTCCAATAAGGGCAAATGCAAAAGAAATTGTTTTATTTTGCCTCAGACGCATAATAATTTAAGTAATAATGAGTAACGTACGATCCTTCTATGCTATAACGTCCCTCAGCCGTAAGAGGCTGTTCGACATAAGCTGTCGTATTTGAACAACTACCAAATCCGCTTGCATACTTTGAATATGGCGTATTATAGCCGACACGAGAAATATTAATTCGTATCGAAACATGGATATTATCTGAGCTCTGTTGATCATCCGAAACATCAATCGTGCTGCTAGCGTATCCTTTCAAAATGCCATTTTCTATGTATCCATAGTTATTCAGTGTATAGACGTAATACGTCGACAGATAATAACCGGAGTTGGTTACGCTTCCCGCATTAACAGTAATACTTGAAACCAGAATCAATACCACCATCATGCTTACGCAAACAGCTTTTCTTACCCCTTGCAGCCTTTTCCCGATCAATTTCTTCATCGTATCAACCTTCCTTTTTTAGAGTATTCCAGTGCAGAACCCCTATCTCTGCTCTGATTCTATAATAACAATAACCTATTTCTTTTCAATTGTCAATGCATTTTGAGCGCGTATGGAAAATAAATGTAACGAAACGCAAAATGTGCATTTCGTTACCATGTTTTTACTAAACAGCAATTCTATTCTATCATTTCCGCCAGAATGGTGCTTGTCTCTCCGTACATGGAAATCAGTTCAAATATGATGATATCTTTTCCTGCGTCCACACCTTCATCAATAAAGATATTTTCTACGGCTATAAAACCGTTCTCGTCCAGAGCCATCCTCTCTATTCTTCCCTGCGTTTCCTTCTGGAAAATTTTATTACCATCCCAGTCAAAAACCCGCACTCTGGGATCAATGGTTGGAATAATAACATATTCACCCCAATATCCATTCAAAAGGGTTCTCCCACTGAAAACGTACGGATCTTCAAAGCGAAACAATTCTCCGGGCACCCACTCTTTTTTTTCATAATTATATTGATTAATTCTGGTGCCGAAAACGTTATTGTGGGAGTACAAGCTTGAAACCAACAACTTCTCATTAGATGGAAGTATCCTTGACATCTCTTCTGTCTGACTTCCTTGTATCATTTCTTTCGAAAGATTTTGCAAGTCAATAACCAAAACCTGATTATCAAGAAATATCTCTTCTGGTGTATAATTAGCGCATATGCCTTATTCCTAACAAAGCTTACAGAACACCGGAAGGCATAGCCATAGTCTTCTTCATATATGATCTCCTTTTGATGCTCGCTTCCGTCAAGTGGGTAACGGATCATCGTAAAAGCAGAAACATCCTGGCCATCCTTTATCCTGTTATTGATAGCATAGTAATAGAAATAGCCCCTGTGCATGGCGAAGCTGTAATCACTTATCGAGCTTGTATCAATCTCGATATCAAACACCTTTTCATGTTCGCTGCCATCCGGTTTCATTCTCCATAATGCGCTGCCTCTGTTCTGACGGATCCAGTAAATATAACCATTATATATATGGATCCCTCTTAGACAATATCCGATGTTGGCATTACAGGTATCCGTATCATGCGTGCACTCAGGTTTATTGCACAGAAAACCGGAGATGTGTGTGTCCATCTCATAGAATTTGATCCAGTGCTCTGTACTTAGATAATATGTCTGTCCTACTCGATCCACACGGCCATTCATAGACATATATTCGGGAGGCATATCGTATTCGGAGAGATATTCTTCTGACTTAAACAATTCTTCAAGAGAAACCGGTCGTGTGCAGCCAAAGAGGACTGTACACAGCAGGATAATGCATATAATCATAATGCTCTGCCGCATTCCTTTGTTAATCCAGCGCTTCGTCATTTCCAGCCTCCCTAATAACAGTTCGCCAGCACAGATCCCCTCTCTCCGCACCGGTTTTGCAATAATAATAAACTATTGGTGTCCTCATGTCAACACCTTTTATATGATTAAAAAAATAAAAAGGCAACGAATTGCAAAAAAGCAATCCGCTGCATAATCTTGTGCCAGATTTAGTTTACTGCCCTAGGAACGCCTGGATCTCGCGTACGAGCCGGCCGATCGGGAAGCCGACCACGTTGCTGTAATCGCCGGTGATGCCTTCGATCAGCAGGGCGCCCTTGCCCTGGATCGCGTAGCTGCCGGCCTTATCGCGGTAGACGCCGAGGTCCAGGTAGGATTGGATCTCAGGCTCACTCAGGAGATACATCCGGACCAGCGTCTCTTCACTGAATGAGTGCTCATGATCGCCCAGGATCAGCGCACAGCCGGTGATCACGCTGTGTTCACGCCCGGATAGCTCACGCAGCATCCCGGCGCCTTCCTCACGGGAAGCGGGTTTACCGAGCATTTTGCCGTCGATAAAGACCCCCGTATCGCTCCCGATCACCAGAGCTTCCGGGTAACGGGCCGCGACCGTACGGGCTTTCTGCAGGGCCAGATACTCCGGGCCCTGTACCAACGGGATCCCCGGAGGCAGCGTCTCGTCGATGTCCGCGGGAATCACCTCGAATGTAGAAAAAGCAACAGACAAAAGTTCCCTGCGTCTGGGCGAACCGGACGCGAGAATCAGCGGTATAGGCATCGCACAAAACCTCTCTTTTGAAATACTTTAATCACAGGGGCTATGGCTGCAGTAATGGTCCGGACCGTTACCACAGTTCCAGCTCAGTCAGCAGATCCGGCAGATCCGCGAAGGCCGCCAGTTCAGGCACCCGGCCCACCGCATGTCCGAAGCCGAACGCGGCATGCAGGAAGGGCACGCCCGCTTCGACGGCTGCCGCCTGGTCCCACTCGGTATCACCGAGGTAAGCGGTGTTTTCCCAGCCGTTCCGGCGCATCACCAGCCGGATATTCCCGGCTTTGGTGAGCCCGGTGCGTCCCAGATTCTCGGTATCCGCAAAGAACTCACCCAGCTTGTGATAGGTCAGAAATGATTCGATATAACCCGGCTCGCAGTTGCTGACAATAAAAAGCGGGAGGCGTTCGCCAAGCCGCGCGAGCGTCTCGGGCACCTCCGGATACAGCCGCCCGCCCATCTGCAGGATCGTATCCTGCTCTTCCAGGCAGCAGCGCTCCACCAGAGCCAGACCCTCCGCGGGGTCCAGCTCCGGCAGCAGTTTAGCCGCGATTTGTGCGGCGGAAAGGCCCATGATTCCCTGAATATCCGCCTCGGTCGGCAGATGGGGCAGACCCTGTTCCTCGAAGATCCGACGCCAGGTAATGGTCACCGGCACAGTCGAATCCCAGAGCGTTCCGTCCAGATCAAATCCTAAAGCTTGCAGCTTCACTATAAAACCTCCGTGAAACGGAACCTCAGATGTCCGCATCCTCCAGCGTCGCGATTCCGCTCGCGTGCAGGGCTGCTTCTGCCTGTTCCACATCGTCCACTCTCATTACCACATAGGCACCGTAAGCTTCGGAAGCCGTAAATGCATACATGTACTCGATATTGATATTCTGGTCGCCCAGAGCCTTGAGAATCGTATAAAGTGCGCCGACCTCGTCTTCCATCTTGGCCGCCACCACACGGGTAGTCGTGACCAGATTGTCCGCGGAAAGCACTTCTTTGGTGCGCTCCGTATCCGATACGATCAGGCGCAGAATGCCGAAATCCTGCGTATCCGCAATGCTCAGGGCCCGCAGGTTGATTCCCGCCTCCGAGATCTTCTGCACATTTTTCAGAAGCATCCCGGGCTTGTTTTCTACAAAAACCGAAATCTGTTGAATAGCCATTTTACTGCTCCTTTCCGGATTTCACCTATACGTTCAGCCGCAGATCCGACGGTCAGTCATGAAGCTTGCGATTGTCGATGACGCGTACCGCCTTGCCTTCGCTGCGGACGATCGACTTGGGACCGACCAGATGCACCTTGGGGCCGATGCCAAGCATATTGCGCATGGCAGCCTCGAGAGCGCGCTCCTTGGCCTGGTTCTCAGAAACGATATCCGAGAACTGCTCCGGCGGCAGCTCCACATTGATGTCCAGCGTATCCGTATTGTTGCGGCGGTCGACCAGGATCTGATAATTGGGCGTATAGCCCTCGTTCAGCAGCACCGTCTCGATCTGGCTGGGGAAGACATTCACGCCTCGGATGATCAGCATGTCATCGCTGCGGCCCATGGGCTTACTCATCTTGACATGGGTGCGTCCACAGGAACACTTCTCGCGGTGCAGCACGCAGATATCGCGGGTACGGTAGCGCAGCAGCGGGAAAGCCTCTTTGTCCAGCGAAGTAAAGACCAGCTCGCCCTTCTCACCGTCAGGCAGTACCTCACCGGTATCGGGATCAATGATCTCCGCGTAGAAATGGTCCTCGTTGATGTGCATGCCATGCTGTTCTTCGCATTCAAAAGCCACTCCGGGGCCGCTCGTCTCGGTCAGGCCGTAGATATCATAGGCCTTGATGCCCAGGCTCTTCTCGATATTGCGGCGCATCTCCTCGGTCCAGGGCTCCGCGCCGAAAATGCCGGCTTTAAGCTTGTTATCCTCGGGCTTGTAGCCTTTTTCCGCCAGGGATTCCCCGATATAGGCGGCGTAGGAAGGCGTACAGCAGAGGATCGTCGCCCCAAGATCCATCATAAACTGGATCTGCCTGTCGGTGTTGCCCGAAGACATCGGCAGCGTCAGGCAGCCGACCTTGTGTGAACCGCCGTTCAGGCCGGGGCCGCCGGTGAACAGGCCATAGCCGTAGCAGACCTGGCAGACATCCTCATCTGTGCCTCCCGCCGCTACGATAGCGCGCGCACAACAATCCTCCCAGAGCTCGATATCCTTCTGTGTGTAGAAGGCAACAACTCTGCGGCCGGTCGTACCGGAAGTAGACTGAATACGTACGCAGTTCTTCAGATCCGTCCCCAAAAGTCCATAGGGATAGGCATCCCGCAAATCCGCTTTGCTCAGGAATGGCAGCTTTTTGATGTCCTCCACTCCCTTGATGTCATCGGGAGTCACGCCCTTTTCCTCCATCAGATGGCGGTAATAGGGCACATTCTCGTAGACATGCCGGACCTGCTTCACAATCTTCTCATTCTGGATCTCCAGAATGCGCTCACGCGGAGCGGTTTCGATCTCGGGCTGATAGTATCTACCCATGGTTAAATCTCCTCTCTTCCTCTTTTCTGTTTATATGTATGAAAGGAATCAACGGTTGTATCCCAGTGCGAAAGCCCTGAGATTCATCTCGACAAACTGGGGCTTGACCACCTGTGCGATGGCCTCGGTCCAGTGCTCGTACGGGATGTCAAAATAGCGTGCCAGACGGCCCATCAGGACAATATTGACGCTCTTGGCACTGCCGGCTTCACGCGCCAGTGCGAGCGCATCCATCTCGTCGATAAGAACGTCTTTTGCTCTTAGCCGGTCCAGAATATCCGTGGGATACTCCGCCGCGCCGATGATGACGGGCATCGGGTCGATGCTCTGGGAATTGACGATGATGCGGCCGCCCTTGCGCAGGCACTCCACATAACGGGCGCCTTCGAGTTTCTCGAAGGAAACGATGTAGTCCGCTTCGCCCTTTGAAATCACCGGTGAGTACACACGGTCGCCGAAGCGCACATAGGTGACGACCGATCCGCCGCGCTGGCTCATGCCGTGGACTTCACTGACCTTGACATCGTAGCCTTCACGGGTGAGCAGAACACCCAGGAGCTTGCTCGCGAGGACACTTCCCTGTCCGCCCACGCCGACGATCATAATATTGCAGGTCATTTTCCTCACTCCTCTCTGCCGATGGCGCCTACCCGGCACAGCTGCATGCAGACCTTGCAGCCCACGCACTGGGTCGGATCGATATATGCCTTTTTACCGCGGAAGCTGATGGCGGGGCAGCCGAGCTTCATGCACATGCGGCAGCCGACGCATTTGGAGGTATCCACGGATACCGGAGGCTGCGGCTTGACGTATTTGAGCAGCATGCAGGGACGGCGTGAGATGATCACGGAGGGTTCATCCGCGGCGAGCTCCTCCGTAACCGCCTGTTCACAGGCCGCAAGATCGTACGGATCCACGACCCGCACGCGCCGGATGCCGATCGCGTGGCAGAGCGCCTCCAGATCGACGGCAAGCGCGGGATCACCCTTGATATTATAGCCCGTGGTCGGATTCTGCTGATGGCCGGTCATGCCGGTGATCGAATTATCCAGAATAATCACGGTCGAGTTGGAAGCGTTATATGCGATATTGACGAGACCCGTCATACCGGAATGCATAAAGGTCGAATCGCCGATCACGCAAACCGTTTTGTGCTCACTCTCGGGCCCGCCCACTTTGTTAAAGCCGTGAATGCCCGATACGGATGCGCCCATGCAGAGCGTGGAATCCAGAGCAAACAGAGGCGCAGCGGAGCCCAGCGTATAGCAGCCGATATCACCCAGGCAGGTGATATGATGTTTGGCCAGTGTGTAGAAAAGCCCGCGGTGCGGACAGCCCGCACACATCACGGGAGGTCTGACCGGTATCTGGCCATCCAGCCCAGTGGAGTCCGGCTGCGGCAGGCCGAAAGCTGCGCGAATCGTCGTCTGATTATACTCGCCGAGCGGGCTGAAGAGCTCCTTGCCCACGCAGTCGATTCCGATATTGCGCAGATGGGATTCGATGAAGCCGTCCAGCTCCTCGACCACATAGAGCTTGTCCACCTTCGCGGCAAAATCGCGGAACAGTTCCGTGGGCAGCGGATGTACCAGGCCGAGCTTCAGGACGGAGACGCTGTCGCCGAAAACTTCTTTCACATACTGGTAGCAGGTGCCGGAGCAGATGATGCCGATCTCACGCCCGCCCCATTCGACGCGGTTCAGATCTGTAGTCTCGCCATAAGCAGCGAGCTTACGCGTACGCTCCTCCACAAAGGGATGGCGGCGGATGGCGTTCGCGGGCGTCATGATATACTTGGCCGGGTTCTTCTCATAAGCGGGCAGATCACGCTCCACGCGGTCCATGAGCTCCACAATACTCTGAGAGTGGGCAATGCGGGTGCACATCCGGATGATCACAGGAGTATCATAGGTCTCCGAGATCTCGTAGGCACGCTTCACAAATTCCTTGGCTTCAGCAGAATCCGCAGGCTCCAGCATGGGCACCTTGGCCGCCATCGCGTAGTGACGGCTGTCCTGCTCATTCTGTGAGGAATGCATGGCCGGATCATCCGCCACAAAGATGACCATGCCTCCGTTCACACCGGTGTAAGACAGGGTAAAAAGCGGATCGGCAGCCACGTTCAGGCCGACATGCTTCATGGCGCAGGCGCTGCGGGCTCCGCGGAGTGAGGCGCCGAATGCGACCTCGGTCGCCACCTTTTCATTGGGTGCCCACTCGCAGTATATTTCCGGATAGGTCGCCGCGAACTCGGTGATTTCGGTGGACGGCGTCCCGGGATAACTGGAAACCAGCTTTACCCCGGCCTCATACAGGCCGCGGGCAATGGCTTCATTTCCCAACATCAGCTTTTTCAATGGTTTTCCCTCCATCTGCAATAATTATGATTTATTCTGCGCATCGACCAGACGGTCCGCGCCGTAGCGCTTGCGCAGCAGCGGCTTCTCGATCTTGCCGGTGGGATTGCGGGGCACTTTGTCAAAAATAATGCGCCGCGGCCGTTTGTAGCGCGGCATCCCCTTGCAGAATTCGTTGATCTCGTCCTCGGTGCAGGTCATACCTTCCTTGATCTCGATGATCGCCGCCGCGATCTCACCCAGACGCTCATCCGGCAATCCGATGACAGCCACGTCGCTCACCTTGTTAAAGCCGCGGATAAAGTCCTCGATCTGCACGGGGTACAGGTTCTCGCCGCCGGTGATAATGACGTCTTTCTTACGGTCCACCAGGAAGATAAAGCCGTCCTCGTCGCGCATGGCCATGTCACCGGTATACAGCCAGCCGTCCTTCAGGGTCTTGGCGGTGGCTTCGGGATCGCGGTAGTAGCAGACCATCACGCCGTCGCCCTTGACGCAGAGCTCGCCGACCTCCTGGCCATGTACTTCATTGCCGTCTTCGTCCACGATCTTGACCTGCCAGCCGTAGCCGGGCACACCGATCGCGCCGACCTTGTGCACGTTTTCAACACCCAGATGCACGGCGCCCGGCCCGATAGACTCGGACAGGCCGTAATTGGTGTCATACTGATGATTCGGGAAATACTCCAGCCAGTGGTGGATCAGGCTCTGAGGCACCGGCTGTGCGCCGATATGCATCAGCCTCCATTGATCCAGATGATAATCCGAGAGCTTCAGACGGCCGGAATCGAGCGCGTTCAGAATATCCTGCGCCCACGGCACCAGCAGCCAGACGATCGTGCAGTGCTCTTTGCTGACCGCGTCCAGAATATACTCCGGCTTGATGCCTTTGAGCAGCACTGCCTTGGACCCGCTGTAGAGCGACCCGAACCAGTGCATTTTGGCGCCGGTATGGTACAGAGGCGGGATGCAGAGGAAGACATCGTCGTGAGTCTGTCCGTGATGCTTCTGCTCCACCGTCGCGGAGTAGATCAGCGCGCGGTGCTTATGCAGGATCGCCTTGGGAAATCCCGTGGTGCCGGAAGAGAAATAGATCGCGGCATAATCGTCCTCGGACAGAGGGATGCCGGGATTCTGGCTGGAGCTGTCCGCCACAAAGGAAGGATAGCCCTCCGCAAAGGACGGACAGCCGTCCCCGAAGTAAAGCAGCAGATGCCGCTCATCGATCTGGTCGGCAATATCCTCCACGCGGCCGATGAATTCGGGCCCGAAGAGCAGGATATCCGCCTGTGCCAGATTAAAGGTATAAAGGATTTCATCGGAGGAATAGCGGAAATTCAGCGGCACTGCCATCGCCCCGGTCTTAAGCACACCGAAATAGATGGGCAGCCATTCCATGCAGTTCATCATCAGGATCGCGACCTTATGTCCCTTGGTGATGCCCCGCGAGATCAGTGCGTTTGCGAACCGGTTGGCCCTCTCGTTAAAGACCGACCAGGTGATCTCACGACGCGAATAGGGGCTCGCGGAAGGCTGGACCAGCTCGTACTCATGCCAGGTCACGCGCTTCGTCGCCTTCTGCTCGGGATTGATCTCTACCAGGGCGGTCTCATTCGCGTACTCTCTGGCGTTTCTCTCCAGTAAATCCACAATTGTCATAAAACGGACTCCTCTCTGCTTGCGGTTTCTATGCAACAAACCAGTATCTTATTTGAAGTATTTATGATATAATCCAATCATTCCACCCAGAAAGGATGTGCAGGAATGATTATTGATTTCCACACCCATACCTTCCCGGACGCCATTGCCGAGCGCTCCATCGCTTATCTTGAGCAAAAAGGCCATATCCACGCCTATCGTGAAGGGACCCTCGCCTCTCTCAAGCACTCGATGCGGCAAAGCGGCATCGATATCTGCCAGGTGCTCCCCGTGGCGACCAAGCCATCCCAGGTACCTACCATCAACCGGCTCTCTTACGAGCTGAACGGTCGGGACGGCGTTTACTTTGCAGGAGCGATCCATCCGGACTGTGAAGATGTGCCGGGAATCATGGACGAGATCGCTTCCCACGGTCTGAAGATCGTCAAGCTGCATCCCGATTATCAGGAAACGGATTTTGATGACCCGCGCATGATAAATATCATGGCCCGGGCTGCAGAGCGCGGCCTCTACATCATCACTCATGCCGGGCTCGATCCGGCCTATCCGGAGCATATCCACTGCACGCCGGACATGGTGCTCCAGGTGCTTGACGAGCTTAGCGGCCTGATCGATAACAAGCTGATCCTGGCCCATCTCGGCGGCCTCGCCCTGACCGAAGAGGTGATGGATAAGCTGATCGGTAAACCCGTTTATATGGATACCGCCGCCGTCCTCCCCTTCTATCCCGCCAAAGCCCGCGAGATCATCGCGGCCCACGGTGCGGACCGCATCCTCTTTGCGACGGATTCTCCCTGGGGTGACCAGGCCGATTTCGTGAAGCGGATCCGCGATTACGGCTTCTCCTTTGAAGACGAGGAAAAAATCATGTGGCGCAACGCTGCCCGGATTCTCGGGCTGAATACACTGTAAAGTGTTAAAGCGCACAACATGCACCTATCATATACTATTATACCATAAAAAGCAAGAAAAAAATCGTTCGCACCGACATTTTCTTTCAAAAACAGCGGATTATCCCGCAGAAAGCGTGTTCCCAATGCTGCAATCCACCCTCTGTTATCTTGAGCAAAACGGCTCCTACCTGATGCTGCATCGCAACAAAAAGCCCGATGATCCCAATGCCGGCAAATGGATCGGCATCGGCGGCAAATTTCTGGACAAAGAAAGCCCCGAAGACTGCCTGCTGCGCGAATTCTGCGAGGAAACCGGCTGCCTCTTGACCGAGTACCGCTACCGCGGCCTGATCACCTTTGTAAACACCCTCTACGAGACCGAATACATGCACCTGTTCACAGCTTCCGCCTATCTAGGCGACCTGCAAGTCTGCGACGAGGGAGACCTCGAATGGGTCGCAAAAAAAGATGTGCCCGCCCTCCCTCTGTGGGAAGGCGACCACATCTTTCTGCGGCTGCTGGATACGGACATCCCCTTCTTCTCGCTCAAGCTGGAGTACGACGGCGACCGCCTGGAAAGGGCAGTGCTGAACGGGAAAGAGCTGGCGCTACTTCCCGTCTGATACTCGGTTTATCCTGTCAGAGGTGAGACTGTGCAGTATAAAGGAAACCGGCCGCAATGACACCCCATATCCATGTCAAGACAAGAAGGTCTTCCGCTGGAATCGGTTGACCTTCTATTCTTTTTGGCCTTTTTTCACAGCCCCTTACCAACACGTTTTATCCTATAACTCTCAGTTCAGTTCCGGATGCCCCTCTCCAACGAACTGCCTGCAGATCTTGGTAAGACCTGTTGCCATATTCGTAAAGGCCATCCGGAGGCGCGTCCCTTGTTCCTTCGGATCGCCTTCACGGATCTTCTCGCCGGCAATATAGACCTTGTCGGCGATCGAACGCGGATGATTCATGTAGCAATACGGCGCGTTGCTGTTTCCCTCCGCAAACAGTTTATACGTTTCAAGACGGGTCTCGGCGAATTTAAGAAGATGTCCGACCAGGTCTTCACAGGTTCCGAGCAGGTTCTGCACCGCGGGCAACGCCGAAGTATTTTTCCTGGCCTCCTTGAGCGTTTCGTTCTGGATCCTTGTGCATTCCTTGATCGCCGTCTTGCACAGGTCTTCAAAGCCGCCTGTCTTCTGCATCTGGGCTACTTCCAGCGTATACTCGTCAATGATCTCCGTCTTTGCGTCCATCTCCGGACTCGGAGTAAATACGCCTTCCGAAGTGTAGCGGAAGCCTCTCTGGACGAACCACTGGCTCCTCGCACTTTCCAGATAGGCCTCCCGCCTCTTTTTCCGGTATTCGGTATTCAATGTCGATTTGGAAACTTTTCCGACATTCTCCTGATAATATTTCTCAGCATACGGTGCTTTGCTGCCTCTGTTCTGGTCGATCCACTGGCCGATCCAGGCGTTCATGTTATAAATGATGGAGTCGATGTCATCATATAACTGCTTGTCAAACCCGCAGTCCTTGAAATTTTCGACGATCATGTCGATCTGGTTGCCTCCCTCAAGCGGAAACCAGGGCAGGAGCTTGCGCAGTTCGATCATGACAGCCAGAAGCTCCCCGATATCGTGATAATATTTCCTGGACATCAGATACGCCTCTTTGCTTCCTTTGCCGTCGCCGAGGACCCCGGAAAGCGTATTGAAGAAGGAATCCGAAGGGATATCGCCTTTCAGATCGCTGTTCTTCATGTAAAACGTGGAGATCCAGCCCGCGGGCCCCAGATCGTTCATCAGTAGCGTTTTCCTCATATCGTCCGTCTTCTTGTAGTCATTGTTGACCTGCATGGCGATCATCTGCGCGGAAAAAGCGCCGATGCGGTTGCTTACGCCGTTCAGCTCATCGATGATGTTGCCCTCATCAATGAACTGCCACATCTCCAGTTCGCCGTAGGCCTGCTTCATGTCATCAATGCATTCTTGCGTAAACGCCGGAAAATCGTTGAAATCTATGCCTTCACTCATGTTATTCCTCCGTTCGGTCTTGTCTATTCCGCTTCCACTCAGAACCGGATCTCATAATCGCGCACATACCATCTACCGCCGTTCGTCCGGATCAGATTCCTTCTCACAGGGCTGCCCAACTGCTTGCCGTTCTTATCGAACGAGATGGTCTGCACAGAAGCATACTCGACTTTTTCGCCGTATCTTGCCTCGATGGCCTTCTGGTCCTCCGCCGACAAGAAGAAGGAATCCAAGCCGCTCTCGTCGCTGTAGCCCTTGACCACCGTGATCTTGGTGGCATCCGGCACGACCTCCGCATGGACGTACTCGCCGTGGAGCCTCTCCTGATGCAGATCCCAGTGATACAGCATCAGGGATTCCTGGATCGGGTTCTGTCTTCTTTCCGGCTGGATACAGTCGACGTACAGATCATAGTTCTTTTCCTTGATGGCCTGACGGAAAATCTCGACGAGCCGCTCAGGCGTGACGTCGTCCGGCACCGATTTCACGGTGTACCAGGCCTCCTTGATGGCGGCGACTTCATCTTCGCCTTCGAAATAGCCGCTGGTCTCGCGCTCTTTGTCGTAAAAGCCAAGTACATGTCCGGGCACGTACAGCGCGACCGGTTCGACGACAGCCGCATAGACCGGAGGCCCGACCTTTTTCTCACCGGGTTCCGGCTGTTCCATCGTCACACCGGTGATCTCGGCCAAGACCGTCCATTTATCCACTTCCATCATCGTGGAATCTACCTGTCTCCGGTAGCGTTTGACTGCTTCATACGGTCCGAGCCATTTACGGCCGTTGATCTTCACGAAATACATGCCGCTGGAGCGTTTGCCCACCCAGATATATTCTCCGGTCACGCCCATAAACTGGTTCATCGGATACCGGACATCGTCCAGGATGACGTACTTGCCGACGTATTCTTCCTGCGGTTCCTCCAGCACATCGGGAGCCGGATAGACCTTTTCGATCAGTTTATCCTTATACTGCTCCCGCAGAGCGTTCCAGGCCTTTTCACTCTTTTCGCAGTACATCTCCCGGAGTTTCTGTTCATTGACCAGATACTCCGTCATGTCTTTCGTAACGTCGGTAAAATTGCCGGTTGAGCCGATAATGCAGTTCCTGGCCCGCTCGAACATATCCTTCACTCTTGGATCATTTGGGGCAAATTCGCTCAGTATTTTGATACGGGCCAGGGCGTCCTCCTTGGAACGGAAGATGCCGGAAGCCCCGTTCGCCCGCTTGACCTCGTTCTCGAACTCCCTGAGGTACATTTCGGCCTGCCCGATACGCATGGCAAGATTGGACTCGTTTACTGTGAAAGTGGTTTTATCGACCATGTGATCCTACTCCTTTCTGAGAGAAACTATGATGGATAATATCAAAAGCCGCCGGAATCCGGTATGATGATGGTATAGCGCGACGATGGGATTCAAAGGCTCCGACGCTTTGGATATCCTCATGATCTTTATACAATAGTAACATCCGCGGCCCGTATTGTCAAGAGCGCCGCTTTCATTAATCAAAGCCGCCGGGTAAAAACAGAGCGGAGCCCGGTGGGTTGATCTTTCAAAAAACCTCAACCATCTCTTTCACAACAAGCAAAGCCTCGGGACCTTTTTTACGACAGTATTTGCGCACAGCGCAATCTGCCGGAGTAAAAAAGTGTCACGAGGCTTTCCGGTTATCATTGTTTCCCCGTCTTGATCGTCGCGGCGTAGGCACTGTTGCACAGACCAAGCACCGCAGAAATAATGAAAAGCGTCTCGATGCCGAGCGTCTTCCAGATCCATCCGCCGAAAAGCGCGATAAAGATCGTGATCAGGTGGTTGACGGATACGCCGGTGGAGATCGTCGCCCTCACCTCGTCCGGGCTGTCCGAAATATCCTGCACATAGACATTCGATGCCATGGACGCGAGCGAGATGATCGAATCCAGCACATAGTTCACGCAGCAGATGATGAACGCGACATCCCTCGGAAAGATATGATGCGCAAAGCCGTAGAAGAAGCAGACGATTACCAGGATCAGCGTATCAGAGATCATGACCGCCTTATAGCCGAACCGGTCAATGATCTTGCCTACAAAGGGCGAAGCGATAAAGCCGCAGATCGCGGAGATCGCGAACAGCAGACTGATGGTCTGCGCGTTCGCCCCGTAAAAGAGGATCAGCACATAGGGGCCGAACGTGAAAAACACCTGTTTGCGCGCGCCGTAGAAGACCTCCAGCATATAGTACTTGGTGAACTTCTTACGGAAGTAAAAACGGCGTTTATTCGGATCTGTCGCGCTGGAGCCCGTGATACGCAGGCTGGAAAAGCAGCCCAGGGCGATGATGGCGGCGCTGACGGCAAAGACCACGCGGTACATTTCCTGTGAAGCTTTAACAACAAAGAATGTGCCGACAATGATGAGGTATCCGGCGAGCGTTCCGATATGCTGCGCCGCGTTCTGCAAGCCCAGTGCCTCGCCGTTCCGGCCCTCCCTTGAGTACTGGAGCGACATGGAATTGCGCATGCCGAGCTGCATGTGTTCACCCAGCGAGTAGACAAACATGCAGAGGATGACCAGCACCCTGCTCGCGGGCACCACGGACTGCGCAGCCATGCCGGCCAGCATGATAAAGGCGCCGATTTTATAGATCTTTTCGGCGGAAAACATGTAGAGCAGCGCCAGGATAAAGATCAGCATCAGTCCAGGCAGCTCGCGGAAGAATTCCGAAACGCCTTTGTCGAATTCGGACATGCCCACGATCTCGGCCAGATAATTATCGATCACGCCTTTGTACAGGCCGTAAGCCAGGCCGAACGTAATGATCGAAATAAAGAACGCCTTGTATTTGGATTCGGGTTTGAAAACGGAGTCTAGTTTATTCATAGTATCGCGCCTTAGAAGAATTTCACCACTTCGTCAAAGTCTTTGCGCGGCCTGACGGAAGCATCCTTGCCCCGTTTGCCGATCGCGATGACGGACATAATGGCTTCGTTTTCAGGGATGTTCAGCCTGGTCCGGATGGCTTCGGCGTCACGGATCCCCATGATCAGCGTGTCATACCCGGCATTTCGCGCGGCCAGAATCAGATAGGCGTCATGCAGGCCCAGATCATAAGCACCCCAGCCGTTGCCGACTTCATTAACAGGCTCACCGTCGGTAAAGCCGACTATATCTTTGACATAAGTCGTCACGATCAGAGCCGCGTTGGCGGAACTGTTCTGATTAAAGGCGGGAAGCACCGCGGTGCGGAAATCCTCCAGGACTTCCGGCGACTCCACAACATAGCAGCGGGAGGTCTGCTGGTTTTTCCAGGAGGGGGCCTGCTGGGCCTCCTTCAGAATGGCTGCAAGCGCGTCATGATCGATCGATGACTGATATCTTCGGATGCTCCTGCGTTCTGCGATAAGTTCTTTGAATTCCATCTGTGTATCTCCTTTCTTCCTTCGAGTGTATGCATCGGATCAATCGATATAGGTGACTTCGTTGCCCTTCTGCGGCGTGGGCCTCCGGTTGGGCAGTCCGTTTTCGGTCGCGGGATAGCCGATACTCACCGCGCCGTATACGCGCTCATTTTCCTTCATGCCAAACTGTTGCAGGTAACGAACGATCTCCGGCTCCTCATTCAGCCATTTCAGCTGATTGATCCAACAGCTGCCCAGATCCAGTGCGTTCGCCGCAAGCATCATGTTCTCAAGTGCGCAGGCGCAATCCGCCATATTGTTGCCGTAGTCTTTACGGTTGGCGACTACGATCAGGACAGGCGCGTTATAGCAGAATACATAGCCGCCCTTCTTGGAGGCATTGATCGAATTCCTCAGACTGGAATAGGTGTTCTCGGTCGCCTCCATCGCGGCAAAAGCCTTTTCCGTCATGGCGACCAGTTTCTGCAGGACCTCGCGGTTACGGATCACCAGAAAATGACTTGTCTGGTTGTTGCCGCCGCTAGGCGCCTGTCTGCCTGCTGAGAGGATCGTATCCAGTGTCTCCTGCGGAACCGGATCCGGTCTGAAATTCCTTGTACTTCTTCTTGTCAGAATCGCTTCCAGCGCTTCCATATATGTGTCCCCCTTTTCATTAATCATGCAACAGCCATACATGCAGGTCATCAAATGATCCCGCACTCCTGCCGCGTGTAGTTTCTCGTCCCTTACAGCCTGTTCAGCGGTGAATCCGGAGATGATTTCATCCACTCGACCAGCCGGTCGAATTCCTCCGGGTTGATGCAGCAGGCCGGGTCTTCGGTATGAAGCTCCTGCTGCAGGTCCAGCATGTCACACCAGACCACGCACTCCACTTCCCCCGGCTCCGGCGTAAACGCATCCGGCTCTCGGTCCATCTCCACGAAATAGACATGATCGATCTCGCGGTCATAGAAGGGCTCGCCGTAGAACTCCTCCCTGTAATCCTGGCGCTGAATGAAGCAGAATCGCGGTGTGACACCGGTCACCCCGAGCTCTTCGCCAAGCTCGCGGACGGCCGCCTCGTCAAAGGTCTCTCCGGGATCCAGATGCCCCGCGGCGGAAGTATCCAGCCGCCCGGGGAAAGAATCCTTGTCGGCGCTTCTTTTCTGCAGCAGCACCTCCGCCCGTCCCTCACGGAAGCGTATCACATACACATGACTCGCTCCGTGTAGGTTCCCGTCCCGGTGCACCTCGCGGCGCGGTTTCAGAATGCCGGTTGGCGTTCCGTCCTCGTTCAGCAGTTCAAACAGTTCATCCGGTGAAAACGCCATCTTCAGACCTCTCCCCTGAGATACCGGACCGCATAGGATGTGGTCAGAAGCGCCGCGACCCGCATGCAGTCTTCATCGATTTCAAAATGCGAATTGTGCTGGGCTACGCTTGTGTTGGGATTATCGGCGTTAGCGGAGCCGATATACGCGTAGGAGCCCGGGACACGCAGAATGTATTCCGCCATATCATCTCCGGTCAGGTCGGGCTTGCGCTGTGTGATCACATGATCCTCCCCAAAGAGGGAAACCGCGGTTTTGCGGACTTCCTCGGTTGCTTCGGGATCATTGATCAGCGGGGAGGCATTGTCCTTGTATTCGATCTCGGCACTGCCGCCGTACAGGCTCGCGATGCCCTTTGCCAGCGCCTCCAGCTCCGTTTTGATCTGCGCGCGGATCTCCGGCAGAAAGACGCGGATCGTCCCCTCCAGCTCGGCTTCTTCCGCCACGACATTGTAGGCGGTACCGGCTTGAATTCTGCCGAATCCGATCAGGACATTTTCCATGGGATTGGTACGTCTGGTCACAATGGCCTGCGCACTCACCACGATCTGGCTCGCGATATAGGCCGCGTCCACGCCCTGATGAGGTCTGGCCACATGAGCGGCACGCCCGTGGATACGGATTTTGAAATAATCGACACTCGCATTATTGGGGCCTGCCATCGTGACGACAGACCCGACCGGAACGCTCGTGCTGATATGCAGGCCAAAAGTACGGTCCGCGCCGTCCGCGCACCCTTCGTCCACCATTTCACGGCCGCCGTATCCGATCTCCTCTCCCGGCTGCCAGACCAGACGCACCGTCCCTCCGAAAAGGTCCCGGTTCGCCTGCAGCAGGCGGGCTGTTCCGATCAGCGCAGCCGTATGCGCGTCATGCCCACAGGCATGCATCTTGCCGGCAGATTCGCTGGCAAAAGGCAGATTCGTCTCTTCCTGGATGGGCAGTGCATCGATGTCGGCCCTTAACAGAAGGGTTCTGGGATGGTCGGACACTCCCGTTCCTTTGATTTCCGCCTGCACACCGGTTACCGCTGCCCGGTGGTGCGCCACGCCGATCGCGTCCAGTTCACGCTCAATCAAGCGCTGTGTTTCAAATTCTTCTTTGCCCAGCTCAGGATGCCGGTGCAGTTCACGGCGCAGGGCGACGACATACGCATGGTCCTCCCGGACCTGCTGCTCCAGCTTTTTTTCCAGTTCGGTCATCATCATACTCCTTATCTTGTGCATGAAAGCCATCCCGAATGGATCGGGATGGCTTTTATGAAATGCGGATTCAGACTCAGTTCTTCTTGCCGGCGGCTTCCTTAAGCGCGTCCACGGACGCATACTTGCGGGAATACAGGGTCAGGGGCGCCATCAGCGTGTCACCGATGGTCTCGATCCCGTAGCCGAGCTTGCCGACTTCGCTTGCCAGGAAAGCCTTGTGCTGGAACGCGTTCAGATCGATATCCCCGTTATTAAGCGCTTCGTTGGGGAGCGTATACTGGTCAAAGGTCACCAGCTCAATATAGATATTCGCGCCCTGATCGTCCAGGACTTTCTGTACGGCCTTCCACTGGTCGTTGGAAGCGCCGCAGACGCCCACCTTGACAACCGTCTTGCCGTCCTTGGAGGACTGATAGGCATCGATCGCGGCCAGCAGATCTGCGTCCGTCTGATCGGTGTTTTTGTACGTAAAGGCCGGAATATAGGCTTCCTTATACTTGGCCACAATGTACTGGCCGACGATGTCGGTCTGATAGGCCTTCACGATCGTCTGATAGACTTCGTTGTCCTTGTCCGCGGTGCGGGCCACGATGATATTGACGAAAGGATTGCCTCCGTCGGTCGTCGCGCCGCCCTGGTTCTCGATGATCAGGCCGTCCTTGGAGGGCACGAGCCCCACCGGAACCGCATAGGTGCCGTTGATGGTAGCCGCACCGTAGTCATCCAGCGTGGAAGGCAGGGTGTTCGCCGCTGCGGGCACGATTTCAATATTGTACAGGTACTTTGTAACGTCCTTCAGCTCGGGCGTCCAGCCGGCTTCGGGCTTGACCTCGATCAGGCCGGCCGTTTCCAGCAGTTTGATCGCGCGTCCTCCGTTGGTCGCATCGTCGGGAATGGCGATCTTAACGGGCTGCTTGGAGCCCCCGTTGCCGGTGCATCCGATGGCGCAGACAGCCAGAATGATGGCTGCCGCAAAAGCTGCGATTCTCTTCATCATGTTCTCATCCTCTTTCTTTCAGTTTTTTCTGTCTATTAATGAATGGTTGGTCGTCCGCTTGGCCAGTGCGTTTCCGATGCTCTGCACGATGGAAACGACGATCAGCAGGAGGATCACACATACATTAACAATGTCCTGGTGGTGGAGATTCTGCCCGTAATTGATGGCAAAGCTTCCGATGCCGCCGGCCCCCACCGCGCCGGCCATCGTTGTCAATCCGATCAGACTGATGGAAGTGATTGTAACCGCCCGGATCAGGTCCGGAACGGCTTCATGCAGGTAAACGCGGAAGATCACGCCCCATTTGCCGCTGCCCATCGCGGTCGCGGCCTCCACTTTGCCCGGATCCACACCCGCGAGCGCCGCCTCGACCTGCCGGGTAAAGAAAGGCGTCGCGCCGACGATCAGCGGGATGATCGCTCCTTTGACCCCGATCGCCGTCCCCACGATCCACCTTGTAAAAGGAATCAGGAAGATCAGCAGGATCACGAAGGGGATGGACCTGAACACATTGGTCACCTTGTCCACGATCTGATAGATCACCGGATTCTCCCAGATGCCGCCCTTGCGGGTCACCGTCAGCAGTACGCCGAAGAAGCATCCGAAGACGAAGATAAAGATGCCGGACAGCAGAAACATCTGCGCGGTCGCCGCCACGCTCTCCCAGAATTTGTCCAGGTAGGCCATGACGTTGGGCATCAGATTATTCAGCCACTCGCCCATTATCTATCACCTCCACCTTTACCTTACACTCCCGCATGTAGCGGATTGCTGCCTCCACGTCCTCGGGCCGTCCGGCGATCGTCATGATCAGGCCGCCCAGCGGGCTGTCCTGCAGCAGCTCGACATTCGCGAGAACGATATTCATATTGACGCCAAAGCGCCTTGAAACCTCGGAAATCAGCGCGTCTCCCACGGATTCGCGTCCGTAAATGCATTTGACGAGCACCCCGTTGGAGCTGCCGATAAGCGGCGAGCCAGACTCGATCAGCTTGTGCACGTTGCCCAGCCCGGAAGCCGATTCCACGAAATGCCGGGTGATCGTCTGCTGCGGGTCTGAGAAAACATCATACACACTGCCTTCTTCCACAACGCGGCCCTTCTCCATGACCGCCATACGGTCGCAGATCGCCTTCACCACCGCCATCTCGTGCGTGATCAGAACGATCGTGAGACCCAGCCGCTGGTTCAGGTCTTTCAGAAGCTTCAGAATGGATTCGGTCGCCTCCGGATCCAGCGCACTGGTCGCTTCGTCGCTCAGAAGGATCTGCGGATGATTGGCCAGCGCCCTCGCGATCGCCACACGCTGCTTCTGCCCGCCCGAAAGCTCGGAAGGGTACGCGTTCACCTTGTCGCGCAGATCCACCAGATCCAGCAGTTCCAGCACACGCTCCCGGATCCCGGGCTTTTTCATCCCGCTGTATTTCAGCGCATAAGCCACATTTTCGAAAACCGTGCTGCGGTCCATCAGGTTGAAATGCTGGAAAATCATGCCGATCCCCTGCCGCAGCTGCTTGAGGTGCTTCTCGGTCACAGGAACGCTCGCTTCCTGTCCCTCTCCCGAATAATACAGCCGCCCGTCTCGCGCCTCGATCTGTCCGAAACCTTCCACGCGGATGCTGCCGCGCTCCGGCTTTTCCAGAAAATTGATGCACCGCACCAGCGTCGACTTACCGGCGCCAGAATAGCCGACGATGCCGTAAATCTCCCCCTTGGCAATCGAGAGCGACACACCGTTCACGGCATGCACATCCGTCTCTTTGCCCTGGAAGACCTTGGTTATCTCATGAATCCAGATCAAACTCTCCACTCCTCCCGGTGGCCAACCGCTTCAGAAAAATCAAACCCGTCCTTAACACAAGGACGGGTTAAACTCGTGGTACCACCTTATTCTGCCGTGACATCGCTGCCGCGGCCTCATCGAGTACTGACATACTCTGCACTGTTAACGGGGTGTTCCGTCGTGACTTACTCTCAGTTGGGCCACGATGCTCCGAGACCATGTTCGCCTGATTTCTGCTTATCCCCTTGCAGCCGGGAGGGACTCTCTGTAAAGCGCCCGTCAGGTTACTCTTCTCTTCTATGCGTTTATCCGATTGAAATACCGTTGCGGCCCGGCCGCACGCGGTATGCAAAAGTTATACCATATGCGGAACGGGTTGTCAAGCTTTATTTTGACGCTGTTTATCCTTTTCCTCCGATGCTTTATCGATTTCAGCCCGCGTTCTGCCCATGCTGCGGTTCTCACCGATGACGATGGAGGGATTCCGTTCCCGGATCTCACTGACCACGGTAACGAAATAGTCCTGATAATACAGGTTCGTCCCAGCTTTTTTCTCCATGGGCCGCAGCGCCTTCCTGATCTTCTCTCTGGGGATGGAACCGGAAAGGTCAAAGCTTTCCCTGCCATTCGACCCGCCCAGACTGCAGCCGATGGAGACATCCGTATAGATTTCTGTCAGGTCCGCAATTTTGGTCACGCGGTTGGTACGTTTGCCGAAAATGTATTTCTCGCCCAGGTACATATAGCCCATCAGCATTTTGCGGGCTTTATGAAAATCGTCCAGCATCTCCTCCGCCGGATAATCAGCCCGGAATTTGGCCTCTTTTTCCTTGATTTCACCCAGATACGTCAATACATCCTTGTCAAAAGCCATCGCGAGCGCCCCTGTACCCAGAACCAGCAGAATATTTGGGATACTGATCATTTCTTTTCCTTCCACAATAAGGCCTCCAATCATCAGCCCAAGAACACCCAGAAAAATCACGGTCGTCACAATCGCACAGCTCCACATTTTCTCGGTTTTTTTCTTGAATGTATAGATATACGCCACCAGTTCTTTCATCATAAAAACCTCCCATCACTACTGTCCACCGTATTATACCACCTTGGGCTTTATCTTGCAACCTGGGCCCGGCGAGCTCCGCCCGTAGCGGCCGCTCGGAAAGATAAGATTTGCGGTTGCTTTTCTCCCAAAAAAGCGGAGATCTGCGGTTGCTTTTTCCCGGAAGCAACCGCTGGTGAACGCTTTTCTCCCGGAAAACCCGAATTCTGCGGTTGCTTTTTTGCGGAAGCAACTGCTGATGGACGCTTTTCTCCCAAAAAACTCGAATTCTGCGGTTGCTTTTTTACGAATGCAACCGCTGATGAACGCTTTTCTCCCGAAAAACTCGAATTCTGCGGTTGCTTTTTTGCGGAAGCAACCGCAGATGAAGGCTTTTTGCCCCAAAAAATTGAATTCTGCGGTTGCTTATCCCCGGAAGCAACCGCTGGTGAAGGCTTTTCGTCCCAAAAAGCTGAATTCTGCGGTTGCTTTTTGTCGAAAGCAACCGCCGGTGAACGCTTTTCTCCCAAAAAACTCGAATTCTGCGGTTGCTTTTTTCCGGAGGCAACCGCTGGCGAACGCTTTTCTCCCAGAAAACCTGAATTCTGCGGTTGCTTTTTTTCGGAAGCAACCGCTGGTGAACGCTTTTCTCCCAAAAAACTCGAATTCTGCGGTTGCTTTTTCCCGGAAGCAACCGCTGGTGAACGCTTTTCTCCCGGAAAACTCAAATTCTGCGGTTGCTTTTTTACGAAAGCAACCGCCGGTGAACGCTTTTCTCCCCGAAAACCTGAATTCTGCGGTTGCTTTTTGCCCCGGCCGTTAATCCTCCATAAAAACCATTGCATTTAGGGGAAAGGTCTGCTATAATCAAAATGGACTTTTATATAAGAAGGTTCTATAGAAAGGGGGATTTCCAATGTACAAGTATAAGACTTCCGGGACCTGTTCGCAGGCCATCGAGTTTGATATCGTAGATGATAAGGTCTGCAATGTCCGCTTTATCGGCGGCTGCTCCGGCAATACGCAGGGCGTTGCCAAACTAGTGGAGGGAATGGATGTGCAGGATGTGATCAACCGTCTGGACGGGATCCGCTGCGGTTTTAAGCCCACTTCCTGCCCTGATCAGCTGGCGCGGGCTCTGAAGCAGGCCACCCGGTAACCGGAGGTATTTGTCCAATTTAGTTTTTCACCGGTCGGGAGGCATTTCGTGCAGAAATGCCTCTTTAGATTAACCATTCAGCAGATTAAGGGTAATAACATGAGAAACGCTATCGTTATCAGCAGTACCGACAATGTGGCCGTCGTTGTGGAACCTGTCCGCAGGGGGGAGCCGATTATCTGGATCGGTCCGGACCATCGTGAGCTTTCCATTACAGCCGCGACGGACATCCCGATCTATCATAAATGTGCTCTGCGCGATATCGCGCCGGGCGAGAAGATCATCAAGTACGGAGAGCATATCGGCGAGGCGGGGGCGCCCATCCGGGCGGGTGAGCACGTCCATACTCACAATGTTGTCAGTATCCGCGAGGAACTCGTCTGACAGGGCTTTTTTGCGCGTGTACACAAGCATATCAAATTGATGCAATCAGAATGGAGCGATTATGGTTTTTTATGGATATAAGCGGCCTGACGGCCGTGTAGGCGTGCGTAATCATGTGCTGGTGCTGCCGGCCAGTGTCTGCGCCAGCGATACGACCGCTAAGATCGCGGATCAGGTCGAGGGCGCGGTCAGTTTTCACAACCAGAACGGATGCTCGCAGGTGCCCGCGGATGAAGCCTGGACCATGGAAGTGCTATCCGGCTATGCGGCGAACCCCAATGTCTACGGGACACTGGTCGTTTCGCTGGGCTGCGAGAACTGCCAGATGGACTATGTGGTCCGTGAGATCCGCAAGAAAACAAATAAGCCTCTGCGGCAGATCATTATTCAGGAAGTGGGCGGGACTCCGAACGCGGTCGAGCTCGGTGTCCGGTATGCGCGCGAGCTGGTCGCGGAGGCGGCGAAAGTGCAGCGCGAGCCCTTCCCTCTGTCCGAGCTGATCCTCGGGACAGAATGCGGGGGGTCCGATCCCACCAGCGGACTGGCCGCCAATCCTCTGATCGGTGAGGTCTGTGACCGTCTGGTGGACGCGGGCGGTACAGCGGTCCTCAGCGAGACCACCGAATTCATCGGTGCGGAACACATTCTGGC
Source organism: Bacillota bacterium (assembly GCA_017442535.1). Taxonomy (GTDB): domain Bacteria; phylum Bacillota; class Clostridia; order Lachnospirales; family Bianqueaceae; genus RUG12817. The sequence goes on along the minus strand of JAFRZL010000019.1, from coordinate 15,156 downwards.
CAGGCGGGCAGCCAATCCCAAGGTGCGTGAGCGGCTGCTGTTCATCATCCGCCGCTATGAAGAAGCTCTTGCCCGTGTGGGCGAAGAGGTGCGCAACGGCAATCCCTCGCCCGGCAACAAGGCCGGCGGCATCACGACCCTGGAGGAAAAATCCCTGGGCTGTATCCATAAGGGAGGCCACCGCACGATCCAGGCCGTCTATGACTATGGCAAGCCGATGTCGGACAAGGGTCTGATCATTATGGACACTCCCGGGAACGACGCGGCGTCCATGGCCGGCATGGCTGCGGGCGGCGCGCAGGTCATCATCTTTTCGAGCGGGCGCGGGACGCCTTCCGGCCATCCGCTGGTACCGGTCATCAAGATCACCGGCAACCGCGAGACCTGGAAGAAAATGTCGCCCAATACGGATCTGGATGCCAGCCCCGTGATCTACGGCCCCGAAACCATGCAGGAAATGACGGACCGGCTGTTCGCGCTGCTGATGGAGACCGTCAACGGAAAACAAACAAAAGCGGAAGCGCTCGGCTTTGTGGAGACATCCATCGCCCGAGTCAGCAATTATGCCTAACGGAGGAAATGCATCATGAAGAAAGCACAGTTTCTGGTTCCGACCGTCGTCTCTTTCCACGAGGACGGTAGTGTCGATTATGAAGGAAATGCGGCTGTTGCCGAGCATCTGATCGCGGGCGGCGTTGACGGCCTGCTGATCATGGGAAGTACCGGCGAGTTCTACTCCATGCGTTATGAAGACAAGAAGCGTCTGATCGATGCTTCGATCGCCACGGTCAATCACCGGGTGCGGGTTTTCTTCGGCACCAATTGCATGCGTCTGGAGGATACGATCGCGCTCAGTAATTATGCGATCGACGCGGGCGCGGACGGCGTCATGATCATCGGACCATATTATTTCAGCATCGAGGACCGCATGCTGGAGCGTTATTTCGATGATTTGTGCGATGCGATCCACGGCGACGTTTTCCTGTACAACTATCCGGAGCGGACGGGGTATGATTTTCCGGTGCAGGTGGCCGTCAATTTGCTGCGCAAGCATCCGAATATCAAGGGCTTCAAGGATTCCCACAGCCAGCTGACGCACACGCGCAGCCTGATCAACGCGACCCGCGAGGAGTTCCCCGATTTTGAGGTCTATGCGGGCTTTGATGAGAATCTGGCGCACGTGGTGCTCTCGGGTGGCGTGGGCTCGATCGGCGGTCTGGGCAATATCTACCCCGAAATCTGCGCCGGTTTCGCACAGGCCGTAAACAGCCGTGATCTGGATCGGATCGAGCGCTATCAGGTCATCATGAACCGCATGTCGGAGCTGTATGCCTTTGGGACGCCCTTTATCCCGATCATCAAGGAAGCCATGCGGGTGCGCGGCGTTAAGGTCAGCCCTTATTGCCAGCATCCGGTTCTGCCGCCCACCGCGGAGCAGTGCGCGAAAATCGCAGACTGGGTACGGACCATCGATGAGATGGCTGCGAAGCTGTGATACGGAGGCATTATGGGAGCTATCAGTGAACTCTTAAAAGACGTCGCTCTGCCCAAAATGGCCCTGATCGAGCAGCGTTTTGACGATACGCATCTGCCGGTCGAAGCGATCCCGGAGATCCTGCAGGAGGCTCTGGAGCAGAATGCTGTGTCCAAACGCATCTTTCCGGGTATGCGGATCGCCGTCACGGCCGGGAGCCGCGGCATCACCAATATCGCGCTGATCCTGCGCGCCATCGTCGACTATCTCAGATCCAAAGGGGCGGTACCCTTCATCGTGCCCGCCATGGGCAGCCACGGCGGAGCCACCGCAGAGGGCCAGCGGACCGTCATCGCGGCCTTCGGCATCACGGAGGAATCCATGGGCTGTGAGATCTTCTCCTCCATGGAGACGGTACTCCTGGGCCCGGCCGAAAACGGCAAGCCCGTCTACTGTGACAAATACGCTTATCAGGCGGACGGCATCCTCGTCGTCGGGCGCGTAAAAGCCCATACCGCTTTCCGCGGGCCCTACGAGAGCGGCATCTGCAAGATGATGTGCATCGGCCTGGGCAAACAAAAAGGCGCGGAAGTGCTCCACGCCGACGGTTTCGGCCAGATGTGCGAAGAAGTGCCGATGTTTGCCAGGGTTTTCCTGGAGAAAGCTCCGATCATCGGCGCGGTCGCGCTGCTGGAAAATGCTTACGATCAGACCCGTGAGATCGTGGCTCTGGACCGTGATGAGATCATGGATGAGGAACCCGCCCTTCTGCTTCGCGCCAAATCCTACATGCCGCGGATCCTCTTTGATCCGGTCGATGTGCTGGTGGTGGACGAAATGGGTAAAAATATCTCCGGCGACGGCATGGATCCGAATATTACCGGCCGTTTCCCGACGGTTCACGCCACGGGTGGCATCACCGCCCAGCGCGTTGCGGTTCTGGATCTGACAGAGGAAACGCACGGCAACGCCGCGGGCATGGGCCTCGCGGACGTCACCTGCCGCCGTCTCTACAACAAGGTCGATTTCGAGCAGACCTACCCCAACTCGATCACAAACACCATCACGGAAGTGGCCAAGATCCCCATGGTCCTCTACAACGACCGCGAAGCTATCCAGATGGCGCTGAAGAGCTGCAATTATATCGACCGCGCCAATCCGCGGATCGTTCGCATCGTCAATACAATGGAGATGCGGCACATCTGGATCTCAGAGGCACTGCTGCCGCTGGCTGAGGCCAATCCGCAGGTCACCGTTCTCAGCAGCCCTGCGCCTTTCGCATTTGACAGCGAGGGCAATCTGGAGGATCTGGGCGGCAAGAGGATCTGAAACAAGTGAACTGAAACCAAAAATCCACCGTCCGGCATGCCGGGCGGTGGATTTTTCAGCTTCTCAAAAGCTACAAATCAGATATCGATCTTCTGCTGCTCGTAGGATTCTTTAAGCGCTTTTTCCTTCTGCTCCTGCAGTTCGGCAACTCTCTTATGAGAGAGCGGGTAATAGACGAACAGGAAGAGCGCCATGATGCCGAACATGATGGCCGGGATCAGGGTCGCCAGATCGTACATGGATTTCAGATTCTCCAGCGTCTGCACGGCGCCCTTTTCGTACTTATAGTTCATGGCAAGGAGTGCGCCGTTGACGCAGACGGCCGCCAGGATCTGGCCGAATTTGCGGAAGAAGTTAAAGACGGAATAGGCGGTACCGTCCTCGCGGACACCGGTTTTGACTTCGATGTCATCGATGGCGTCCGTCACCATGGCCCAGAGCTGCATGACCAGCGTGGTCAGACCGAAGCCGCTGACGAGGCACAGCAGCAGGAAGACCCACATCAGCAGGGAAGGATTCATGCCCCTCAGGAAGAAAAGCAGGAGGTTGGCGATCGCCGCGAGAGCTACTCCCGTGGAGCAATACTCCTTCTTGCCGACCTTGCTCGTCCTCTTGGGCAGGAAGAACATAAAGATCAGCATGGGAGAATAGGTGCAGGCCTGGGCTGCCAGGTTCATCCAGTTGGCGTGGAAATAATCGTTGAACAGGTAGGTGTAGAAGCTCTGCGTGAACATCTGTCCCGCCAGCAGCAGCATCGAGATCAGGCTGATGGACAGGAAGGCGCGGTTCTTAAGAATCGTTTTGACGATGCGGAGTGTATTGCCCTTTTCCTTGGGCTGAGGCTTGGTCTTGACGCGCTCCTGGTTAAGCAGGAAGGCAATGATCAGCAGAACGGCGCAGCAGATCGCCATGATGATGACGCCCATGAGTACCGGCTTATACTGCAGATCCGTAATGACTTTGCCGTTCTCGCCGATCACTTCGTTGCCCGCCGCGTCCAGGCGTTTGGCATAGGCAAAGCTTGCGATCAGAAGTACGGGGATGGAGCCGAGCGCCGCTCCGATCGAGCGGAAGACCGAGAGTTTGCTGCGTTCATGTGCGTCGGTCGTCACAACGGAAGCCAGGGATCCGTAAGGGATCTGCAGCACTGTATACACCATTCCGAACAGAATATAGGTAACCGTCGCGTAAACACAGGTCAGGCCGATGTGGTTAGCTTCCCCCATGCCGGGGAGCTTCACAAACATCAGCACGCCCGTCAGGGCCAGCGGTACGGACGCGTAAAGGATCCATGGTCTGTAACGGCCGTATTTGCCGGGCGGCAGTGTATCAGCGATGCGGCCCATGATGGGATCGTTAATGGCATCCCAGACTCTCGCCACAATAAACATCATCATGATAAAGAGCGGGCTCATGTGCAGAACATCCGTATAGTATTTCTGCAGGAGCGTGGTAACCAGACTGAAAATCAGGCAGCCGGCCACGTCGATCATCGCATAGCCGACATAGTCCTTCATCTTCAGTCCGCTGGTACGCGCAATAAAAGTTTTTTCTGCCATAGTAAAAACCTCCTGAAAAAACGATTGTGCTTCACTTGTATTATGCAGAACAATTCTTTTATAATTTTACCACTTTCGAAGAAAAATGTCAACCCTTAATTGGTGAAAGCCCGCCACGCATATCCTTCCTTCGTCAAATCAAAAAGCCGCAGGCAGATGCCCACGGCTCTCATATGCTGCATGAATCCGCCATGCGGATCATCACAAGCAAATCTGGATGGTACCACTATTTATCTGAATCGTCCTGATGATTTACAGAGAAGCATGCTCTTCGACATAGTTAACCAGGTCGCCGACCTTACGCATCTCCATCAGATCCTCATTGGGGATCGAAATCTCGAACTCATTCTCGATCTGCGTCACAATATCGATGACATCGAGGGAATCCGCTTCCAGCTCACTGCTCAACTCCGCATCCATCGTAATGTCGTCAGGATCCACTGACAGTACATCTGCTACGATATCCTGTACCTTTTCCAATACCATTCGTCATTCCTCCTTAATTCAATCCCGGACTTACCCCCGAGACTGCCCTCATTATAGCCTATCATACAGTGGTTGTCAAATACTTTATTGCTTTTTTTGCGCTATATGTTATAATAATCGTGTCACTACGCATGTGGAGGGTCCTTTATGACGATATCACCTGTCCGAAGGCTCCGGATCTGCCGTGCGGTATTTGCCCTGTATCTGCTCGTACTCTTCTATGTTGTGCTTCTGATGCATGGCCGGTCCGAAACCTTCGGTGATTATAACCTGATTCCCGGAAAAAGCATCCGGATGTTCTGCGAGTATTTTTTTCGCTATCATGAATTCTCCTTCCGTTACTGGTTCCTGAATCTTTTCGGCAATTTACTGATTTTTGTCCCCCTTGGGATGCTGCTGCCGCATCTGAGGGAAGGGTCCGGCTGGCGGTCGGTCCTGGTTTTCAGCTTCCTGCTGTCGATCTCCATTGAAGCGCTGCAGTATTTCAGCAGACTGGGGGAGGCCGATGTGGATGACGTCCTGCTGAACGTCGCAGGAGCCATGCTCGGCTGCGCCCTTAACCACCTGATCACAAGGCTTCTGGCTCACAGAAGCGCCAAAACAAAACTCTCATAGAAAGAAGGTCACAAACATGTCCGCATCCGAAAAATTCCCGCTTTCCACGTTTCCGCCCGAACACATGGGCATCTCGTCCGCGTCGATCCTGCGTTTTCTGGATCGTCTGGACTCCACCCGTGTCTGCATGCACAGCTATGCCTTGATCCGTCACGGGGCCATTGTGTCCGAGGGCTACTGGGCACCCTTTACCGAGGACAGCCTGCACCGGATGTATTCCATCAGCAAAAGTTTTACGAGTGTGGCGGTCGGTCTGCTGGCGCAGGATGGCTATATCCATCTGGATGATCCGATCGTGCAGTATTTTCCGGATAAAGTATCCAAACAACTGCATCCCTACACCGCGGCCATGACGATCCGCGATGTCCTGCGCATGGCGACGGTCCATACCAAGACCGCAACTCAGATCGTGCCGCATCCGGATATGCTCAAGGCTTTCTTTAACGTAACACCATCCCACGAATCCGGGACGGTCTTCAACTATGATACGAGCGGTTCGATCTGTCTGGCAGCCCTTGTAGAGCGCTGCACCGGCATGGACATGCTGGATTACCTGCGCATGAAGGCGCTTGGCAAAATCGGCTTCTCCGAGGAGGCTTATTTCGAAAAGACCAACGGCATCAGCAACGGCGGAGGCGGTCTGCTCTGCACCACACATGACCTGGCCAAATTCGCACAGCTCTGCCTGCAGCAGGGCAACTGGTACGGCTTCCAGCTGCTGCCCAAGGAGTATATCCGCATGGCCACTTCCTACCAGATCGCGACGCATTTCGCGCAGCCCGGCCACGGCGGTTTCGGCTACGGCTACCAGTTCTGGATGACGGATCATAACGGTTTCGCGCTTTACGGCATGGGCGGCCAGCTGGCCATCTGCCTGCCCAAAGAAGACCTGATCCTGGTCACCACGGCCGATACCCTGGAGAATCCCGGAGGCATCGACCTGATCTTTAACGCGTTCTGGGATACGATCTACGCCGATCTGCAGCAGGATTCGATCGCGGAGGACGAAGAGGCTTCCGCCAGGCTCTATGAGCGTACGGCTTCGCTTCACGTCCGCCATGTGCAGGGAGAATCCGACAGTCCGCTGGCCCTGATCGTGGGCGGCAAGACCTATCAGCTGGACAAGAATCCTTCCGTTCTCAAGGCGCTGTCCGTAGGCTTCGGTCCGGATTACGGTGTGCTGGAGCTGGATATTGAGACCGGCAGTTATGAGCTGCGCTTCGGTTTCGGGCACAATGTGCTGCAGGCCTTCCCCGAAACGGGTTTCCGCTGCCTCGCTTCCGGCGCATGGGTCGATCCCGAGACGCTTTTCATCCGCGCCTGGATCGTTGACGCGAATCTCGGCTCGGTACAGTTCCTGCTGCATTTCGGTCAGGATGGATCGCTGTCCGTGAGCAGCCGCGCCTTCGGTGACTCCCAGATCAAAGGCTACGATACCTGCACCACCGGCTTCATCTACAAATAATCAGATCATATCACTTTCAGGAGGTCATTTCCCATGTTAATCAACGCACTGCTGTTGGACCCCCGCGACAATGTCGTGACCTGTGTGACGGACGTGCCGGCCGGCTCCGACGTCATCTACCGGAACGGTGATGAATGGCTGAGCGTCAAAGCTGTCACCGATATCCCCTACTGCCACAAAGCGGCGCTGACGGACCTTGCCGAGGGCGACGAAGTCATCAAATACGGTGAGCTGATCGGACGGACCACTGCTCCCGTCCCGCGCGGCGGCCTGGTCTGGGACCGGAATCTCTACAGCGTTCCCCGTGATTATGCGAGCGAATACGTGCCCGAGCCCACAGAGGACGGGGATTATATCGTTCCCACGATCGATCCCGAGGATCCGGAGCGCGTGAAAATGCGTTTCTGGGGTTATAAGCGGGCCGAGGGCCGTGCCGGTATCCGCAACCACGTCCTGATTCTGCCTTCCTGCGTCTGCGGCAGTGAAAGCGCCCGCATCGTGGCGAGTCAGGTCCGCGGCGCCGTCAATATCGTCTTCAACACCGGATGCTCGGATGTCGCCGCCAACACGGCTATGAGCCAGAAAGTCCTGACCGGCTTTGCGTGCAATCCGAATGTCTATGGCGTCGTCATCATCGGCCTGGGCTGTGAGACCGTCGGTCACCGCCAGCTGCGCGAAAAGATTCAGAAGATGACCTCCAAGCCCGTCGTTTCCTTCGGCATCCAGGAGGAAGGCGGCACGCTCAAGACCATCGAAAAAGCGACCCGCGCGGCGCGTGAAATGGCGGCTGAGGCCGCGATGCAGCCCAAGGAGCTCTGTGATATCTCGGAGCTTCTCCTGGGGATCGAATGCGGCGGCTCTGACGCGACCTCGGGCCTCGCGAGCAATCCCGCCGTGGGCGAGCTCTCTGACCTTCTGGTCGACCTCGGCGCCTCCACCATGATGAGCGAATCGATCGAATGGATCGGCGGCGAACATGTTGTGGCCAAGCGCGCTGCAACGCCGCGCATCCATAATGAAATCATCCGCGTCTGCCAGGATTATGAAGAGCATCTGCTCGCGGCCGGGCAGGACTGCCGCGCCGGGCAGCCTACGCCGGGCAATAAGGCCGGCGGCCTCTCCACCTTGGACGAAAAGAGCCTCGGCTGTATCCGCAAAGGCGGCACCCGCCCGATCACGGAAGTGCTGGAGCAGGCCGTACGCCCCACCAAAACAGGAGCACTGGTCATGGATACCGCCGGGTTTGACATTTCATCTGTCACCTCCATGGTGGCCGGCGGCTGCAACGCCATTATCTTTACAACCGGCCGCGGGACCCCCACGGGCAACGCGATCGTTCCGGTGCTCAAGGTAACGGCGAATGGCCGCACCTTCCAATGGATGGACGATAACATGGATGTAGATCTGTCCCCCATCATCACCGGCGAGAAAACCTATCAGCAGATGGGCCGCGAGATGCTCTCCGACATCCACGATATCTGCAACGGCCGGATGACCAAGGCCGAGGCCTATGGTTTCTCGGACATCGCTGTAGACCATGTCTGCCGGTTCGTATGAGCCCTCATTAACGTAACGCTCTTCAGTGTGCCGTGATTGCTGATCCGCTGGCCGGTAAGCTTCTCCTGAAAAATTAGTCCGCATCTGCTTTACAAGTCAAACAGATATACAAATACCCCCGGGCAGGTGATGGGATCCCATTACCTCTCCGGGGGTAAACTGTCCGGATAAACCGCGTCTTACGCGATCTCCTTGACCTCGTAGCCTCTGTCCACGACAGCCTTGGTCAGGGTCTCGTTGTCCACGTCCTTGCTGAGGGTGACGACAGCCGTTCCCTCCACGTGGCTCACTGCGGCGCTCTCCACGCCCTCCAGGGCCTCCAGCGCCTTCTTGACATTGGCTTCGCAGTGCATGCACATCATACCTTCGATCTTCATCGTCTTGGTCATTGTTTTTTCCTCCTGTTGATTGTTTATTTGCGTCGGATCAGTGGATCCGTCCAGTGTCAGTGATTGTTCAGGCAGCATAGCCTGTTTTTTTAACGGCTTGTCCTTAGTGGCATCGTACATGTCGAAAAGGTTCAGCCGCAGGGCGTTGGTCACCACGAAAAAGCTCGACAGACTCATGGCGGCGGCGCCGAACATCGGGTTCAGCTTGAGCTTAAAGGCGGGATAGAGGGCTCCTGCGGCGAGCGGTATCCCGATGATGTTGTAGAAAAAGGCCCAGAACAGGTTCTGGTGGATATTCCGGAGCGTCGCGCGGCTCAGGCGGATCGCGGCGGGAACATCGCTCAGGCGGCTTTTCATGAGGACAATATCGGCCGCATCCAGCGCGACATCCGTGCCGGCGCCGATCGCGATCCCGATGTCCGCGCGGGTGAGGGCCGGGGCATCATTGATCCCATCGCCGACCATCGCGACTTTGCCGTGCTGCTGCAGTTCACGGATCACGGCCTCTTTGCCGTCTGGCAGCACCCCGGCGATGACCTCGTCCACGCCGGCCTGCGCTCCGATGGCGCGGGCCGTCCGCTCGTTGTCACCGGTCAGCATCACGACGCGGATCCCCATCGCACGCAGTTCGCGGATCGCCTGCGGACTGTCCTCTTTAATCACGTCGGCCACGGCGATCATACCGGCCAGCCGCTCACCCCGCCTGAAAAAGAGGGGCGTTTTGCCCTGCCCGGCAAGCTCCTCGGCCTGGCGGAGGACCGTTTCACTCAGCTGTCCGATAAAGCGCCGGTTGCCTGCGGAGATCTGCTGCCCGTCCAATACGGCTTCCAGGCCGTTACCCGGAAGGACCCTGAACTCCGTGACCTCACGCGGCGTCAGACCGCGGTCCGCAGCCTCCCGCATGACCGCGCGGGCCAGAGGATGCTCACTCTTCGACTCGAGTGCGGCAGCCAGATCAAGCAGCTCGGCCTCGGTAAAGCCCACCGCGGGTACGAGATCGGTCACGCGCGGCTCGCCGCTTGTGATCGTGCCGGTTTTATCCAGCACCACGATCTGCGCCTTGCCGGCCTCCTCCAGCGACACCGCCGTCTTAAAGAGGATGCCGTTCCTCGCACCTTTGCCGCTGCCTACCATGATGGCTACAGGCGTCGCGAGCCCCAGCGCACAGGGACAGCTGATGACCAGCACAGAGATGCCCCTTGCGAGCGCCCAGCCGACCGTCTGCCCGGCGAGCAGCCAGATCACCGTCACGAGGATCGCGATCCCGATGACAGTCGGAACAAAAATACCGGAAACCTTGTCCGCGATCTTGGCGATGGGCGCCTTGGTCGCAGCCGCATCACTCACCATACGGATGATCTGCGAAAGCGTCGTGTCCTCGCCTACCCGCGTCGCACGGCATCTCATAAAACCGGACTGATTGGTGGTCGCGGCCGAAACCGGGTCGCCGGGCGCTTTGTCCACGGGAATGCTCTCGCCGGTAAGCGCCGCCTCGTTGACCGCACTCTCTCCCTCCAGCACCACGCCGTCCACCGGGATGTTCTCACCCGGACGCACCACGAAGACATCGTCTAACCGCACCTGGGCCACCGGGATCGTGGTCTCGGCTCCGCCGCGGATCACCACGGCCGTCTGGGGCGCCAGCTTCATCAGGCTTTTCAGCGCGTCGGTCGTACGGCCCTTGGAGCGGGCTTCGAGCATCTTGCCCACCGTGATCAGCGTCAGGATCATGGCCGCCGACTCGAAGTAAAACTCATGCATATAACTCATGGCCGCAGCGTGGTCTCCGCGGTTCACCGCGCCTGTCATGGCAAAAAGCGCATACAGGCTATAGATGAAGGACGCGGCCGAGCCCATGGCGACCAGCGTATCCATATTGGGTGCGCCGTGCAGTACGCTTTTGGTCCCGCTGATAAAGAATTTCTGGTTGATCACCATCACAATGGCGGCAAGCAGCATCTGCACTAGTCCAATCGCCACATGATTACCGGCCAGAAAAGCCGGCAGCGGCCAGCCCCACATGCCGTGCCCCATGGATACATACATGAGCACCGCAAGGAAACCCACTGAAGCGATCAGCCGCCGCTTCAGCACCGGCGTCTCGTGATCCGCAAGCGCCTCTTCATCCGCGGCCATCCGTGCGGAAGCACCCGCTTCACCCTCCGCGCCTTTCAGCGAAGCACCGTAGCCCGCAGCCTCCACCGCCGAAATGATCTCCTCGGCAGAAGCGCTTCCTTCCACCGTCATCGAATTGGTCAGCAGGCTGACCGTACAGGCGGAAACACCGGGCACTTTGGAAACAGCTTTCTCCACATGGGCGCTGCACGCCGCGCAGCTCATCCCCGTTACCTGATACTGATCCATCCAATCACCCTCTATTTCATCAATTTCTGCAATGTGCAGAGCAAATCATCGATCGTCTCTTCGCGGCCCTCCTGAATATCCTGCACCACGCAGGTCCGGATGTGGCAGGCCAAAAGCTCCTTGTTAAAACTGTTCAGTGCGGCCGTAGCGGCGGAGACCTGCGTCAGAATGTCCGTGCAGTAGCCGTCTTCCTCCACCATGCGGCGGATCCCGCGGATCTGGCCCTCGATGCGGTTCAGGCGCCGGATCAGGTCTTTCTTCTCCTCCTCCGGCCTGAGTTTATGTCTGTGTTCTGATTCCATGGATAAATCCCTCCAAAAGATAAAAGAGGCTGCAGATCTGTTCTGCAGCCTGATTATATACCCTCAGGGGGTATTTTGCAAGTGTTTTTTGAAAAGTTTTTACAGCCTCGGGATCACAAGGTCCCACAGGCCCTCCAGCAGTGTCTGCATCTTGGGCGTGTGCGCGTTATAGCAGATCACGGCGTCCTGATAAGGAACGACGAAGCACCCCTGCCCGTGAGCGCCGCTCGCGCGGTAAGCGCCGTGACGGGCCATCCAGAACTGATAGCCGTAGCCGAGCGCCTTGTCAGGGAAGAAACCGCACCGGTCGGTCGCGATCTTGAACGTGGTCGCCTCTTTGACCCACTCCGCGGGAACCAGCTGCCTGCCGCCGTACTCGCCTCCCTGCAGCAGCATCTGTCCGAAAGCCAGACTCTGTTTGGTCCGCAGGTGCAGACCGGAACCGCAGAGCGAGTGCCCTGTCGGGCAGCGGTCCCACTCCGGCGTCTCTATGCCAAGCGGCTCAAACAGTCTGGGAACCAGATAGTCGCGCGTATCCTCGCCCGAAGTTTTTTCCACGATGCGGCCCAGCATATAGGTGCAGCCGCTGTCGTAGACAAAATTGGTGCCCGGCTCATGGTCCGGTTCCGCCTTGAGGAAGGCTCTGGCCCAGTCATTTTCGGTCGGATCCCTGAAGTCCTTGTTCACCAGCTCCTCTGCGCGTCCGCCCATCAGAACAGGCTGCGTGTGCCCGGCCGCCATGGTCAGAAGATGGCGGACCGTCGTCTTCTTTTTCAGGTCGCTGATATCGCCCTTATCATACTCCGGGAAGAAATCCGCCACGCGGTCGTCCAGCCCGAAGCGTCCCTCTCCGATCGCGATACCGACCGCCATCGAAGTATAGCTCTTGCTCATCGAATACAGCTGATGGGGTACATCCGGCTCCCAGCGGTACTCATCCACCAGCTTGCCGCCCTTCTGAATGGCGATTCCGAACATATGGACCTGTTCGCGGTCCATCAATTCAACAAATTCGCGTAAATATTCCGTCTGCATTGTGAAAGCCCCTTTCTTTTTTTTGAGTGTAGCACAGGGCGCGGCGCTTTGTCAAGCCCGCAGGGAGGTCCTCCGGATAGAAATTGAGTGAGCTGCTGTGCTTTTTTTGCAAAAAAAGTATTGACAAGACGTTCAAATCCCTGTATAATATCGTTGTTATCGATCCAGGGGAATAGTTCAGTTGGTAGAACGTCGGTCTCCAAAACCGAATGTCGCGGGTTCGAGTCCTTCTTCCCCTGCTTCCGCAAACCGCTTGTTTAAGCCAAAAACAAGCGGTTTTCTTTTTGCCCGGATTGGTAAAGGCCCGCGAGTTGGGGACAGTTTATTCCCCGTCAGGCGCGTCAAGCCGGCCACATGATGCCGAAACGTGATTCCACCAGATCTTCTTTCTCCATCAGATAGGCGTTCGCGATGGGGCGCCAGACGGTTGCGTCGGATCTCCACTCCTCGTCCGAGACTCGTTCCAGAGCCCCGGGATCAGCCGCACCACATTCGCCGTCCGCTCCGAGGATGCGGCAGCCGTAAGCGACGATCTGCCGCGGACCGCCCTCGTAAACCCGGCTCGTTACAGTCTCGGCATGCAGGAGGGGCGTAAAGGTGTAGCGGATCCGGGTCCCCGCTGTAAGCCGCACCTGCAGATGGACGAATCCGTCTGCGATACGGATCCCGGCCGGCTCGCCATTAACGCTCACCGCGAAGTCCGCACAGCGCTCCGGCGCGAAGAGCCGGATTTCCTTAAGTGATCCGTCCCCTTCCGTAACAGTCAACGTGACCCTGCCGTTCACCGGATACTCCGCGCGCTCTGCGATCCGCGCACAGGGCAGCTCCGCCTCCAGGTCCGAGAAGACAGGGAAGACAAGCGCCTCTCCATCCTCGTAAACCGCTGTCCGCACCAGATAGCTCAGTCCCTCACCCGCGCGCATCGTGCAGCACCACCGGGCCTCGTACGTGCGCCTGCGCGTCTCCAGGAAGCCACTCTCGCCGGTCAGATCGCACCCGAAGCCTCCGTTCGGCCTCTGTCCCCTGTAAAATCCGTTATACAGAATCATCTGCGAGTCGTTCAGATATTCGGCCCGTCCGGTGGCCTCCCACAGCTGATGCGCCAGCATATACGAATCGATCACCGCACAGGGCTCCGTCCACGACGGCCGCATAAACCAGTTGAAATTCGCCCAGAAGCAGGTCATACCGTAGAGCTTGTATTTTGCGAAGAAATCTTCGGCCATACGGAGCAGTTCTCCGTCCCCGGTTAACCTCCACAGCCGCAGAACCCCCCGCATAAAAGTCAGGGACGCATGCGTCTGCAGCCGGCTTTCTACCGGATCGGTCGCGCGGAAGATCCCGATGATCCGGTAAATCAGCGGCAGCAGGTCCTCGCGCCCGGTCAGCTCATACGCCGCGGTCAGGCCGTCAAGCGGAATCAGAATGCAGCCGATATCGCTCGAAAGCCGCCACTCGCGGAACTTTCCTTTGATCGTGCCGGCCGCTTCCCCGCCTTGCTCGCGCTGCCTGTCCTCCTTGGTGAGCGGATAGTTGTCCAGATGCGGATACACCGGCAAAAAAAGCTTATCCAGCAATTCATGGATCCACTCCAGCACACTTTCCTTCCCGGTCAGCCGGTAATACTCGATCAAGCCGCGCATCAGCCAGCTGTGTGACGGATAGATCTGCTCACTGATCGCCGCTTCATCCACCACTTCTCCGCGATATCCGTCCCCGTTGCACCGGCTCCTTACGTCCTCCACAATGCGGTCCAGAAACGCCGGCCACGTGTGCAGCGCCCGCGCATACAGCGAAAGCGCCAGGATCGTCCGCCCTTCCCAGTCTCCCGGCCAGTCCGGCAAAGCCGCGAGCGGCGCCCGCCCGATCACGCCCGGCCGATAATACACATCATGCAGCCTGGCATAATTCTTGATGGCCCTCGCATACGCCTCTCCGCCCAGCCGCACAAACCCAGATTCAATTGCTTTCATCGTGACTCCCTCTCTATTGATGGATTTCTTACAAAGATATGCTATCACAAATCCTCCGCCCGGTCAACCCCTGCCAACGGACTTCCGGAGGCAACCGCCGGCGAACGTTTATCTCCCCAAAAACCTGAATCCCGCGGTTGCTTTTTGCCGGAGGCAACCGCCGGCGGTCGTTTATCTCTCGAAAAAACTGAATCCAGCGGTTGCTTTTTGCCGGAGGCAACCGCCGGCGGACGTTTATCTCCCCAAAAAGCTGAATTCAGCGGTTGCTTTTTCACAGAAGCAACCGCTGGCGAGCGTTTTTCTCTCCAAAAAACTGAATCCAGCGGTTGCTTTTTGCCGGAAGCAACCGCCGGCGGTCGTTTATCTCCCCAAAAACCTGAATCCAGCGGTTGCTTTTTCACAGAAGCAACCGCTGACAGAGGTTTATCTCTCGAAAAACCTGAATTCAGCGGTTGCTTTTTGCCGGAAGCAACCGCTGACAGAGGTTTATCTCTCGAAAAAACTGAAATCAGCGGTTGCTTTTTGCCGGAGGCAACCGCCGGCGGACGTTTATCTCTCCAAAAAACTGAATCCAGCGGTTGCTTTTTCACAGAAGCAACCGTTGGCGC
>JAFRZL010000018.1 GCA_017442535.1 Bacillota bacterium | reverse complement strand
GGGTACCGCCTCGCATTCGAGAACCTTCACAGCGCGGAAATCGGACCTGGAGAAGGTCTCAAAATCGACCTGGTCCTGGAACAAGGGCTCGATCACCACGTTGGAAAAGTCGATCTTTTCTTCGACCGCAGGAGCAGCCTCAACCGGCTTCTCTTCGACCTTCATTTCGGTCTTATCCTTGTCCAAAGGTTTCATTGTCGGGAAGAGCAGTACTTCGCGGATGGAGTCCTGGTTCGTCAGCAGCATGCAGAGGCGGTCGACGCCGAAGCCGAGGCCGCCGGTGGGCGGCATGCCGTATTCCAGAGCATTGATGAAATCATAGTCTACTTCCGCGCGGCTGTTCGGATCCAGCTGCCTGCGCTCTGCGACCTGGCGCTCAAAGCGGGCTCTCTGATCGATCGGATCGTTCAGCTCAGAGAACGCGTTGCCGAATTCGATCGCGTTGATGAAGTACTCGAAGCGCTCGGTGAATTCGGGATCATCGGGCTTACGCTTGGCGAGAGGACTGATCTCCACCGGGTAATCATAGATAAAGGTCGGCTGGATCAGCTTGTCTTCGACAAAGGCGTCGAAGAACTCGGCCAGGATCGCGCCGCGGGTCGGTACTTCGGGCAGATTGACGTCGTGAGCCTTAGCGGCCGCGATTGCATCCTCGTCGGTCTTCCAGTCGTCGAAATTGACACCGCTGTACTTAAGCACGGCCTCTTTCATGGTCAGGCGCTGCCAGTGGCCGAGATCGATCTGCTGGCCCATAAAGGGTACAACGAGGGTGCCGCAGACCTTCTCTGCGACATATTTCATCATGTCTTCGACCAGATCCATCATGCCGTGGAAATCCGTATAGGCCTGATAGAGCTCGATCGATGTAAACTCCGGATTGTGCTTCAGATCCATGCCTTCGTTGCGGAAGATGCGGCCTACTTCATAAACGCGCTCCATTCCGCCGACGATCAGGCGCTTCAGATACAGCTCGGTCTCGATGCGCAGAACCATATCCAGATCCAGTGCGTTCAGATGTGTATAAAAAGGCTTGGCGGAAGCGCCGATCTCGAACGGTGTCAGCACCGGTGTATCGACTTCCAGGAATCCGCGGCCGTCCAGGAAAGCGCGCAGTTCCTTCAGAATGCGGCTGCGCTTGACGAAAGTCTCCATCGAATCCTGGTTCATCATCAGGTCGATATAGCGCTGACGGTAGCGGGCTTCCTTATCGGTCAGCCCATGGAATTTTTCCGGCATCATCTGCAGGCTCTTGGAAAGCAGCGTGATCGCCTCAACATGCAGGGACACCTCGCCCTTCTGCGTCTTAAAGACTTTACCGGTGGCTCCGACAATATCGCCGACATCGATCATGCGCTTGAAAAAGGCATAACCGTCATCACCCACCTCGTCGCGGCGGACGTAGATCTGGATCTGTCCCTCTCTGTCCTGCAAATGACAGAAAGAAGCCTTGCCCATGACACGCTTACTCATCAGACGACCGGCGATGGAATAAGTCTGTCCTTCCCACTCGTCAAAATGCTCAATGATCTCCGCACTATGAGCCGTTACATCAAAACGTGTGATCCTGAAGGGATCGCAGCCGCTCTTCTGCAGTTCTCCAAGCTTATCGCGGCGAAGCCTCAGAAGCTCGGAAAGCTCCGCGCCGGACTGAATCTGCTGATTATCCATTCTATCAAATCTCCTCTGTTACTACTAATCGGTCCTTAGCGCAAATCAGCGCGAAATCTTCAGGATCTTGAAGGACTGCGTACCGCCGGGCGTCTCGACTTCGACAACCGAACCCTCGGTAGAACCAAGCAGAGCGCTCCCCACAGGCGATTCGTTGGAAATGAGCCCGTTCATGGGATCCGCTTCCGTGCTGCCGACGATCGTATATTCCAGCTCTTCGTCAAATTCCATGTCCAGCAGCAGGACTTTGCTGCCCAGCGAAACCTGTCCTTCCTGAATGTCTTCATCATCGATGACGACGACGTTGCGAAGCAGTTTCTCGATCTCGGCAATGCGGCTCTCGATCTCGCCCTGCTGATCCTTGGCGGCGTCATATTCGGCATTTTCGGACAAGTCGCCCTGTGCACGGGCTTCTTTTATTTTCTGCGCGACCTCTTTGCGCTTGGTTGTCTTTAAATCCTCGAGCTCGGCCTCCAGCTTGCGGAGTCCCTCATACGTTAATACATTCTGTTCCATCTTGCTAACTCCTTTCCCAGGCAGATAATGCCCCTGCCAAACAGCGTTCAAGGCCGCGTACGGCCGCTGTCCAACTTGCTCAATTATATAGTAAGCGATTCAAAAAGTCAATCCATATTACGGGTCCTCTTGCGAAAATCCGACAAAACCCGCTCCAGTTCTTCCAGGGAAGATACGGTCTGCAGTGAAGCACGAAGATTTCCCGAGCCAGCGAATCCGCGTGCGTAAAATCCGATATGGGCCCGCATTTCCAGCATACCGACATGTTCGCCCTTATGCTCTGTAAGCATCCGGGCATGGAGGAGCATCATATCGCAGATCTCATCCATATCCGGCGGCTCGGGCGGCTCTTCTCCGTCCAGGACGGCGCGGATCTGGCGGAAGAGCCAGGGATTGCCCCGGGCTGCCCTTGCGGCCATGATGCCGTCGCAGCCGGTCTCGCGGAACATCCTGACCGCGTCTTCTCCGGAACGGATATCGCCGTTGCCGATCACAGGGATGCGCACCGCTTCTTTCACCTTACGGATGATCTCCCAGTCGGCCTGTCCATGATACATCTGGGCTGCTGTCCTGCCATGCACCGTTACGGCGGCGGCGCCCCCCTCCTCTGCCGCAAGCGCGGCCTCGACGGCCAGCTCGTCCTCACGGATGCCTTTACGGAGCTTGACCGTAACGGGAACCCGTACGGCACGACTGACTTCGAATACGATCCGGTAGATCAGGTCCGGGTCCGCGAGCAGCGCGGAACCTTCATGATTGCGGAAGACCTTGGGCGCGGGGCACCCCATATTGATGTCGATCCCGGCAAATCCGCTCTGGATCTCAGATGCGGCCTGTGCGAGCACCTCAGGTTCGGAACCGAAAAGCTGCACCCACAGGGGCTGCTCCTCCGGATCCGCGTCCAGATACTGAAAAGTCCGTTCGTTCCGGTAGGTCAGCGCTTTGGCACTCACCATCTCGGTGACAGCGGCTTCACACCCCATCCTGCGGCAGATCACCCGGAACGTCTTATCCGTATATCCGGCCATGGGTCCCAGGAAAATACCCCTCTCAAGGGCCACATTTCCGATCCGCACGTTTACCTCCCGGCCACCTTGTGGTACCAGCTGGTCAACTGCTGCAATAGCTCCGCGTGTTCGCGCTCGATCTCACGCAGCATCAGTCCGGCGCTGATCTCGTCATACCCCAGATCGCCTTCTTCACAGGTGCTTGCGAGGTATACCTCACCATTGCCCTCAAAGCCCATCACCGTGATGCCGCCGGCTTCTTCCGTCACCATGATCAGCAGCACCAGCACTTCCTTCCTGACTTCTTCCGGAAGGGGCCCGAGTTCCTCATTAAAAAAGTATTTATCCGTATACTGGCTGACCGCGGCCAGGATGGTCCTGCCGTCCGGATCTGCGTCCCAGCGGGATGTCTGAATCATTTTAACCTCCTATTCCGCGAACAGAGCGGCAAATTCCTCGCCGGTGATCTTCTCCTTCTCGACCAAGAGATCGGCGCCGCGGTTCAGAATGTCGATATTCTGCTGCAGGATTTCCTTGGCCTGTGCGTAGGCCTCATCGACCAGATTCTTGACTTCGATATCGATCTCGTCAGCCGTCCGGTCGCCGTAATTGCGGGCATGGCCGATTTCACGCCCAAGGAATACTTCTTCGTTCTTGTCGCCGAACTGAAGCGGGCCGAGGTTTTCGCTCATTCCATAGCGGGTCACCATCTTGCGGGCAATCTCGCTCGAGCGCTCAATATCGTTGGAGGCGCCCGTGGTCACATCGTTGAGGATGAGCTCCTCTGCGGCGCGGCCTCCGAGCAGTCCCACCATTTCCGCCTTGAGCTTCTTCTTGCTGATGTACATTTCATCCTCGGAGGGAAGCGACATCGTATAGCCGCCCGCAAGCCCCGTCGGAATGATGGAGATCACGTGGACAGGATCCAGTTCGGGAAGAACATGCTGTATAATGGCATGTCCGACCTCATGATAAGCCGTCTCGCGCTTCTCTTTCTCCGAGATCCGGCGGCTCTTTTTCTCGGCGCCGATACCGACGCGGATGAGAGAGGCCTGGATGTCTGCCATGGAGATGAAAGCCGCAGCGTTGCGTGCTGCCAGAATCGCGGCCTCATTCATCAGATTCTTCAGGTCGGCGGGCGTAAAGCCGGCCGTGATCTTAGCGATGGTTTCGAGGTCGACGTCCGAGCCAAGGGGCTTATTGCGCGCATAGATGTCCAGAACTTCCTTGCGCTCGCGGATGTCGGGACGGTTCACGACGATCTTGCGGTCAAAGCGGCCCGGGCGCAGCAGTGCGGGATCCAGAATATCCACACGGTTCGTGGCCGCCATCACGATGACGCCCTGGTTGACCGTAAAACCGTCCATCTCGACCAGCAGCTGGTTCAGCGTCTGTTCGCGCTCATCATGTCCGCCGCCCAGGCCCGTACCGCGCTGACGGCCCACCGCATCGATTTCATCAATAAAGACGATGCAGGGGGCGAGGCGCTTGGCCTGATCAAAGAGGTCGCGGACGCGGGAGGCGCCCACGCCGACAAACATCTCCACAAAGTCAGAGCCGGAGATCGAGAGGAAGGGCACATCGGCCTCGCCGGCAACGGCTTTGGCCAGGTAGGTCTTACCCGTTCCGGGTGAGCCCACCAGCAGTACGCCCTTCGGGATCAGTGCGCCGAGGGTCGTAAACCGGCCGGGATTTTTGAGAAATTCTACCAGCTCCTGCAGTTCTTCCTTCTCCTCATATGAGCCGGCCACATCGTTAAAGGTCACTTTCGCGTTCTTGTCGGCGACAACCGCGCGGCTGCGGCCGAAATTCATCATTTTATTATTGGCATTCCCTGCGCTCGCCTGCATCATCAGGAAGATGACGAGTCCGATGACCAGGACGATCATCGTAATGTACGGGAGCGCTTTCAGGAATCCGCTCTCTTCTTTAAGCGGGGCGGTCCGCACCGGGATGGAAGGATGCTCCGCTAGGAGTTTCTGTCGGAAAGCGCCTACATCCGAAATAAAATACTGCTTATTTTTGACGGAATTACCTTCCTGCACCACAAAGACCGCCTGTCCCTTGGAGCCGTCACCGGCCGAAACAGGTGTGATCCTGATCTCTTTGATATTCTGCTCGGCAGCCAGGCATTCCTCCGCTTCCTTGTCCGTCATCCAGGATGCGGAATTGCCGAAACCGTTCATCAGCAGGATCATAATCCCCATCGTGACGGCCATGAAGATGATATATACCACGATCCCGCGTGTACCGGTCCTCTTAGTATTGTTCAACTTGTCTCCTCCTTCCGGCAAGGCGTGTACTGCACCCTTACCGCATTTATCTCTAATTCTGTATCTGTCCCCCTCCCGTCTGCGAGAGGCAGTCTGCAGCGGTCGCTGATCCGGTATCCTACGATCCACAGAATGTGGCTGCCGCAGGCGAGCAGCGGGATACGGTCCCGTTCTGACAGCGGGATATGTGCGTCCACCATGTAATCCTGCAGGCTCTTCCGGCCTTTCCCCACAAATAGAAAATCACCGGGCTGGCGGGTCCGCACGGTTACAGACCCCGTTATTGTATCACAACTCAGCCATTTTGTATATAAGAGATTTGGAATTTTCCCTTCGGAAAGGGGCACCCTGAAGACGTTTTCCGCTGTAAAAAAGGCTTGTCCCCACGCATGGGGCTGCCCGTCCGCCGGCAAAACCAAGGGCTCTACGGACGCCGGTGCACAGGCCTGGTCTTCCCCGCTCTCCACAAGGCGGATCCGGCCCTGGTCTTTGATCCATGTGCGGCCTCCCGGCAGAGTGACGCGCCGGCCGTTCTGCATGCCAAGCAGGCTCTCCAACTGACGGATATGTGTCTGCCCCAGGTCTCGCAGCCCTCCGCATTCTTCCAGAAACAACCGAATGACCCGGCTGCGGATTGCGGGAGGCAGCGCGGCGGTCGGGCCGGCGGGAAGCGTCCCGTCAGCCGGAAAGCCTTCCAGGATCTGCCGGGCCTGATCCTGCAGATAATCCTCATCCCTTCCGAGTAACTCCGCCGTACGGGCCAATGACTGACTGATCCGCGGGTTCTGTTGCTCCATCATCGGGATCAGGCTGTGGCGGATCCAGTTCCTCGTAAAAGCCGTATCCGCATTAGAAGCGTCTTCCATATACTCCAGGCCATTGGCGCTGATATAAGTATTGATCTCCTCCCGCGAAACGTGAAGCATCGGCCTCAGGATATGCCCCTGGTGCTCCGCCATCCCGCACAGGCCCTGCAGGCCGCTGCCACGGAGCAGATGCAGCAGAATCGTCTCCGCCTGGTCATCCTGATGGTGGGCGGTAAGTATCAGATAATCCTGCCGCGGACTGCCCCCCGAGGCAGCCCACTCCTCCGCCGCCTGACGAAGAGCCCGGTAACGGAGACGGCGTGCCGCTTCCTCAACGGACTCACCCGTTTCGGCCACCGCCCGGGAAACGTCCACGCGCATGACTCTCGCAGGGACACCAAGCTCCGCACAGACTGCCTGCGTCCACTCAGCCTCCCGGTCCGCTTCCTGCCTAAGGCCGTGATGCACATAAACGGCCTGGAGACGGCTGGTCCCCAGGGCCTTGAGGACGTGCAGCAGACAAAGTGAATCCCTGCCGCCCGAAAAGCCGAGAATCAGCGCCTTTCCCGCTGCGCCGCCGCGTTCCAGCGCGTCCTGAATTACTTGCTGCAGGTTCTGCATAATGCGTCCTCCTTTCTGTATGTCCGGAGCCCTGCTCCGTAAAAGATGGCGGCACAGCCATCAACTGTGCCGCCACCAAAATCAGCTTCATTTAACTATCTGCTGTTTGCTATCGGAAAACAAATATCTTCTCGCCTTCCCGGATAAGGTGGAAGCGGGAACGGGCTAATCTGGCATAATACTCGTCCGACAACATATATCCCTGCCGGCCCTCCAGATCGATCTGGATTCTGCGCTCCTCCTGAATCTGGGATTCGATTCTCTCCGTATTCTGTCTGATCTGGTCGATCTGACGGTTCAGAGAGACATGGTGCCAGTAGGATCCGACAATCAGGGCCAGGAAGCAAATGACGATCAGCATGTTCCTGAGAACGTGCCTGGTCCCTCGCGGCTTCTCTGTCTGCATGTCGTAAATAATCTTATTCTGCGACATGGCTCATCCTCCTGTATACTCATTCTTATAAAAGAATATACACTATTTTTTCCCGTACGTCAACAGTTTTTTGGGACTTTTGGCAAAAACTGATCCCGCGAGCGTCTTTGTATAGCCGTCCTGGCAAAAAAACGCCTAAATAAGCTTATTTTTTGAATTTTACTCTTGACAAACGGGGACAAACTGAGTATAAATAGTAGTGGAAACCGGATAGGGGCCACATATCGATTTAGACAGTCCCCGTCCTGTTTTTTCACACTACTATTTTGCAGGAGGTTTTTTTCAATGAACAAGGCAGAACTTGTTACCGCCCTGGCTGAGTCCATGGAAGTTACTAAAAAAGAGGCAGAGAAATTCGTAAAGACTTTTGAAGAAGTTGTTACCAATGAACTTAAGAAGGGTGAGAAGGTTCAGCTGGTTGGTTTCGGTACTTTTGAGGTTGGCGCTCGTCCCGCCCGCACCGGTATCAATCCCCGTACCAAGGAGTCCATTCAGATCGCGGAAGCCAAGACGCCTAAGTTTAAGGCCGGCAAGGCTCTGAAGGATGCCATCAACAATAAGTAAGTTGTTCCGGAATATAAGCCCTTGGATCAGGATCCAGGGGCTTTTTTCGACGATACAGGATTATGAGGCAGTATTATGAGATTGGATAAGTATCTGAAAGTGTCCCGGCTGATCAAGCGCCGCACAGTCGCGAACGAGGCCTGTGACGCGGGCCGTGTCGAAGTCAACGGCAAGATCGCCAAGGCAGGGACCGTAGTCAAGGTCGGCGACATTATCACCGTGCAGCTTGGTTCCGGTGCGCTTCGTGCCGAGATCCTCTCCATCCAGGAGACGGTCCGCAAGGATGAAGCGAAGGAGATGTACCGGCTCCTGCCCTGAGGAGTTTGCTTTTTACGGCATTTTGTGGTATGATAGAATAGGTATGTATCTTGTAGTAAAGGATGATGTTTTATGAAGGTTCTGATTCTTTCCTGTAATACGGGAGGGGGGCATAATGCCGCAGGGCTCGCCTTAATGGAAGAATTCCGCAATCAGGGAATTGTCTGCGAATTCAAGGACGTGCTCTCCTTTGCCGCGAACAGCAGTATCTCCCGCAAGGCATCTTCTTTGTATGTCAATATCACGACCAAGCTGCCGCTTCGTCTCCGGCTTTCCTACCATCCGGGTGCGGGCAGCACCTCCCGCCGCAAGTCACCGGTATATTCTTTTAATTCCCGTTACGCCAAGGCTCTCGGGGCCTATATTCAGGAGAATCATTTCGATACCGTTATCATGCACCACCTCTTCCCGGCCGAAGCCATTACCTATCTGCAGCGTCATCAGCTGCTGCAGGCGCGTACCTATTTTGTTGCGACGGATTATACCTGTATTCCTTTTACCGAAGAAACCGAGGCAGATTATTATATCATCCCGCATCGCGAGCTGCAGAAAGAGTATCTGCAGGCCGGCGTGCCCTATGACAAAATCGTTCCTCTGGGAATCCCGCTGCAGCGTCCTTTCAGCGTGAAACGCGACAGGACCGAGGCGCG
Source organism: Bacillota bacterium (assembly GCA_017442535.1). Lineage (GTDB taxonomy): Bacteria > Bacillota > Clostridia > Lachnospirales > Bianqueaceae > RUG12817. The sequence continues at coordinate 23,100 of JAFRZL010000018.1, read as the reverse complement.
TACGGCTCTCGGCCTCCCCACCATCGGCAAAATGGTTCTGATCATGACCGGCAGCATGGACTATGGATACCTGGGAAAGATTTCATCGACACTCTACCATGAATACGGCGACCGCCTGAATCTGGTCCTGCTCTGTGGCTCCAGCGAATCAGTGAAGGAGAATCTGGGCAAGCGCTTCAGGAATAACCACAACGTGATTCTGGTCGGCGCGACCGATCAGGTCAGTCTCTACATGGATGCGGCCGACCTGATCATCAGTAAGCCGGGCGGGCTGATCGCGACCGAAGCGGCCGCCAAGAAACTACCCATGATTCTGACCGATCCCATCCCCGGGTGTGAGGCCAAAAACGCCTCATTCTTCAAGCGCCATAAGATGGCACTGGTGCCGGATTCCGAGAAAGAATATCTGCCAAGCCTGCGCCGTATTCTGGATGAATCCGATCTGCGCGAGTCGCTCCAGGAGGGCCAGAAGCTGGCCGTCAATCCCCTGGCTGCCGCCTCGATCTGCGGTTTCATCATGGCTCAGGATCCGCGAAGCGGCTCACCGGTAACGGTCAAACTCAGTAAAAAGAAGCGCTGAATATAGCAGAAAAAGAGAGCATCTCCGTGCGGAGGCGCTCTCTTTTATTCGATCCATTTTGCCATTTCCAGTGTCAGGGCCCTCCATTGGTCTGTATCCACCGTGATCTGGAGGTCATTCTGCCATTCGCGGATCAGGTCCTCGATCCCGCGGCCCTTCTGCTCTTCGATCGCGGTGGTGCGGAATGCCTCACGCGACGCTTCGAGCTTTTCATGATACAGCCATGAGTCGCGCTGGCGGATCGCCGGAAACGCCAGAACTTTGACGATCAGATAACCGTAATCCGTCGTCAGGATACCGGAGATCTCACCCTCCGGAACGCGAAAGACGCTTTCCCACAGGTCGCGCTCCAACTGCCCCTTGAAAAACATGTCTTTTATGGTCGTCTCCCGCACGATGCCGACATTCAGCGGCGGCATGTCTTCCACGGCCGCTTCCTCGGTAAACCGGGTGCGCACCTCTTGGAAATCCGCACCCTTTGTCAGCTGATCCATGGCGCTCTCGGCCTTGGCCAGCTGCTCCGCACGCGTATCCTGAGAATAGCTGACCCACTCGCCGTCCATCCACTGACCCGTGTAGACAAAGATCGCGTCCAGCCGGACCCGCTGCATATATTCACTGACATCCAACATATCATACCAGGCAAAAAACTCCTCGGTCTGCCGGTCGACTTCGTCCAGGTCCGGGATGTAAGACATGCGGGTCATGAACTGACTGACCACATAATCCTCCCCGAGCATCCGGAGTACCAGTTCCTGCGTCAGCCCCATCTGCTTCATCCGATCCTCTCCGAGGGTCTGTGTCAGGCGCTCCGCCGCGGACGCCACCTCTTCCTGGCCCTGCTGGGTCAGCTTGGATTGCGATTCGGTCAGATGCTCCAGAACGGTCCTTGTCTGCAGCAGCGAAGCCATCGCCGCGTCACAGGCCGCATCAAAAGCATCCTGACCGCCGATCCGCATCTGCCAGATCTCCTCTCCGCCGAGGCGTTCGTAATTCAGCATGGTCTGATACAGATACATTCTGATCTGCGGTGCAAACACCTTATGCGAACCGACGGTCACCACCGGCTTTTCCTCGGTGCATCCCGCGGCGCAGAAGAACAGCAGGCAGAGGCACAGACTCCCCAGGCGGAGTAATAATCCCGGCTTATTCTTCATGATTCTGCTCCGCGGATTCGTCCACCCGCGCCTCCAGTAACTTTTCCAGGATCTTTCGGATCCGCATCAGTCGGACCGAATCCTTCTCAGCTTTTTCGCTCCTGTTGGGGATGACAAGCTTTAGTGCGTTTCCGACAGGGATGATGCGCGCGCCCCTGCCCATCTGCAGAATAATCTGCAGAAGCTTGCCGGGATCCACCGGGGCGTCCTCACGCAGGTGCAGACGCAGCTCCTGATCGTCTTCTTCCAGGCTGTCGGCCCCAAGGGAACTGGCCAGATACTTCAGGAAACTGACGTCCAGGAGGTTGCCGACGCTGGCCGGCATATCCGAATAGCGGTCCAGCAGCTCTTCCTGCAGCTCCAGATAATCTTCTTCGCTCGCGATCAGGGCGATTTTTTTGTAGACTTCGAGTTTCTGCGCTTCGTTGGGGATATAGGTGGACGGGATGTAGGCATCCACACGGATCCGCATCGTCGTCTCAAAGGTGGCTTTCACCGGCTCGTCACGCAGCCGGTCCATCGCTTCCTTAAGCATCTTACAGTACAGATCGTAACCCACGGCACCCATATGGCCGTGCTGCTCGGCGCCCAGGATATTGCCCGCGCCGCGTATCTCCAGATCGCGCATCGCGATCCGGAAGCCGGAACCGAATTCGGTGAATTCACCGATGGCCTCCAGCCTCTTCTGTGCGGCTTCGTTCAGGACTTTCTGCTTCGGATACATAAAGTAAGCATACGCGAGCCGGTCCGAACGGCCCACACGGCCCCTCAGCTGATAGAGCTGGGCCAGGCCCATTTTATCGGCATCATTGATAATGATGGTATTGGCGTTGGCGATATCCAGGCCGGTCTCGATAATCGTCGTGCAGACCAGCACATCGATCTCGCCTTCGACAAACTCCATCATGACATTCTCCAGTTCACGCTCGGACATCTGGCCGTGCGCAATGGCCACCCGGGCCTCCGGAACCATTTTCTGCACGCGGAGCATCTGCCGGTCGATATTCTGCACCCGGTTCGACAGGAAGAATACCTGCCCGCCGCGGCTGAGTTCACGGTAAATAGCCTCGCGGATCAGCTCATCATCTTCTTCCATCACATAGGTCTGGATCGGATGTCGGGCCTCGGGAGGCTCCTCCAGCAGGCTCATATCACGGATCCCCGACATGCTCATATGAAGCGTGCGGGGGATCGGGGTCGCGCTCAGAGTCAGCACGTCCACTTCCTTCTGCATGGCTTTGATTTTCTCTTTGTGGCTGACGCCGAAACGCTGCTCCTCGTCCACCACAAGCAGTCCGAGATTCTTAAACTGCACGTCCTTGGAGAGCAGCCGGTGCGTACCGATCAGGATATCCACGGCTCCGGATGCCGCCCCCCGCAGCGCCTCGCTGATCTGCTTCGGCGTGCGGAAGCGCGACAGGATCGCACATTTGACCGGATAATCCCTCATCCTTTCGGTAAAAGTATTATAGTGCTGCTGCGCCAGGATGGTCGTCGGAGCCAGGATCGCCACCTGCTTGCCGTCCTGTACCGCCTTAAAAGCCGCGCGGATCGCGATTTCCGTCTTACCGTACCCCACATCGCCGCAGATCAGGCGGTCCATGATATGCGTGCTCTCCATATCACGCTTGGTATCCTCGATCGCAGCCAGCTGATCATCCGTTTCCTCATAGGGAAAAGCGTCCTCAAATTCACGCTGCCAGACTGTGTCCGGCGAAAAAGCGTACCCCTGTCTGGCCTCACGTGTGGCGTAGAGCTCGATCAGATTCTCGGCGAGCTTTGCTACCGATTCACGGACCTTGTTCTTGGTTCGGGCCCATTCCTGGCCGCCCAAACGATTCACGCGGGGCTTGGCGTCCTCGCCGCCCACATACCGCTGCAGCAGGTCGAGGGAGGTGGTGGGCACGTAAAGCGTCCCGCCATCCCGGTACATGATCTTAAAATAGTCGTGGCTCTTCCCGTCCTGCTCCAGCTGCGTAATACCCTGGTAAATACCTACGCCGTGGGTCTCATGCACCACATAATCCCCCACGGAGAGATCCCGGAAAGACCCGATCTTCTCGCCGGCCTTAAAGCGGCGGCGGCGTTTTCTCTTGGTTTTGGCTGCGCCGGTCTCCTGCTGGCCGACGATCAGGAAGCGCCCGGACGGGCAGATAAAGCCCTGTTTCAGTGCGCCGCGCATGACCGTCACCACGCCTTTCGGCGGGACATCGTCCTCGGATGCCGCCTCCCTGGCAGGGATTTCCTCATTCAGCAGGTATTCCACCGTCATCGGAATGCGGAGCCCGGACTCCACCAGCAGCACCATCCGGTATCCGCCGGCGGCGTATCGCTTCAGATCTTTAAAAAACTCTTCTCTCTCACTGGCGACAAGGTTCATGGAGCGGCTGTCCACCGACACAATGTCCTTCACCGGAAACATCTGCTGATTCGCCGCGAGCAGGCCGCACATATACAGGCCGCTCATCCGGGTCATGCTGACTGCGATCTCGGAAAAGGTCGGGAACAGGTCACACTGCCTGGGCAGGAGATAGCCTTTCTCCAGACGGCTCTGCAGCGTCTGGCTGATCTCGTCTTCAAAGACGCGGGCTTTTTCACGGATGCGGGCGGGCTCTTCCAGCGCCAGAATCGTGTCCTCAGGCATATAATCGAGGATACCCTCGCTCTTCGGATAAAAGAAAGGTACGTACGCGTCCATGGTATGGTCGGACGCCCCTTCCATTCTGTATAAAAACGACTCCGTCATCTGGCGGATTCTCTCGGCTTCTTCCTTTTTGTCCTGCCTCAGCAGCCTTGCGGCCTGCGCTTCGGTCTCGCGGCGGATGATGTCAAATCCTGCCGCGCGGGTCGCGTCGTCCACGATGATTTCATGGGCGGGGTCGATCGTAAATTCAGTCAGGCGGTGCAGAGAGCGCTGGGTCTCGGTATCCATTACGCGGATCGAGTCGATTTCATCGCCCCAAAGCTCAACACGAAAGGCCGGATCGCCTGTCACTGGGAAGATGTCGATAATCCCTCCCCGCATGGCAAACTGTCCGGCATGCTCGATTTGGTCTTCCCGCACGTAGCCCAGATTAACCAGGCTAGCTGCGGCTTGCTGCGGAGGGAAATCCTCTCCCACCCGCTTATGAATCCGGAAGGCATCAAAGATCCGGTGCGGCACCATGCGGTCGTACAGCGCATCCACCGCCATCACCACAGCCCTGGCCCTGCCTTCACGGATCGCCCGGAGCGTCTTCAGCCTTTCTTCCTCAATCGCGCCGCCGCGTACATCCGCATTATAAAAAAGAGGATCCTTGGCGGGGAACATAAAGGCCTGCCCCGGATAATAAAAACTCAGATTCTCAAGCGCCGACCGGGCGGCCACCTCATTGGCGGTGACCACCGCGAGCGGCACCTGCAGATCAGCCCCGAACGCAGCGGCGGCATAGTCTTTGATGCCCTCTCCCAGGCCCGAGACCAGCACCGCCTGACGCGAAGTCAGACACTGCCGTATCCTCTCATAGCCCGGCAGATCCGCTGCCGGCTGGAAAATACCCTTCATTACCGATTCTCTTCCTCCTGATAAACCTCGGCGAACTCCTCCAGGAAATCACGGATCGCGATATGCTGCGGGCAGATTTCCTCGCAGAGTCCACAGTGCAGACAATCTTTCGCCTTTCCGTGGCCGTCGGCGCTGCGTCCGTAGTAGACGCCGCTCTTTCTGCCGGATACGGCATACATGTTAAGCAGTCCGAAATAAGCCGGAATATTGATATCCATCGGGCACTGCTCCATGCAGTACTTGCAGCTCGTGCAGGGCACCTTGATCGCGCGGTTGATGATATCCGTCACCTTCTGGATACCCTCGCGCTCCGCGTCATTAAGCGGCCGGAAGTCCTTCATATAGCTGATATTATCCTGCATCTGAGCCAGATTGCTCATGCCGGAAAGCACCATCATCACGTTGGGAAGCGATGCCGCAAAGCGGATGGCAAAGGAGGCGGGGGATGCCTGCGGATTCATCTCGTCAAAGACTTTCGCAGCCTCCTCGGGGAAATTGCCCGCAAGGGCGCCGCCCTTGACCGGCTCCATAACGACAACCGGCTTGCCGAACTTCTGGCAGACTTCATAATTGCGGCGGGAGGCGATCACCGGATTCTCCCAGTCCAGATAGTTCAGCTGAATCTGCACAAAATCGATCTCGGGATGCTCGGAGAGCACACGCTCCAGCAGCTCGGGGCTGTCATGGTAGGAAATGCCGAAGTGCCTGATCTTGCCCTCGGCCTTGATCTTCTTGGCAAATTCAAAGCCATTGGTCCTCATCACATTTGCATAGCGGTCCACACCGATATTGTGATACAGATAATAGTCGAAATACTCCACGCCGCACTTCTCCAGCTGCTGGGCAAAATACATCGGATATTCGGATTCCTGTGTGATGCGGACGATCGGCATCTTGGTCGCGAGCAGAAACGCATCGCGCGGATACCGCTTCACCAGGCACTCTCTGGCCGCAATTTCGGACATCTGCTGATGATACGGGAAAGCCGTGTCAAAATAACGGAAGCCCGCCGCCAGGAATTCATCCACCATCTGCTTGACCTGTTCCAGGTCGATGCTCTTGGGATCCTCCGGATTCAGCACCGGCAGTCTCATCATTCCAAATCCCAGTTTTTTCATCATAGTTCCCCCTTTGATTGTTTTTTCTATCGAATGGGCATGCTGCCCTTCCGAATGCTGTTCTTTCTGCTCCCCGGGCTCCTTCGTCTTCCTGGGTTTGGGCGTATTATAGCGGTTCATCGCCCTCTCGAGGCCGCTCGTCATCATGCATTTTGCGGCTCTGGCGGCCTGTACCGCCGCCTCGGCCATGATGCGGCATTCTTCCTCATTCATCTGTGAGAGCACATAATCCGCGAGATCCCAGTCCGCCGGTTTCTGCCCGACACCGACCCGCACCCGCATAAAGTCCTCGGTCCCCAGGTGCTGAATAATACTCTTCAGCCCGTTATGACCTCCCGCGGACCCGCCGCCGCGAATCCGCAGATGCCCCATGGGCAAATTGATATCATCGCAGATGACAATGATCTGCGACGGCTCGATCTTGTAGAAATCCGCAATCTCGCGGATCGCGACCCCGCTCTCGTTCATATACGTCAGCGGCCGCACTGCCAGAACAACTTCATCCTTAAGGACGCAGCGCGTGATCTCCGCGTGAAAACGGAAACGGGGCAGTCCCCCCTCCAGCTCCTTGATCAGACACTCCGCTGCCTCAAAGCCGATATTGTGCCGTGTCGCCTCGTAACGTTGACCGGGATTACCCAGCCCTGCCACCAAAAACATCTGTCTCCCCTCAACTCCCTTCCGGCAGAAATGCCGGTGAAACCTCTCCGCCGCCTGCAGCGGCTATTCATTCATTAGTGTATACATAATCAGTATAACACATTCCCGGGATTTTGGGAATAGGGAGAAAGTAAAAACGTTGGGAGCAGAAAGAAACCGATCCTTTTCCCTAAATATAATGGTTTATTCTTTTATTTCTTGCTTTCTCTCCTTCTCTATGTTATACTGTCCTTATCAAGCATCAAGCACAATTATGGAGGTTCGTTATGGAAGCCTATCTTGCCGAAATTGATCGTGTGATTCAGCAGGGTCCTTACCAGGATACCTGGGAATCCCTGCAGCAGTATCATGTTCCCCGCTGGTATGAAGATATCAAGCTTGGAATCTTTATCCACTGGGGCGTCTTCTCCGTTCCTGCTTTTTGCGATGAATGGTATTCACGCAAGATGTATATTCAGGATAATATCTGCTATCAGCATCATGTTGAGACTTACGGTCCTCACACTGAATTCGGTTACAAGGACTTTATTCCGATGTTCAAGGCGGAGCATTTCGATCCGGAAGCCTGGGTCCGGTTATTCAAGGAAGCCGGTGCACAGTATATGATCCCCGTCGCCGAGCATCACGACGGCTTCCAGATGTACGCAAGCGATCTCTCCCACTGGAATGCGGCTGAGATGGGTCCTCACCGGGACGTTCTGGGAGAGCTCACAGCAGAAGCGGCCAAAGCCGGATTGATTAACGGCGCTTCCAGCCACCGCGTAGAACACTGGTTCTTCATGGGACCGGGACGCCTCTTCCCTTCTGATATTCACGAACCGCTGCAGCGCGGTGACCTTTACTGGCCCTCTGTTTACCGTGATGCTCCTAATTATGACAAGTATTCCGAGCCCCTGCCTTCGCAGGAATTTCTGGAGGACTGGCTCTGCCGCTGCTGTGAGATCGTGGATAAATACCATCCGCGGATCATCTATTTTGACTGGTGGATCATGCATTCCGCGGTCCAGCCCTATCTGCGCAAATTTGCTGCCTACTACTACAACCGCGCGGCTGAACGGGGTGTGGAAGTCGTCATCAATTACAAGCACGACGCCTTTGCCTTCGGCAGCGCCGTCGTCGATGTCGAGCGCGGACAGTTCGCCGACGTCAAGCCATATGTCTGGCAGACCGATACCTCCGTCGCCAGGAACTCCTGGTGCTACACCGTCGGCAATGACTATAAATCTCCCACACAGATCCTGTATGATCTGGTGGATATCGTCAGCAAGAACGGCCGCCTGCTCCTGAATATCGGCCCCAAAGCGGACGGAACCATTCCGGACGAAGACGCCTCCATCCTGCGCGCCATCGGGAAATGGCTCCGTACGAATGGTGAAGCCATTTACGGTGCCAAGGTCTGGCGCAAGAGCATGGAAGGCCCCACCGCCATTACCGAGGGCCAGTTCACCGACAAAAAAGACAAATCCTTCACGCACGAGGATTTCCGCTTCACCGTTGCGAACGGCAGCATCTATGCCATCTGCATGAATATGGACGGCCACGACTCCGTAACCATCAAGTCCCTCGCGGAAAGCCCCGACGCACGCAAGCCTGATTTCTGCGGCATCATCCGGGATGTGCAGGTGCTTGGATCAGACGTTAAACCTGTCTGGCGCCAGGATGCATCCGGTCTCCATGTTCAGACGGAGCCTGTAACACACGAGAATCCGGTCGTATTCAAAATCATACTGTAACATATAATCGAAAAAGGTGCAGCCCCTGTGGCTGCACCTTTTTGTATGGTCCGTTTTACAGCTGATTCTGTGTCTCCGTATACGGCAAGAGCGCAATCTCCAGATTGCCGTTCCTGGTGCGGAGTTCATCGATAAAAGCCTTCTCCTCTGCCGGGTCTTTGAGCTGCACCTTATAAGAAAGCCGGAACATACTGCCCATGCCCGTCGTCTTGACGCCGTCATTTTCTGCCTTCTTGAGATAATGGGCGAAAATATCATCAAATGCGCCGTTATATTCCAACGATTCGGGGATGGTGATCTTCAGGAGCTGATCCTCAGCCATGGATTTATGCTCAAAGAGGGAGACCTTGCTAAGCAGCAGGAAAAGTACGGCCAGACAGATCAGTATGATCACGCCGTACGCGATATACCCCATGCCGAAGGCGATGCCGGAAGCCATCGCGATCAGGATGGCGGCAATCTCGTCCGCGCTGCCCTGGGCGCTTCGGAAGCGGATCAGGGCAAAAGCTCCGCCGATCGCTACACCCGCACCGATGTTGCCGTTGACAAAAGTGATGACCGCCGCTACAACAAACGGGATCAGGGACGTTACGATAAAAAACCTTTTTCTGGACCGGATGCGGAAGCTCATGATCCACGAATACAGGAACCCGGTCACCAGCGCGATTCCGGTCATCAGAAAGAATTGCAAGGGCGTTACAGTAGCAGAATAAATCGAATCAAACATCATGAAACCTCCTTTAATTGATAAAGATAGTGTGCGTTAAGCGTCTCTAAACGGTATGCCTCTCCGTATTTGGAAAAACTGCTCTTCCTGACTTTTGCTGCGGAAAGGATTTTGACCAGCCACAGCGGCATGGCGTCCTGGACCTTGACTTCCAGGATGGTCCACCCTCTGTCAAGCAGCGGATAGCCCTCCATCGATTCTGTGAGTGTCAGACGGTCCATACGGTACCGGGGATTCTCATCAATGGTCAGCCGCAGATCCCCGCCGGGTTCAAAGTAGGCGGTGCGGTCGCAGATGATCAGGCAAGCCGGTGCCAGTGTTTTATAATAATCCCGGAAAGTTGTGATCTCGCGGTTGATCTGCCCGTCGCAGGGACAGGTCTCTCCCGCAAAGAATTGCCCGGCCTGCGGAACTGTCATCTCCACGCGGCGTTTATATACAATATCATCGGCCTTACGCTTCAGTTCCAGATAGACGGGGGAGTCTTCCGTGGCGAGCCCGTAGGAGCGCAGCCGGATCTTTTCTTTGAAAAGCGGCTTCTCCAGGCTCGTACGGATCAGCCGGAACGAAGGTGTATCATAGTAGAGAGAAGCGATCTGTGTCCTGCCGTACTGATCGATCTCCATATGTCCATTAAGTTTCCTCCGCAGATACTCTGTCTGTTCCGGGTTAAGCAGGTATTTGAGTTCATATCTTTTCATTACATTGATTGCCATATGATCACTTCCTCTCTTAATCATTAAGCCGTGACCTGACCGTCACTGTAGCAGATCGTCCTTCCGTATGCGCTCGGGTTGGTAAAGCTGTAACTGACTCCGTCGATTTTAACCGTATGACTGCCGGCTGAATGCAGGGAAAGGGAAACGGATCTGACATTGCCTCCCGTACTGACTCTGCCGTAGCCCAGGATGATCAGCGTTCCGCCGCTGACGGTAACCGACCCGTCCGCGTCGATCGCAGACATGTTTTCACTATCGGGGCCTTTTGTAATGACCACACCTCCGGTCTGGATGTAGCTGCCATTACTGTCTATACCGTCCGTGTCGCCGTTAGCTGAAACGGTCACTTCGAGATAGCCGCCTGTTACGTTAATGGCCGGAACCTCGCTGCCCTTGCAGGCATTTATCCCGTCATCGTTAGCCGATATCCGTGTCGTACCTCCGGAGATATTGATGACATTTGCCTCAAGGCCTTCATAAGAACTGTCGATATAGACCGAGCCGCCGGAGATCGTCAGAGTGCCGTCCGCATGAATGCCGTCAGCTCCGATGACCGCCTTCTGGCTGCCCCATCCTCCGGGCCCCATCATTCCTCCTGCGGTCTTGTTCGCCGGAGCGTAAACGCCCATCGTCACCGTACCGCCGGAGATATGGATCGATCCGAGCCCTTTGCTTCCGTCTTCGAAAGCATCTCCGCAATCCGCGTGAAGCCCATCATCATAGCTCTGAATCGTGATGCTGCCGCTCTCGATATTCAGTTCATTCCGGACTTTGACTCCCTTGTAGGAAGTTGTCGAGGCGTCAGAAGCCGTATAGCCGCTGTAGGAGCCGGTATATATTTCGACTGTCGGGGCATTGCCGTCCTCACCGGTGGTCAGCACGAAATTGTGTGCCGCCTGGATCCCGTCGCCCGCCGCGTAAACCGTAACGGTACCTCCGGAGATCGTTATATCTCCTCTGGTCACACCATTCTTGTTCACATCCGTATTCTCAGTCTTCATTCCGTCGCCGTTCGTTGAGATCGCGGCCACGGTTCCGCTCTGGATGGTAATCGAATCATTGCCCTTCAGCGCGTTATTGTATGCGGTGCATTTCAGACTGAGTTTCTGGATCTTCAGATCCTTTGTCGTGTAAATGCCATTGTTATAGCCGGCATTGATGACCAGAGTGCCGCTGCCTTTGATTTTAAGATCGCAGACCGCATAGATCGCACCGTCTCCCTGATCGCTGTCAGTGTCGCTCTTCACGCTGCGTGTGTCATTGATCACATTCTCGGTCCCGCTCTTCGCGGAGATCTCAACCTTTCCGGCCGAAAGGATCTTGATCGGAGAATCCTGGCCATAGGTGATCGTGCACCCTGTCAGTTCCAGAATCACCTCATCGTCTTCTCCGGCGCTGACCAGGATCTGGCCTTCCAGCAAACCGGTCAGAACATAGGTTCCGGAAGATGTGATCGTATAGATATTGTCGGCTCCGGTAAACGAACCGTCCGCTGTACTCAGTGCAAATGCACCTGTTGCTTCCCCGGCGGAAATGCTTGTATCCGTTGCCGGTTCAGATCCTGAGTTAAGCATTTCTGCCTGAGATATATTGCTTATCTTTTCTTGCGATCCATTCGCAGTCATGCCGCAGGCGGCCAGGCTCATGGCGAGCACAAGCGCCAGCATCAATGCAAGAAACTTTTTCATCCGTGTATGCCTCCATTCTTCTCTTCTGTGCGGTAACAGCTTTTCTTCCATCAAGCGTCTCACAAAAAATCTCCCTTACGCTTGATGGGTTCATTGTAAGGGAGATTGATTGAATCAAGATTGAAGGTTTTAAAATTATTTTTTGGGAAGTGAAACGGTAAAGCAGACCTTTCCGTCACGGCAGGTGACCCCGATCTGCCCGCCATGCTTCTCAGCAACCGCTTTCGCGATGGCAAGTCCCAGGCCATAGTGCTGCCCGTCACTGTTCCGGGCTTCATCGACCCGGTAAAAGCGGTCAAAGAGATGTGCCAGTTTCTCGGGCGGGATCTCCTCGCCTTCGTTAATGACATTGAGCACATGGGCATGTCCCTGGGTTTTCAGAGAGACTTCGATTTCATTTCCCGTGGAGTGCCGGATGGCATTGTCCAGCAGGACCGATACCAGCTGCGTTAGCTGAGTCTGGCTGCCAGTAACCCGGATACCTTCCTCAATATCGCTCAGAATCGTTTTGCCCCGGTCAAAAGCCAGACTGTCAAATGCAAGCGTCTCCCCGGTAACTACGCGGGAAAAATCGACCTGCTCCGAGGGGATTTCCGCATTTTCCGCTCTGGACAGGTCCAGAAGCTGTTTCACCAGTTCCCCCATCCGCTCGTTTTCGTACCGTATATTGGAAAGCCACTCGTTTTCTTCGAGTTCTCTCGAAAGCATTTCGGCATTGACGCCGATCACGGCGACCGGTGTTTTAAGCTCATGGCTCGCATCGGAGATAAACTGCTTCTGCTTCCGGTCGTTCTCTTCCAGCGGCCGGATGATCCGGTTCGCCAACACAAGTGAGATAAAGAACAAGGCGATCATAGCGGCCCCGCCGATGATGAGGACGTTGCGGAGCAGCATGCTCAGACTGCTCTCCGTCACCGTATTATCCATGAACGCCACTAACGAATACCCGTTTTTCCGGCTGATCAGGTATGCCAGGTTGCCGGTCCGTCCCGCCGTCCTGCCTTCCGCGAGCAGTTTTACGGCAAGTGCGGTCAGCTCTTCTTCGCTGTAAATCGTTTTTTCTCCGGTATCGACTGCCAGGACAGTACCGTCATCCTGAATGGCAACGGCGTAAAAAGTCGCAAGCCGGTAGTCCGTCCTTTCATCCATTCGGGGATCCCCCTTGGGATCCCGTCCGTGGCCATCCCAGTCTGCCGGCATGCCCGGATTCTGTCCGTCCGGCATATTCCCCGGCCCCTCCTGACTGCCGGAAGGCCCATCGAGTGAATAAAGCTCCGCATACCGTTCCAGCATCCGGTTATTCTGCATCCGGATCTCCCGGTAACTCGCCAGCATAATCACGGAAAGCGTTACGACAAATAATAACGCAAGCGACCCCATGATCGACAGAATGATCTTTCTTCTGGATTTGTTAAACATCTTTTTCCCTCAATTCATAGCCCAGACCGCGGACAGCTTTGATGGTAACCTTTGAGCCGACAAAGGAAAGCTTCTTACGCGTAAAAGACATGTAGACTTCCACATTATTATACTCGGCCTCGTTCTCAAACCCCCAGATTTTGAGCGCAAGCTGTTCTCTCGTCATGATCTGTCCCTGATTGGCAAACATATATTCAAGAATCCGCAATTCTTTCCCGCCGAGCCTGACACTCTGGCCGGTCGAGCTGCAGCTTAGCGTTGCCGCGGCCGTATCCAGCGATAAATCGCTGTAGCTTAACGTATCATCCTGCAGCGTATTTGTCCCCCGGCGTCCAAGCGCCCGCAGCCTCGCCAGAAGCTCCTTTGTCTGAAAAGGCTTGGTTAAATAATCGTCAGCCCCACTGTCCAGCCCTGTAATCTTATCATCCAGCTGACTCTTCGCCGTAAGAATCAGAATAGGCGTCTTGATCCCCTTGCGTCTGGCCTGCCTGGTGACCTCAAACCCGTTCATCTCCGGCATCATCACATCCAGCACCGCAATATCATACATGTCGCTCTCCATCGCCATCAGCGCGGAAACTCCATCCTCAACATGATCCACATCATATCTTTCCTGCTTCAGCAGCGCGATCAGCGCCGCGGCCATTCTTCTCTCATCCTCAGCCAGTAAAATCCTCATGCAATCACCGCCTCTCAAAGATAGTATACCAGAAAAGCTTGAAAAAAGATTGAATCAAATAAAAACTTTTTTGCAGGATTTAGGAACATGCCGATGCATTCTCGTGTGAAATATGGCAAAAGGGAGACGACGCCCCCGATCTGCAGTTTTCTCTATAAGGCGCGCAAAAGTTATGATCTCTCGCACCAGGCAGAGCACCGGCTTCCTTTTTACGACGATGTTTGCGTGCAGCGCAACCCATCGGAGTAAAAAGTGGAGTCGGTGCTCCGTTTTGCCCGCTCCGGGTTCGAGCCCCTGCTTTCGACTATATGAATGAAAAAAGGGAAGCGCATGCTTCCCTTTTTTCATTCATGGGCCATCAGGGGCGCACCTTTGCTCCGCAAAGCTGCCGTCCTGCGCTCGCTCCCGCGTGCTCGGACCAAAACGCTCCCCCGGAGCGTTTTGCCCGCTCCGGGTTCGAGCCCCTGCGTTCGACAATATGAATGAAAAAAGGAAAGCGTATGCTTCCCTTTTTCATGTACATGGGCCATCAGGGGCTCGAACCCTGGACACCCTGATTAAGAGTCAGGTGCTCTTCCAACTGAGCTAATGGCCCGGAACGGAGTATATTATACTCCAGTGGAAGAAAAAAAGCAAGCCCTTTTTTCAAAAAGTTTTTGGTCAATTCACGTCCTGCTGCTTGGAGTCACTGCCCCAGGGCCAGAGTTTGGCGCCAAGGCCGCTTTTATGCAAGAAGACGGCGAGGGGGAGGCCCAGCAAATAGCAGATGACCAGTTCGCCCAGACCGACGGAGACCGCGGCTGCGAGGAAACCCGCCCAGGTGAAGCCTTCCGGCATAAACCAGGCGATTTCGAGGCCAACGATGATCGCGTTAGAGAGCACCGGTCCAAGAGGTGCCAGAACGGGCAGCCGCTTCCATTCGACTTTGCGGACCGCGTAGGAAAAAAGTGCAGCGATCAGGGTAGCGATGGTCCCGCAGATGACGTCGACCATGCCGAAGGGGCTGCCCAGGTTGCCCAGGAAGCATCCGATGGTCAGGCCGGGGATGGCCGCAGGCGTGAAGACCGGCAGGATCGTGAGCGCCTCTGAGATGCGGAACTGCACCTCGCCGTAGGCCAGCCCCATCAGAGAGGATACATACGTCAGCACCGCATAAAGCGCAGCGATCAGACCGGCTGTCACGATCTGGAATACGAATTTGTTGTTTTTCATTGTGCATAATCTCCCGTAGTTTTATTATTTTGTTCGCCCGTACAGGCTCCGTGAGAGGATGGTTTCGAACTCACACGGATGAATCCCGGAAGGATTCGTGCGCTGCGGAATCCGGTTCCTGTTAAACAGCGCGACTGCTATTATACCGCGGGCGGGGGACAGTTGTCAACCATAAAATGCGATTTATCCGATAAAATAAGGGTTTTTGCCGGAATAGCCGCTCTGTAACGTTTTTTTCCTCTTATTCGGCCCATTAATACGGGCTATCTGTTCCCTTCCAAAAAACTCCAAAAGATTTACAAAAAATCAGATTTTTTGCTTGACTTTTTTCGCAGATGAGAGTATAGTTTATACGTGCCCGTATGTTTCATAGACCTCACATGTCCTCTGATATGTTTCATATTTCACGCATATGAGTTTTTGAGCACAGCCGGTTCAATCTTAGCAAGGAGGTATTTCTCATGAATTCTGGTACCGTTAAGTGGTTCAATCCTGACAAGGGTTATGGCTTCATCTCCAACGATGATGGTGGCGACGACGTATTCGTTCATTTCTCTTCCATTCAGGTCGAAGGTTTCAAGACTCTGAACGAGGGACAGAAGGTCACCTTTGATGTAGAGCCCGATCCCAAGAACAGCGCTAAGAAGCGTGCTGTTAATGTTTGCATCGTAGGGTAAGTCATCTCTTACAGCGCAAAGAACCGCTTCATGACTTTGCACGCGGCAAGGTTGTGGGGCGGTATTTGTTTGCCATAAAATGGCTTGTTTTCGGAAAAAACGAACTTTTTGTGAATGAATTGTAAAAATACGATTGACAAAAGGCGCCGAAAAAGGTATACTATGGTTAACTGTTGCTTCGTGCGGACACCCGTAAAAGCGGCAGAATTATTCATTTGATAGGAGCGTGAACTACTTGAAGAAAGACTTCTTTAAGCTCAAGGAGAACAACACGACCGTACGTACCGAGATCCTCGCAGGTCTGACCACGTTCATGACGATGGCCTACATCATTGCCCTGAACCCCAACCTGCTGACCAACTTCGCGGTGGGCACTCCCCTGTGGAACGGCGTGTTCCTGGCAACCTGCCTTGCCTCCTTTATCGGCATGCTGGTGATGGCATTCTGCGCTAACAAGCCTTTCGCGATGGCTCCCGGAATGGGTCTGAACAGCTTCTTTGCAGTTGTTGTTGCTCAGATTGCTTCCATTGCCGGTGTCAGTTATACCGAAGGCTTCCAGGCTGGTCTTGTGATCATCCTGATCGAAGGTATCATTTTCCTGATCCTTTCCGTACTGAATATACGTGAGAAGATCGTTGAAGCCATTCCTCTGGGTGTCCGTATGGGTATTGCCCCGGCAATCGGCCTGATGCTGATGAACATCGGTCTGGGATCCAATATCTGAATCTATTACGAGACCAACGGCTTCACCACCCCCTTCTATGTAATGCGCGATTTCTTCGGTGCCCTGACTGCCGGTTCCGCTAAGGAAGCTCTTGGTTCTCAGTGGCCCACCATGGTTCTGACGGTTGTCACCATGTTCATCGGCCTCTTCGTGATCATCATCCTGGCCAAGAAGAAGATCAAAGCCAGTGTTCTGGTCGGTATGCTGGTAGCTTCTATCGTATACTGGGCCGGCTCCGCGATCTTCCTGAAGGTGAATCCTTTCGAGTCCCTCAAGACCGCAAGCTTCGTTCCTCCTTTCAAGGATATGATCGATACGACCCTGTTCAAGTTCAATTTTGCCACTTTCATTAAGATCGGCTGGTTCACCGCGATCACCCTGGTTCTGACCTTCTGCATCATCGACATGTTCGACACGATCGGCACCCTCGTCGGTACCGCTTCCCGCGCCGGCATGGTCGACGACGAAGGCAAGATGCCCAACATGAAGGAAGCCCTCATGGCTGACGCCATCGGTACTGTTGCAGGTTCCGTAACCGGTACCTCCACCGTTACCACCTTCATCGAGTCCGCTTCCGGTGTTGAAGCAGGCGGCCGTACCGGTCTGACAGCTCTGACCACCGGTCTGCTGTTCCTGGCCTGCATCTTTATCGCTCCTATCGCTGCGATCATTCCCGCTGCTGCTACCTCTTCCGCTCTGATCTACGTTGGTGTTCTGATGCTTATGGGCCTCAAGAATATCAATTTCGACGATCTGGACCAGGTTGTTCCGGTTGCTCTGATGCTGATCGCGATGCCCATCTCCGGTTCCATCGGACATGCCATTGGTATCGCTCTGATCGCTCACACCGTCATCAAGCTCTGCAGCGGCAAAGCCAAGGAAGTTTCCGTCCTGACTTACATCATTTCCCTGCTGTTCCTGGTGAAGTTCTTCCTGGCTGTGTAAGCCCAAGTCAACAGTTAATAAGCATCAAAAAACCACCCATGAACTGAATTCATGGGTGGTTTTCTTTTACTCTTAAGACAGGTCAGAGACCAACTCCTCCACAGGGATCCCGGTATTATTCGGCCGGGGTCTCTTTATAATGCTCGTGCTGATAGAGGTGATCCATGCAATATTCGCGGTTACCGTCGCACTGCGCGCAATAGCGGAACTGCATATTCGGGTCGTCCAGCTCCGTTTTGCCGCAGATGCAGCAGCGGTGGAAAGCCTGGTTCACGATCTTGCCGCCTCCGGGAGTTACATGCTTGAAGCCTCCCTGAGGAGCACTTTTCTGCTGGAACTGCATGCGGCGTCTTCCATCCCGGATCAGTCTGAAAATCGTCGCTCCAAAGAAGAGAAGATAATTCAGTACGCCGATCAGAATGGCAAGACGGACACCCCAGGTTCCGCTCACGAACTGGAATAAGATCAGACCGGCTGACAGGAGCGCCAGCCACTTCGCCTTCACCGGCAGGATAAAGAAAATCAGGAATTCCATATCGGGGAAAAGGGTCGCGAAGGCAAAGAACAGGGTCTCATTCAGGAAGGAGCTGGATACAGGCACGTCAAAAATCATGGCGACTGCGACTGTCCCCACCACCCCGATCAGATAATACAGGTTGAAGCGGAAGGAGCCCCAGTAGAGATCCAGCATTTTGCCGATAAAATAGTAAAAATAGAATGAAATGATCAGCCAGAATACCTGCGTAAAGGAATAAAAGGGCGGGACGAGCAGGAAGGAAATCAGCCTCCAGACCTGTCCCTGCCGGACCATCGCCGGGTCCAGAATCAGGTAGGAATATATCGATGTGTTGAACAGACCGGCCACGAAGACGATCAGCTGCCCGATGATGATGTAGAACATCAGATTACGGACGGCAAAGTGCCCCAGTTTAGTCTCCAGTTTATCAAACCATTGCATCTTCATCCATCTCCTATTCCTTATCCTTCGCCTTGCTGCCGGTATCGGGCACAGACGTCGTGATCGCGTTAAAGGTCGTGGTATGCACCTCTGTCATGGGAGCCAGCGGGACTTTCTGGGTAACAGCTTTCCACTGATCAAAAGCCTCCGTATCAAGCTGGATATCATTCGGATCCTCCGGCTGCTCCACAACCGGCTGCTTGCCCGTGTGTCCACGGCCGGACTTTTTCTGTCCGGACCCATGACGCGTCGTACTCTTGGAAGAATACACCATCGTCCTGGTATTCTGGTCCACCTTCCGCTCCGCATGATCGTATTCCCCTGCTGCCTTGATGGACTGTCTGCGGCGTTTTTTCAGTGACAAAGCCATCATTACGATCAGGATCAGCAAGATGATCGCGAGGACTGCGAGACCTCCCAGAATATAGGGCAGATAACGGATCACACCGGAGAACAGGCGGATCAGATCGCCGATCCTTCCGGGAAAAATACCGGAACCGCTTTCCTCTTCCGAAGATTCTTCGGAGGATTCCCGGCTTTCCTCTGCCTCGGAACTTTCTTCTGCGCTTTGTTCCGCAGGCGGCACAAAGGGTTTAAGCGTCCTGTTGGCCGGGGAATAAATATAGTAGGACATATCGCTGAGATTATAGAAAACATATTCTTCGGACTGATCCGCCGGCTTTTCATCCGGTAGATAGGGACGGATCCTGTAGCCGTCCACTACAGAAGCCTCCGCGTGGTAGCCCTTGAATTCCTCACCGCCCTGCTCCGCATCCACAAGGAGCTGCAGCTTGCCGTTCACGAAGAGCGGAAGCAACTGCAGACAGATATCCTTCTCAGGATCATAATAGTAGAACTGCCCTTTTTCGCCTTTGAAGTCGGCCAGGTACAGCATGATCGTTTCGCTGTCCGCTTCCTGTGCGGCTTTGTAATCCTTGCCATGGTAGGGGAAATCGATCCACTCGAATCCACGGGGCGCCTGCGTCCCGTCGGGAGGAGACTGCAGATACATCGTCATGCCGGCCAGCTTAAAGGAAACCGTTTCTTCGTAAACCGCGGACTCTTCCCCGCTCTCCTCTGCCGGAGAGGAGCTCTCCGAGGAACTGTGGGAGTCTCCTTTCGCACGAATAATGTCCACCTGGTAGACCTTAGTCGTACCGTCCTCCGCCGTGACCGTGATCACACGCTGATTACTGCCCTCCGCAAGCTCCGTGATCCCACTGATCTCTACCGCGGCCATTGAATCGTTGGCAACCGCTGTAAGTGTAACGACCTTGATATCGTTGGAAACATGGATGGTATACTGCGTCACCGCCGAATTAAAGGTCGGCTCCAGCTTTCCGTAGGAAGTCATCAGGCTCTTAAGCGTCGCGTCACCGGACAATTTGCCCTCTTCCTCGATCTGCAGTTTCAGAGAAGCCGTCGGATCGCCGATCAGCTGTGCCTGATCGTCATAAATACCGCTCTCCAGTACCTCGATCACCGTCTCACCGCTGACTTTGGCTGTAAACGTAAGCGCATACTCGACTTCGTTCCTGAATTCCTCTTCCATCCGGGTGATGACCAGCGAGCCCGTATCGCCTTCCGCGTCGCCGCTCACATATTCAAGCCTCTCGGGATCGTAAGAAATATGCGCATAAACACCCGCGACCTTTGCCTCGCCGGAAAACCTGAGCCAGACATTCACCTGCTCACCCACCTGCAGTTCTGTCACGTCGCTTCCCATCTCCAACTTCACCACAGGTTCCTCCGCCGCACGGGCAGAGGGCACAAGCAGGAAAAGGATCAGAAGCGCGCACAGAAAGGCCGCTGCTTTACGTAAATCTTTCATTCCGTCATCTCCAGTCAGTTTTGTCCGTAATAGGCATTCGCGCCATGTTTGCGCAGGAAATGCTTATCCAGCAAGGCCTGCTGCATAGGAGGCGCCATCCTGGCAGCCTCCAGCATGGCGGTATGGTAAGCCATATTGGCAACCTGTTCCAGGACAACCGCATGGTACACCGCTTCATCCGGATCCTTGCCCCAGGTGAAAGGTCCATGCTCGCGCACCAGCACCGCCGGCACCTCTTCGGGGCTCCTCTCGCGGAAAGTCTCCGCGATCACCAGCCCGGTATTCTTTTCATAATCCTGCACGATCTCACTCTCGGTCATCGCCCTCGTACAAGGTATTGCACCGTAGAAATAATCCGCATGCGTCGTGCCGAGTGCGGGAATATCACAGCCCGCCTGCGCGAAAATCGTAGCCCAGGTCGAATGCGTATGCACGATCCCGCCCGCTTCGGGAAAAGCCTTATACATCTCCAGATGCGTCGCAGTATCCGAAGAAGGTTTATAATGGCCTTCTACCACATTACCTTCCATGTCGACCACGACCATGTCCGAAACCTGCATCACATCATATTCCACACCGGAGGGCTTGATCACGACCAGGCCCTTCTCACGGTCGATTCCGCTCACATTCCCCCAGGTAAAGAGAACAAGCCCATGTCCGGGCAGTGCCATATTGGCCTGAAACACCTTTTCTTTTAATGCTTCCAGCATCGTCATTACCCCCAGATGCCGCTTTCAACAGCGGCTTTTTCTATAGCAAGTCCCTTCTGATAACGGTCCATGAACCGTTCAAAGCCTGCCACGCCGGCCGGGTCGGGAGCAAGCTCCACACCCTTTTCCCCATTAAAGATCTCACGGTCCAGATAAGTCTCCAGACTCTCGCCCTCGCGATGGTTCTTCATGTACGAAGCCAGCAGCGCCATACCCCAGGGACCGCCCTCGCCGGCCGTCTCCATGACGGAAACCGGAACATCCAGTGCGTCAGCGAGAATCTGCTGCCCGACACCCTTCGTCTTAAAGAGACCGCCGTGCCCCAGTATCCGGTCGATCCTTACCTGCTCCTGCCGCAGGATCCCCATGCCGATCCTGAGCGCGCCAAGCGAAGTGTACAAATGAGTACGCATAAAGTTCGCCAGCGTAAGCCTGCTTTCGGGCGATCTCGCCACCAGCGGACGGCCTTCTTCAAATCCCGTAATATGCTCGCCGGAATAATAACAGTACGCCAGTAGGCCGCCTCCATCGGGCTCGCCTTCCAGTGCCTTGCGGTAGAGCCTGCCGTAGAGCTCATCCATGGACTGTTCCACACCAAGCATCTTCGCGTACTCATCAAAAAGTCCCACCCATGCATTCAGATCCGAGGTGCAGTTATTGGAATGCACCATGGCCACCAGCCGTCCGGACGGCGTCGCCACCAGGTCGATCTCGGGATGCACCGCGGACAGCGCCTTCTCCAGTACAATCATCGCGAAAACAGAGGTGCCTGCGGATACGTTGCCGGTCCGCTCCGCCACACTGTTGGTCGCTACCATTCCCGTCCCGGCATCGCCTTCCGGGGGACACAGCGGGATCCCCGCCTGAAGCTTACCCGACGGATCCAAAAAGCGTGCGCCTGCCTCGGTCAGCCTGCCCGCCTCGGTCCCCGCATACAGGATCTCCGGCAGAATCCCGGTCAAATGCCACGGGAACTGTTTCTCCGCCACGAGCGCCTCAAATTGCTCCACCATCTTACGGTTATAGCATCCCTTGTCCAGCTCCACCGGGAACATCCCGATCGCCTCACCCACACCGATGACCTTGCGGCCCGTCAGCTTCCAGTGAATGAAGCCCTCCAGCGTTGTCATAAAGCGGATCTGCGGAACATGCTCCTCCCCGTTCAGAATCGCCTGATACAGGTGCGCGATACTCCAGCGCTGCGGAATCGGATAGCCGAAAAGCTCGGAGAGCACCGCGGATGCCTCTCCCGTAATATTGTTTCTCCATGTCCGGAAAGGCACCAGAAGCTGCCCCTGCTCATCAAAGGGCATATATCCGTGCATCATCGCACTGATTCCGATCGCCCCGATCGTCACAAGATCCACCCCGTAACGGTTTCTGACATCCTCCGTCAGATCGCGGTAGCAATCCTGCAGCCCCGTCTCGATATCTTCCAGACTATAAGTCCAAATATTATTCTCATAACGATTATCCCAATTATGGCTTCCCGACGCCAAAGGCTTACCGGCATCATCCGCCAGAACAGCTTTAATGCGAGTTGAACCAAACTCAATCCCCAGAACCGTCTTCCCACCGGCAATCATATCCTGCTGCAGCATCACATAAGCCTCCTTCAAAAAGATTCTCACTATATCATACCAAATTTTCACGGATTTGTAAAGAGGGGAGGTGTTTTGCACCCTCAATGATGTTTCATTTATCTGCTATTGTTGTTTTCTGAGCGGAGTGTTAAACGCTCCGATATCCCCTGGCTTGTTCTCCTATTTGTATCCACGATTCTTATTTCGGAGCGTCTCCGATACT
The DNA here is from genome assembly GCA_017442535.1 of Bacillota bacterium. Taxonomy (GTDB): domain Bacteria; phylum Bacillota; class Clostridia; order Lachnospirales; family Bianqueaceae; genus RUG12817. The sequence goes on along the minus strand of JAFRZL010000018.1, from coordinate 213 downwards.
TTACCTAAAGAAAGAGCACATGACATCCGTTTCAGACGTCATGTGCCCTTTCCTCATAGTTTCTCCAGCCGGTTATTCCCGATTATCAAAATAATCATTCGCCGCCTTGTTATACAGATATGTCGCCTTGGCCAGATTGGTCATGGTCTCACTCGCATTTCCATGCAGCGCCTTGTAGATATAACTCAGTCCGCTGAATTCGAACGAATACGT
>JAFRZL010000017.1 GCA_017442535.1 Bacillota bacterium | reverse complement strand
GTTGCTTTTTGCCGGAGGCAACCGCTGACAGAGGTTTATCTCTCCAAAAAACTGAATCCAGCGGTTGCTTTTTGCCGGAGGCAACCGCCGGCGGACGTTTATCTCTCCAAAAAACTGAATCCAGCGGTTGCTTTTTCACAGAAGCAACCGTTGGCGCACGTCCGACCACGCACAGCAAAAGAATCCGCCTGCCCTTGCGGGCAGGCGGGTTCTGCGGTTCTCCTGACGGATTACTCTTCCAGCACGTTCTTGACGGCTTCGGCGGCGTCACCGGAGAGCGTCACGTTGCGGTTTACGCGGGCATCGTAGGTTTCGGCCTTCATGATGTCCACCAGGTCGAGCCCGGTGACTTCTTTCATGGTCTCGATGGTGCGGGCCAGGACGCTGGGCACGTAGGAGCCCATTGAATCCACGCCGGATCCGCTCGAGCCGCCATCGATGATGGTGACCTTGTCGATGCTTTCCAGAGGTTTCGCGATCGAGGCGGCCATCTCGGGCAGGGCCTTGACGATCATCTCCATCATGGCTGCCTGGCCGTATTTCTTCATGGCTTCGGCTTTTTTCTCCAGGGCTTCGGCCTCGGCGATGCCTCTGGCCTCGATGGCCTTGGCTTCCGCTTCGCCGACGGCCCGGATGCCTTCGGCCTCCTGCATCTTGGCAAAGAGGTCGGCTTCGGCCTGCACACGCTTGGCTTCAGCCTCTTTCTCGCGCTCGAACTTTTCGGCTTCAGCCTTGCGCTGACGCTCGAAGAGCTCGGCCTCGGCTTTCTGCTGGCGGGCGAATTTCTCGGCTTCGGCTTTCTTCTTGATCTCAGCTTCGAGAGTCTGCTCGGTGACTTCCACGTCCTTGCGTTTCAGTTCGATCTCACGCTCCTGGCGGGCGATGTTGGCGTTGGCGGTCGTGACCTCGATGGTCTTACGCTGCTCCTGCTGCTGGATCTCGTAAGCCGCGTCGGCTTCCGCCTGCTTGATATCGGACTCGCGCTTCAGCTCGGCTTCTCGGATCCGCAGCTCGTTTCTGCGGGAAGCGATCTCGGTCTCGGCCGCGACCTGGGCTTCGTTCGCCATCCGTTTGGCCTCGGCCTCGGCGATCGCAACGTCGCGCTCGGCCTGCGCCTTGGCAATGGAAGCGTCCTTCTGGATCTGGCTCATGTTATCCTGACCCAGGGCAACGATCAGACCCTTCTCGTCCTCGATCTTCTGGATATTGCAGGAAATGATTTCGACGCCCAGCGCATTCATGTCGGTCTGGGCTTTCTCCTGCACCTCGTCGCCGAACTTCTTGCGGTCGGTATTGAGCTCCTTCAGCTTAACGGTACCGATGATCTCACGCATATTACCCTGCAGGGAATCGGTGAGCGCCGTGGCGATCGTTTCCTCACTCATGTTAAGGAAGTTCTTCATGGCGATCTTGATGCCCTCGGGATCCGTCTTCAGCCGGATCTTGGCGACTGCGTCAATATCCACGCCGATGAAATCCAGGGTCGGCACATATCCGTTGGTCTTGATATCGATGCTGATCTGCTTCAGCACCAGTGTGTCCTTCCTCTCCAGGAAAGGCAGCTTGATACCGGCCCGTCCGATCAGGATCTTCGGATTCTTCTTAATGCCGGAGATGATGAACGCCTTGTCGGGCGGTGCTTTGACATATCCGCTGATAATAATACTGACAACCAGGACAACAGCCGCCGCGATCAGTGCGATGGTCCATCCTTCCATAATGAGTCTCCTTTCTGTTTGGTCTGCCCGGGATAAAAGTCCCGCCGGAGAGCGTCTGCCCGCCCCCCGGCGCCTGTAGCCTCCGGAACAGCATCTTTGCTTGCTACGGCTATATCATACCGCGTCGGAGGTCTCTCCGCCATGGCTACGTGTGCGGAATAAAGCAGGTTATTTCTGTAAAAAAGGAGAATTACGGGCGGGTGAGATCAGGTGCATCAGATGATTTCCTGACAATGCTGCGGTTTTCGGACCGGCTGGCCGAATATCCGGAGCAAAGAATCCCGCCTCTCAAAAAATGTCCGCAGATGATGGACAAACAGGGGGCGCGGTATAATAACCGGCGCAAAGGATATGATGGAGGTGTTTCGGAATCATCGCCCGGATGTAATCAGGTCTTTTATTTGATATCCAATGAAAAATCCCCTGTCCGGGACTTCCCGGGCGAGGGATTTTTAGTGCGGGGACATGTCTCTGTCAAATGCCTCTGCATGCGATCAGAGGTACTCCAGCACATATCGTTCGCTGCAGTTGATGATCTTGGTGCCGTGATACTCGATCACCCTCTTGCGGGTCATATCGTACCGCAGATGCATATGGCCATGCAGCCAGTACTTGGGGCTGTAGTCATCGAGGATCTCCTTGAACGACTCGAATCCTCTATGAGCATAGTCCTCGGCATCGCCGAGCCCTTTGGGCGGCGTGTGCGTGACCACAATATCCACCCCTCCGGCTTTCTTAATGGCCGGTTTGAGCTTTTTGATGCGTCTGTGCATCTCTCTTTCGGTATACTGGATATCGTCGGGATGGTACCGCAGGCACCCTCCCAGGCCAAGGATGCGCACACCGTTTACCACGATCAGCTTGCCGTCAATGCAGTCACAGCCATCCGGCGGCGACCGGTAGTAGTGCGTGTCATGGTTCCCATACACATAATAGAGTCTGCTGTGGCCCATAGTCACCAGAAACCGCAGGTATTCAGAGCGGAGATCACCGCAGGAGATGATCATATCATATTCGTCGAGCTTTCCGGGCATATAATAGTCCCACAGCGCCGGGCATTCCTCATCGGAAACGACCAGTATCTTCATTCTGTTCCTCCTGTTTCGGGCGGGATCTGATCCCTGTAAATGCCTATCAACCGTACCAGTTTCTGCGAAATCGGCCTTATCTCGTCATACTGCGGAATGTGGCCTTCCACATTGTCGCAGAGCCAGTCCATATGCAGCAGATCTTCGAAGGAGAACTCGCGGGATCCGTCGCTCATCACTGTTCCGTCCTGCGCCGTGATCCTGCGTTTGAAGATGCCGAGCTTGCGCTGACGCAGGTTCTCCCGCAGCTGTTCCGCCAGGAAACGCACGCCTTCCGGCAGATCTTCTGAGAAAATCACGTCGATCGCGCCGGCGTCCATTCCCAGATAGAAGTTGGTGGCCACGCTGCTGCCGTTCCGGTCAAATCTCGTGTTGGACAGGTAGGCTTTCACCACTGATTCATAAAAAGTGCCCCAGACCCACAGCGGAGAGCAGAGCGGCGTCATGCCTCCCTGATCGTTCGCCAGGTACAGCCCGTACTCACCATACCGCAGGAACTCCTCTTCCTGCACCGGGATGTCACGGCTGGAGATCACGCGGATCCCCTGCTGCAGGAGGTCCTCCACATGCTGGCCATGCATCGCCGACCACCGCAGATAGACCTTCGCGTGCGGGTTTGTCATCAGTGCGCCGAGCGCGAACGCATTGATCTCGGCGATCGACCCGAGGATCGGATACGGAGCAATATAGCCGATCCGTCCGTCTTCCGCCAGCGCACCGGCAATGGCTCCGCTGATGAATTTGCCCTCATAGGCCCGGAAATAATAGCCGAACACGCTGGAATAATTCAGGTCGGGAGCACAGTTAAAGAACAGTACTTCCGGGTGATGGACAGCCACCGCCAGCGTCCGCTTGATCAGCGGGGGCGCCGTCGTGAACACGATCTCAGCCCCGTCATTGACCGCCTCTTCGATCAGCTTTTCCGCGCCGGCCGGATCGTCCGCGTTAAAATAACTGCGCACCGTCACCCGCTCGCCCAGCGCTTTCTCCATCTCTTCGCGCCCTTCATCGTGGGCTTTCGTCCAGATACTCTTCTCCGGGTCGCGCTGATGCACGAATGCGACATTGACGTGACGCCTGTCCGGGAACAGAAGTGAGGAAATAAAGCCCTTTTGTTCGGTTTCGGGCACCACTTCGGCGACGCTCTCCGCCGGCTGATTGGAGGCCACAACATCGTCCCACAGGGAACCGATCGACTTGCGCAGCTCTTCCGACGTCATCTGCGTCAGCTCCTCAAAGGGATAAACGTCCAGCCACAGCAGGAACGCATCCTCCGGCCCGATATTGTCCCGCTCAACGTTCATCGAGCGGAACGCATCGGCAAAGTAATGATACCCTGCCTGGAAAGTACGGCGCTGCTCTTCATCCCATTCCTGATCGGCACTGAAAGGCAGCTTGGCCAGCAGCTTCGCGTACATTCCGGGCTCTTTGAACCACAGATCGTAAAATCCCGCGACCTTGAAGAACTCGAGGAACTTCTCGTACAGCTTGATTTCAGGGTCCTCCGACGGCTGCGGCAGCACGCGCCGGATCTTCGCCATCACATAGGTGGCCCCGTAGCTCTTCAGGACGCTGACGCGCTTATTGCCCTCTTCCACGTAGAAATTGCCCAGATACTCGTACACCAGGACCGCGTCGCGGATCCCCTCGTTCAGATGCACATCGCAGAGATCGATCCATTTGAATCCGAATTCCGAATCCTGATTCAGCAGCGGCAGGAACCCTTCCGTAAACGCACTGGCACGTCCTTCCGTCCGCACGCCAACGACACGCGAAAGCGGGATCTCCTGCGTACCGATCTCCTGCACCTTATAAGCCGCGGCATCTTCCCCAAGAATATGCTCCAGAACCGGAAGCTTCGGATCCTTGCCGGCCCGCTCCAGCTCCTTCGCCCTCTTCAGGCCCTTGGCCTGCATCGCTTTATACTGATTAATAGCTGTTTGTGAATACATGTAAAACTCCTGTAATACAGAAGGACGAAAACCACACGCCTGCACCCCGCCTCGAAGGGACGTCATACCGTTATCCGCACTTCTGTTTGTTTTCGCCTCTCTAGCACTCAGAGGGCGGAGACAAAGTTTATGACCGGACCCGTAAGCCGAATGCTATCTCTGCTCGAGGCCGGACCGGCCAAGGGCTCTCTCGAACCTGGTTTTCTATTATACCCGATTTTAGATAAATTGCAAGCGTCTTTTTTTACGGATTTCCCCGGTACACACGGCCATTTTCCGTCGAAGTGACGTCGGAAAAGCGAAAATTTCAAAGGGTGGACGATGTATTGGAAAAAATAGCGCAAGAAATGCGCTTGTAAGGCTCAACTATTGGAAGGGATTTCAGTGAAAAACCTGGCAATTAAGAGAAACAGCTGAGTCTTTCGCGGGTAGAGGCTCAGCTGTTTGAATGATGGCGAAAGGATTTCAGCTGTAAAACGGGTTAACAGCTGAGCATCTAGGGCTAGAGGAAAATCAGAGGGCTATTGTTTATTCCTCACCTATCTTTTGCCGCTCTCATCGGCCGTCCGCCATTCGCCATGCTGATCCCTCCTTATAGTTTTGTGCCGCATTCCAGGCAGAACTTGCCGCCCTGGGGGACTTCTGCGCCGCAATTGGGGCAGCGGTTGGACAGAGGCGCTCCACACTCCATGCAGAACTTGCCCTTGGGGGTCTTTTTACCGCATCTCGGGCAGATCATCTCATTCTCTGCAAGCTGGACAATTTTGGAGCCGCACTCCAGGCAGAATTTCGCACCTGCAGGCACCTCTGCACCGCAGTTGGGGCATTTGACTGTCTGAGCCTGCTGCAGTGCCTGCGGAGCAGCCGGAGTCCCTGTGGGATTGATCTGGAACCCCTTGAACATCTCGCTCATCTGAGGCGCCATTGCGCCCATGGCAGCCAGCCCGACACCCATGCCGAGTATGTCGCCCAGAGCCGAACCGCCGCCACCCGCAGAAATTGCGGGACCCATATTACCGATGCCTTCAGCGTAGGCTTTCTGGACTTCCGCCTGCAGGACATCCTTTTTGTTGTAGCCTTGAGCCTGCATGACAGCAGCTTCCGCGAGGCCTGCCATCTGAGCAGCCTGCGCTTCGGCCTGTGCCTGAATCAGTCTGCGCTCCGCTTCACGACGGGCAATCTCAGTCTCCGTCATCTGGCTTTCGATCACCGCTCCACGCTTCGCCGCAGTGATCTGTGCCTCAGCCTCAGCTTCCGCAGTCATATACGAAGCCTTACTCTGTGCCTGAGCTGTACGTACTTCAGCTTCTGCAGCAGCCATACGTTTCTGCAGGGAAATCGTGTGCAGCTCACGCAGACGTTTGAAATTAGGATCCGTTTCCGGTAATACGATATTCGTCAGATAAAACTGCGGAATTGTCAAACCGTAATCTTCAAATCCGGGCTGGATCTTGGCCTTAAGAGCCGCTCCCAACTCTTCCAGATGTTCGTCCACCTCTACGATGTCAATACCCTGCTGCTTGATGGTTGCAGACAGATTGGACTTAACCGCCGTCGAAATCAACGGACGGAAAGAAGCCTGCAGTGACTTGGTAAGACCACGGCCTTCCTCGCCCCAGGCGACTCCCTTCATCGTTCCGACCAGTTTGATCAGCATCTTGCGACCGTCCGATACCGCCAGATTCATTTCACCGGAAGCACCAAGCTCAACCGGCACGCCCAGAGTGGGCTCATTGAATCTGACTTTGGAATCCGTCCCCCATTTCACCGCCATCTGCACGGTTTTGTTGATGAAATAAACCTCGCAGTGAAAAACACTGACGCCGGTCACCAGATTCGCGAGCTTCGTCAAGATCGGGATGTTTTCAGAATCCAATTTATACCGGCCAGGACCGAATGTGTCCGCAGCCTGTCCGTTGGCAAAGAAAACAGCCTCTTGGCTCTCATGCACAATCAGCTGGGTCATACTGTTAAAATCCTCGCTGGGATATTTCCAGATAAATGTTGAATTGTCGCCTTCGTACTTAATTAATTCAGAAATAGCCATATTCTGTCTCCTTCTTTGGAAAATATCTATGAGTTCGTATAGTTTTTTCCTGTTAATACAGTCCAAAACACGCCCATATCAAAAAAATATCTCTTCAGAACAGACCAAAACGGGTCTGATGGTTCATTAATCAAACGAAAATCCGTAACAGATTGTTACATTTGCATTGTAACAAACCGTTACAATTTAGTCAAGAGTAATTTTTATTTTTTCGGCAATTCTGTGAAAGGCGGTCAGTTTATGTCTTCAACCGGTTTATATCCAATGCTCGGGCTTCGTATGATCCGCAAACAGCGCGGCTACAGTCAGCTTAAAGTGGCCATGGATCTGTCGATCAGCCGGGAGGCGCTTTCTTATTATGAAAACGGGCAGCGGTCGCCGGACGTGCAGATGCTGCTGCGGCTCTCGGATTATTTTCATGTGTCGATCGATTATTTGATTCGAGGTAAAGAATATGATGTGATGTGGGAAAAAGAATAGTATGTTCCTGACAATTAAAAAAGCTGAGTATTCCGAAGATTGAATACTCAGCCTTAAAGTATCCGTCAGTTAGATCCTGGCCATTTCCGTCACTGAAGCCCTCTATTTCAGTTATTCAGTTATCTCTCAAAGAAATACGCACTCCGCAAACAAATTAACCATTACTTGTAGCTGCCGCAATCTCGGCAGGATATCGAATTGGGAGAGTTGCTCGCTCCGCATTTAGGGCAAATCCAATTGGACCCGGGCTTTGGCGAAAAAACAGACCGTTTCGGTGCGGGAGTTTTTCCGCCGGCAGGCTTATCAGGCATCTTTTTCTCCAGCCTGATTCCGTTAAGCATGTTGAAAATCATATCAATTTTTTTGATAATGCCCGCAAATCCAAACAATAGTGCGCCATTGATAATGTATGGAACGAGGATAATAAGAAACTGCCCAAAAGAGAATCTTCCGGTTGCTGCTTTCGCTCCAATAACAGCAAGAATTAACCCTCCTATCCATGCAATTGCACCAAGGATCTGTATAAACATAGCGAAGCCGCTATTGCTTTCAGGGCTTCCCATGAGCAAACGATATTCCTGATTATTGCTCTCCTGTGATTGGGTCCCAGTGCAATCATTAACCGGACAGCCACAATGAGGACACACAAATGCTTTCTCAGATACTTCTCTGCCGCATTCAGGACAATCTTTCATAGACATAACGATTCCTCCTAAAACCAGTTTTTTAATAGATATCAAAACAGGCATCCACATTTTACAAAAACATATGGCTGACCTTCGCCTATATATCATTATATTTTATTTTCACAGGTGTGTCAACTATTATTTTGAAACTCTTCAGCGGTCGCCGGACGTGCAGATGCTGCTGCGGCTCTCGGATTATTTTCATGTGTCGATCGATTATTTGATTCGCAGGAAAGAGTTTTCGGTGATCATAGAAAAACAATCTTAAGCGCTGCCCATTGCCTTTTCTCCCGTAAATGTGTATAATTAGCCTATACTATCATTTCAGGAGGTCACCGCCATGGGCAAGCGATCCGTTAAAGAAGACAAGAACATCTATCAGTTGAGCCGGGAAGCGTGCGGGCTGAGCCGGGAGGCGGCGGCCGAGGCGCTGAAGTTTGTGACGGCGGACCGGATCGAGAAGGTCGAGAGCGGCAGGTCGCTACCCCATCCGGATGAGGTGCTGGCCATGGAGAGCGGGTACCGCAATGCGGAGCTGTCCAACTACTATTGCACGCATGAATGCCCCATCGGCATGAAATATGAGCCGGAGGCGAAGCTTTCGGACCTGCCGCAGCTTACCGTTGAGCTGCTGTCCGGGCTGAATGCGCTGGAGGCAGAAAAAAACCGGCTCATCGACATTTCTGTCGACGGCCGGGTGTCTTTCCATGAGCGCGAGCAGTTTGACGCGATCCGGGCGAAGCTCGATCGCCTGGAGCGGGCGATCCGCGGGATGCGGATCTGGATCGAGCACGCCGCGATGAGCGGCAAGCTCGACGATATTGAATAATACTTGTGCGGCAGGTTCTGCACGAAACCCTGAGGTGAGGCTCTTAATTTGCTTTTGCGAGCAGCCTCGCCTTTTCATTTTGTGCGTGCTTCAGGCCGGTGTCCTCCGTCAGGCCCCACTCGTTCTGCAGCAGGTCGATGATACGGTCATAGGTTCCGGCTGCTTTGCGGTAATCACCCATGATCTCGTAGAGGTCCGCGATCCCCATCAGCTCGTCTTGGAATCTGGGGCGGTGTTTTTCCGCTTCGAAGGAACGCTCGTACAGGTCGATCGCCTGCCGGTAGCTGCACTTTTTGGCATAGTACTGTGCCGCTTCGAAGAGGCAGACGCTGTCGTCCGGGTGTTTGCACAACAGATCTTCAATAATGCGGTCGGCAGTGGGCTCGTCAAAGCGCGCCAGTGCGATATTCGCCCGGTAGACTTCGTTCATAACCGGATTGGCGTCCGGGAGCCTGCTCAGGCGTTCCAGATACTGCTCCGCCTCGTCCGCGCGGTGGTCGGCAAGCAGGTTATCGATCAGGTACAGATACGGCAGGCGGATCTCCGGATTCGCCTCCACAATTTCACGATAGAAATTGATCGCCCTGGTGTGGTTGGCCATGTTCCAGTCCCAGACGGCGTGGCCTTCCGCTTTGTTCAGCACCCACTGGCTGACCTTCTCGCCCGGCGCCATCCGGATCGAGTCTTTGGCATAGCGGCCGGCTTTTTGGGCGTACATCTCCATGCGGTGCCAGTAGAGATAGGCGAGCAGGTCGGTCGCGCGCTTCTTGTGCGGCTCGTCCTCAAGCTCCCCTTTGAGGAACTCCTCGTATTCCCAGAAAATGTCCTGCGGCAGCTCTTCCTCCACGTCCAGACGGTTCTCGATGCGGTTCAGCCGCTGCTCCGCACTCAGGTCAAACAGATCGTCGATACTGACGCCGAAAATCTCTGCGATGAGCGGCAGCGCCGTGATGTCCGGCATCGCTACAGAATTCTCCCATTTAGAGACCGACTGCGCGCCGATCCCCAGCTTCTCCGCCAGCTGCTCCTGTGTCAACCCCGCCTTAAAGCGGAGTGCTCTGATCTTCTTTCCCAGTTCCATGACATCTTCCTCCTGAAATAGCCTTAATTGATCGATCACACCCGTATTATAAAGCAGACCATGGAATCCATTCAATAACGCAGATGGCGAGCCGGCTCGCCTGTCGGGAGAGTACGCGGCCTTACAGCTTGATGTCCGCCCACTTGCCTTTCCTCACGCGGGCCGTCATCATGGCCCAGCGGATCAGTGAATCGATGTCAAAGGACAGCCAGGCGCCGATAAATCCGAGATACAGTGCCGGGAAAGCGGCATTCAGCGGATAACAGAAGAGCCATGTCGTGATCGGACGCAGGATCGCGACACTGATCAGGGATACAAGCGCAACGAATTTTACATCGCCGGCTCCGCGCAGACATCCGGACAGCATCACACGCATGTTCTGCGGATGGATGCCGAAAAGGATCACGATAAAGCAGAGGGACGCCGCGTGGATGATCTCCGGATCTTCCGAGAAGAAAGTCGGGAAGAGATTGCGCCCGAAAAACGTCAGGAGCATCAGCAGAATCGAAAGACAGAGTGAAACTTTCTGGCCGACGCTGACATACAGCTTGGCCTTCCATTTCTTGCCGGCGCCGAGCGACTGTCCTACCAGCGACGTACACGCGGAGGCAATACCGTCCCCGACGGAGAAAGTCAGGCCCGTGATCTGCTGTACGATCTGCGTCACCGCATATGCTGCCGTGCTGACGCCCGCGATCAGACGGCCGTTGATCATAAAGCCGACCCGCAGGAACACGGACTCTGCGATCGTGCCGGAGCCGACCGTGATAAGGCTGTGGACCGTCGTTTTGTCAAAGCGGATCCGGCCCCAGGGTCGGATCTTGAGATACCCGTCCTTCGGCAGCACGGACCGGATCGCCATCGCGCACGAGACAAGCGTCCCGCAGGCCGTCGCGATCGCAGCGCCCTTGATCCCGAGTGCCGGGAATCCCAGATGGCCGCTGATCAGGCAGTAATTCAGAAAAACATTGACGATATTGGCCGTCATATTGACGGTCATGGTAATGCGCGTCCGGCCGATGCCGCGCATGGCGGCGCAGATGCATAACGACCAGCAGTTCGCGACAAAAGCCATCGAAATGATGCGGAAATACGTGGTGGCGCCCGGCAGGGTATCCTCCTTCGCACCCGCGAGCTTCAGCAGCGGGACGGCAAGGAAATATCCCGCGATCACCATCAGGATCCCGATCCCGGTAATAATGATCAGGGACTGCTTCAGACAGCTGATCGCCGCCTCCCGGTCGCCTGCCCCTTTACGCCTCGCAATGACCGCCGTCGTACCGACGCAGAGCGCCTGCGCGATCAGCAGCAGGATCATACGCGGCTGCCCGCACAGACCGACCGAGGCGATCGCCTGCGTGCCGAGCTTGCCGACCATCATCGTATCGAACGAATTCATCAGCGTCATCAGCAGGCCCTCCAGCGCTGCCGGCCACGCAATAGAAAGTAGCCTGCGGTACATCCCGCCGAGGCTGTCCTCATCCTGCGCAAGCTGCTCCGACCCCTTTACGCCAAAAAACAGCTTCATGATCTTCTCTTTCACCCGGATCACCCCTCTGTATCTCTCTCTTCATGTAAAGCATCAAGCCTCCGCACCCGCAGGCCCCACCCGGGGCATACGGACAAAAAACCGGAAAACGGCTGTCTGAGCCATTTCCCGGTCAAGTCGGAATGACAGGATTTGAACCTGCGGCCTCTGCGTCCCGAACGCAGCGCTCTACCAAACTGAGCCACATTCCGCTACCCCCAAAGGGCTTATTTATTATAGCCTACTCCCTCCCGATTTGTCAAGCGGTTTAGAGAATTTTTTTCAGGACATGCTTGACAATCGCCCTAGTGTTTGCTATACTACCCCTGCTGTTGTTGACAAGCCCCTTCATACCGTTGGATCCTTTCGGGGATGTCAAGGTTTCGACGGGGGTGCCAGAGATTCGAGTAGCCATCCGCAGCTTCAGGACTGCGTAATAACCTGAGCCTAAATATAAACGCTAACAACAATAGCAATCTTGCTTTCGCTGCGTAAGCAGTAAAGCTGTTCTGTCAGTGGGGACCCGCGCCGCGAAACAGAGCATCGATTAAGGCGGGAACCCCTTACTCCAAAGCTTTGAGGGGATAAGGGCACAGTATGAAGCTACCAAGGCGGAACCCTGTCGGCAGGGGCCCGCTGCGGGAAACCCAAACTACCGACTATGATGGTAGAGGCTTGAAAGGATGGGCCTTCGGACACGGGTTCGATTCCCGTCATCTCCATTTTTCGCAGAACCGGCTTGTTAGGCCGGTTCTTTTGGTTTTTGGCTTAAATAAGCCGTTTTTGGTGCCTCATACATCGGCCATCCGTAACATCGCAGTAACACATATTACCAGGAAATAACCGAAAATATATCAATTTATATCAATTTACATCAATTCAACAACCTGGTTGAATAAAATGACTTCCTAAAAATGCTTGCATTCATCTCCATATCTGGTATAATTAAATCAAGCAAATAGAAAGGAGGGATCCTATGAAAATCGGTTCGCAGAAAAAAAAAAGACTTTTCATCAAAAGAATGGGTATTCGATCGTCGGCTATTTGTTCTGCTGCTCATTCACTGGGCCCTCACTATAATTGCAGTCCTCGTCTTTATCTTTCTTGACAATGAGATTGCCTATGAAATATATATTATTTCAGGGTATATCATCACCTTCATTCTTTTCTTTGCATCTTTCTATTTGCTTAGGGATACGAAATGGAGATATGTTTTGCCGGAACTGGAACGGTTTTCAAAAGTATTGCTTATTCTTATGTTACTATTCGCTGTATTGTTCCTTTTCTGTCTTGGAAATCTATCCAGAGGCGGTCCTAAAATTTACAATGGCAAGTATTGTCTTTGGAATCATGGCTTTGTCCGAGAAATAACCTACAACGAATATGTTCGTCTTTCTATTATCGAACGGACATCTTTTACTTCTATAATAGCCCTCTTCGGGACCGGTTTCATGTATAAATGCTGTTATGCAGACAGAATCGAATAAAAGATAGTTTTCAAAACGAATTATGGTATAAAATGCTCTTAATCAGAATATCCATAGAGAGAGAGGGAGGTCGCCATGTGGGAGAATTTTGTGTTCAGCGTCAATGTTTCGCTGCCGCTGTTTATCCTGTTGTTTATCGGTTTGATCCTTAAGAAAAAGAACGTTTTTTCGGATTCGTTCATTGCAAGCGCCAATACGCTGATTTTTAACGTCGCGCTGCCGGCCAAATTGGTACTGGATACGGCGCAGACGGATTTTACGCAGAATTTTGATCCGGTCTTTTTGCTGCTGCTGCTCGGAGGCACAACGGTCTTTTTCGTTCTCTTCTGGGTGATCGGGCACGCCGCGATCAGGGAGCCTGCCAAGGTCGGCGCTTTTGTGCACGGGGCCTTCCGCGGTAATTATGTATATATCGGCTATCCGCTGATCCAGAATATTCTGCAGGTGAGCGGTCTGCCCGCCGAGGCTATGCTTGCGAGCGCCTTTATTCTGCCCTATTATAATGTACTGGCTGTTATTGTGCTGACGGTTACCAATCACCCCGGTGAGAAGATCAATCTTGGGAATGTGCTGAAGCAGATCATCAAAAACCCGATGATCATCGGTATGCTGATCGGTCTGCCCTTCTCGTTCCTGTCGGTCTATACGGGCTTCACACTTCCCGGTGTGATCACCAAACCTCTCAGTTATCTCGGGCAGCTGGTGACGCCGCTGGCGCTGCTTGTCATCGGGGCCAGTGTTAAGTGGGAATCCGTCATGGCCAACAAGAAGCCCGTCTTCTGGGCCTGTTTCCTGCGGCTGGTGGTGCAGCCCCTTGTGATGGTTCCCCTGGCGATCGCGTGCGGTCTGGCGACGCAGGCCGTTATCGTTCTCTATGTCGTATTTGCGGTGCCTGCGGCTGCCAATGTCTATATCGTAACGCAGAAAATGGGCGGCGACGCGGACCTTGCGAGCGGCATTGTCGTCCTCGGCATCATCTTCTCCATCCTGACCATCACCGTAGGCGTATTCCTGCTGCGGACCTTTGGAGTGGTATAGGCATCCGGTCGGGTGTGATTCAATAAATAATGAGGCGGCCTGCGCGGCCGCCCCTGTTATAATTGTTTTGACAGAAAGTGCATTAAAACTTATGCCTTAACCCGCTGGCCGTCGATGATGACCAGCTTGCAGACCGAATCCGACACCATGGGGTTGCCGTCGTAGATCGCGAAGTCCGCGTCTTTGCCGACTTCGATCGAGCCGACGCGGTCAGCGATGCCGATGTGCATGGCGGGATTGATCGTAATGGCCTTCAGGGCTTCGAATTCATCCATGCCGGCTTTGACGGCGAGCCCGGCACACAGGGGCAGGTATTCCTGCGGGATGACCGGAGAATCCGTGATGATCGAAACGCGGCAGCCTTTGGCGGCCAGAATACCGGGCGTGGTCCAGGACTTGTTCTGGAGCTCGAATTTGGTCGCGTGAGTCAGGGACGGACCGACAGCCATGGGATAGTCCGTTTTGGCCAGGATGTCGGCGATCAGGTGGCCTTCGGTCGTGTGCTCGAGCGTCAGATTGACGTCGAATTCTTTGGCCAGACGGATGGCGGTCAGGATATCATTGGCCTGGTGCGCGTGGAGCTTCAGCGGGATCTCCTTCTTGAGGACGGGGATCATGGCCTCACACTTGAAGTCAAAAGCGGGCTCCTTGCTGACGTCGCCTTCGGCGGCTTCTTTTTTGGCCAGGTACTGCCTGGCTTTGAAGAGCATGTTGCGGATGACGGCGGCTGTGGACATGCGGGCACAATTGCCTTTCTCACGGTAGCAGCGCTTGGGATTTTCGCCCAGGGCGCCCTTCATGGCAACAGGGTCTTTGATAATCATGTCATCCACGCAGATGCCGACAGTCTTGACAGCGATCCAGGTGCCGCCCAGCGCGTTGGCGCTGCCCTGACCGGTGGCGACGGTCGTCACGCCGGCGAGTGCAGCCTTTTTCACCGAAGGATCCAGCGGGTTAAAGCTGTCGATCGCACGCAGATGCGGCGTGCAGATATCCCCCATCTCGTTATAATCGGCGCCCTCAAAACCGATGCCGTAGCCGTCCAGCCCCAGGTGGCAGTGCGCCTCAACAAAGCCGGGATAAACCTGCAGCCCGGTCACATCGATGACCTCTCCGTCACAGGCGAGATCCTTGCCGATCTGCCGGATCTTGCCGTCTTCGATCAGGATGTCAGCCCGGTATGCCTCGCGGTTCACCGCGTCGTGAATCATGCCGTTTTTTAACAATGTCATTTCGTAAACCCCCTCCGAGTGATTTGGGCCTCCGCAGAGGAGCCCCTGTTGGATTCTATGTTATCATGCCGGCCCTCTCTTGTCAATCGTAAAAAGTACTTGACAGGTTAACGACCGTTTGCTATAATCGCAAGTAAACGATCGTTAACCTTTCACAAAGGAGTTGTCACATGTCATGAACGATACCCGAGAGAAAATCCTGCTTGCCGCGCTCCGCCTCTTTGCCAGGGACGGCTACGAAGCGGTTTCGGTGAGCGATATTGCCGCGGAGCTTGGCATCACCAAAGCCGCGCTTTACAAGCATTATACGAACAAACGGGATATTTTTAACAGCATCCTGGCGCGCATGGAAGAGCGCGACGCCGAAGAAGCGGACGGCCACGGTCTGCCCACCGGACCCGCCTCGGGGGCAGAATCCGCTTACCGGCAGGTCTCGCTTGAGTCCATTATTGCTTTCAGCAAGGACATGTTCCGCTACTGGACAGAGGATGAATTCGCCGCCTCATTCCGCAAAATATTAATGCTGGAACAATTCCGCGATCCCGGGATGGCCGGGCTGTACCGGCAGTATCTGACAGCCGGGCCGGTCGGCTATGTCACCGATATGTTCGCCGCAATGGGGCTGCCGCAGCCGCATGAAAAAGCCATCGAGCTATACGCTCCGATGTTTCTGTCTTACAGCCTGTATGACGGAGCGGATGATCCGTCAAAGGTCACAGCCGATCTGGATCAATATCTGGACCATTTTCTCAAAAAAACGGCTGCCTCCTCCCCAGCCTCCTCCGGTCCTGGCCGTGAAATCGTCTTCCGCCGCGAGACGCCTGCCGATCACCGCGCGGTGGAAGAACTGGTCCGCGACGCCTTCTGGAATGTGTATCATCCGGGGTGTACCGAGCACTACGTCCTCCACCGGCTGCGCAGCGATCCGGCCTTTGTGCCGGAGCTCGACATCGTCATGGAACGTGACGGCGTCCTGATCGGCCAGAACATGTTTATGCGGGCCGTGATCCACTCGGATGACGGGCGCGAGATCCCCATCATGACCATGGGCCCGATCTGCGTCGATCCCGCCCTCAAACAGCGTGGTTACGGTCTGAAACTGCTGGCTTACTCGCTGGAACAGGCCGCCGCGCTCGGGTGCGGAGCCCTGTGTTTCGAAGGCAATATCCGCTTCTACGGCCGGAGCGGCTTCACCTATGCACGCGAGTTCGGGATCCGCTACCACGGGCTGCCGGAAGGCGCCGACGCCTCCTTCTTCCTCTGCAAAGAGCTGATCCCCGGGTACCTCGACGGCGTCACCGGCGAATATGCCCCGCCCGCGGGCTATTTTGCGGCCGAACAGGATCCGGAGGATTTCGCACGCTTCGATGCCACTTTCCCGCCCCGCGAGAAAAAAGTACTCCCCGGCCAGCTCTCTTGACAAAAGCCCGCCGGCGGCGTAGAATAGGAGCATGTTTTTACACAGGAGGATTATCATGGAGAAAAAAGAATGGCTCCGCAGCCTCAAATTCCTGCTTTTTTCCTGCTCCGCGGGCCTGCTGCAGATCGGGAGCTTCACGCTCTTTAACGAGCTGCTGCACTTCCCCTACTGGGTCTCCTATCTGCTGGCCCTCGTCATCTCCGTCATCTGGAATTTCACCTTCAACCGCAAGTATACGTTCCGGTCGACGGAGAAGGTCGGGCGCGCGATGTCGCTTGTCTTTGCGTACTATCTGGTTTTCACGCCGCTCTCGACGCTGCTGGAGCATCAGCTCGCGGACGTGATGGGGTGGAATGAATATCTGGTGACCGCGATCAATATGGTGCTGAATTTCGTGACCGAGTTCCTGTACCAGCGCTTCGTCGTCTACCGCAATTCGCTGGATACCAATGCCGCTGCGCAGAAAGAGCGGGAAGCCGGTCAGGGTTTTGACGGGGACGCATAAGTTTTCCTTGACATTCCCGGAATCATCTCTTATAATTAGATTACTCCGTGCAGCCGGGGAGATAGCGGTGCCCTGTACCTGCAACCCGCTACAGCAGGGGTGATATCCATCCCCGATTGGTATGAGTAGGGTCCGCCGCGGGTGTAAGCAGCGTTGATGGCTGGGTCTCGCGCAACAGAAACTTGTGAACCGTGTCAGGTCCGGAAGGAAGCAGCACTAAGCAGGCCCTTCTGTGTGCCGTGAGGTCACCTGGCAGGAGCCGGCTGCCCGCGTAGCGCTTATAAGTATCAAACAAAGATGGATGCACGGAGTTTTTAAGTCAATCAGCGGCACCTGAGATGATCAGATGCCGTTTTTTTTCGCAAGGAGGGACTCTCATGGCTTATCAGGCACTTTACCGCAAATGGAGACCGCGGACGTTCTCGGAGATGATCGGGCAGGACGCCATTATGACGGCCTTGCGCAACCAGGTCCGCAGCGGCCGCATCGGGCATGCCTATCTGTTCTGCGGCACGCGGGGCACCGGCAAGACTTCTGCCGCCAAGATTTTCGCGCGGGCGGTCAACTGTATGCATCCGGTGGACGGCAATCCCTGCAATGAGTGCGAGCTCTGCCTGGAGGGTGAGACGGATTTTAACGTGGTGGAGATTGACGCAGCTTCCAATAACGGTGTCGACAATATCCGTGATCTGCGGGATGAGGTGCGCTACGCACCAGCCCGCGGCAAATACCGCGTCTATATCATTGACGAAGTCCACATGCTCTCAGCCAGTGCCTTTAACGCGCTGCTCAAGACCCTGGAAGAACCGCCGGCGCATGTCATTTTTATCCTGGCGACGACCGAGCCGCATAAGATCCTGCCGACCATCCTCTCCCGCTGCCAGCGCTATGATTTCAGACGAATCGGTGCCCGGGATCTGACTGGCCACCTGATCCGCATCTGTGCGGCAGAGCAGATTGATATCGATGAGGATGCGCTCCGCTATATCGCGGACGCAGCGGACGGCGCCTGCCGCGACGCGCTGAGTATTCTGGACCAGTGCGCGGCCTTCTACATGAATGAACACATTACGACGGATATGGTCCTGGATGTGCTGGGTGCGACGGACCGCCGCCTCTTCCATACGATGACCGGGATCCTGATGAACCGCGACCGCAAAGCCTGTCTGGAGCAGCTGGAGGAGCTTTTTGCTTCCGGCCGCGACACTTCGCGTTTCCTGCTGGACTGGATCTCCTACCTGCGGAGTGTTCTGCTGCTGCAGATGATGGGTAACGAGGCCCTCTCCTACCTGGCCGTGCCCGAATCCACGCTTGCGGATATGCAGGCTCTGGCCGCCCGCTGCAACCCTGACGCCGTGAGCTATTATATCGAGGAGCTCGCCAGGCTGGAGCTGTCCCTGCGGACCGCGGCCGAGAAGCGTATTCTGCTGGAAGTCGGCCTGCTGCGTCTCTGCCGTCTGGAGGATACCGTGCCTAATGCGCTGCTTGCCCGCGTGGAGCGCGTCGAACGCACCTTGGCTAACGGTATCCCTGCCGTCCCCGCCTCTGCTCCGGCCTCTCCTGAGACTGCCGCCGCGCCAAAGCCCTCCCGTCCGGTACCCGAGCCGGTCAGGCAGGCCTCTCCGGAGCCCACGGTGAGTCAGCCTTCCGAGCCTACTCTGCCCTCTTTCCCGCCTGCGGGCGGCCGCGTGAGTGACCAGCAGTGGAATCAGATCCGGGACGATCTGAAACGCGAGAGCCGCGGCTACGTCCTGCTGGATCAGTTCCGGCTGCTGCAGAACGACACCGGCATCTATCTGATCACGGCCAATGATTTCATGAAGTCGCAGATCCTGCACAATAACCGAGAGCGCCTGACCGCCGTCGCCGCACGACTCCGCGCCATCGCGGGCAATGTCCCTGTCCAGGCCATGACGGAAGCCGAATTCGGCCTGATGAACGGCCGAGGCCCCGCCACTGAAGACCCCATGGACGCGATCTTTCAAAATATAAACGGACCCATAAGGTTCAAGTAAAACAGTATTTCAAACACTTCGGCTTTTTGGCGCAGCCAAAATCCCCCGCGGATCCGTTATTTGACAAAACGGCCGATACTGTGCTATAATTATCGAAAAGATGAACTCAGGAGGAGTAACTAATGGCTAAACGTGGCGGTTATACCGGCGGAATGCCCGGCAATATGCAGAATTTGATGAAGCAGGCCCAGCGCATGCAGGCCCGCATGGAGGAAATGCAGAAAGAGCTTGAGACCAAGACGGTCGAGGCCGTGGTCGGCGGCGGCGCGGTGCGCGCGGTTGTCAGCGGTAAGAAAGAGCTGGTCGAAATCGAGCTGCAGCCCGAGGTCGTGGATCCGGATGATATCGAGATGCTGCAGGATCTGATCGTGGCCGCGGTCAACGAAGCGCTGCGTAATGCGGACGCCATGGTCAATCAGTCCATGGGCCAGATCACCGGCGGACTCAATCTCCCCGGCGGAATGTTCTAAGACTATCAGGGAATACCCATGGAGTATTTCGGCAATTCTATGGAGTCGCTGATCGCTAACCTCGCCCGGCTCCCCGGAATCGGGCGCAAATCCGCGCAGCGGCTCGCTTTTCACATTATTCAAATGCCTCCTGAGGACGTGGAGGCGCTGGCTTCGTCGCTGGTTACGGCCAGGCAGGATGTGCATTACTGCAGCCAGTGCTGCACGCTGACGGACGGCGATCTCTGCCCCATCTGCAGCGATCCTACGCGTGACCAATCCACCATCATGGTGGTCGAGGATTCCCGCGACATGGCAGCCTACGAGAAAACGCACCAGTACAAAGGTCTGTACCACATTCTGCACGGTGTGATTTCGCCGCTGAACGGCGTGACACCCGGCAACCTCAAGATCCGCGAACTGTTGGAACGCTTACGCAGTGAGCATGTGCAGGAGCTGATCCTCGCGACCAACCCAACCGTCGAGGGCGAGACGACCGCGATGTATATCTCCCGGCTGGTCAAGCCTCTGGGGCTTCGCGTCAGCCGCATCGCGAACGGCATCCCCGTCGGCGGTGATCTGGAATACACGGACGAAATGACGCTCACCCGCGCCCTGGAAGGCCGGACGGATTACTGAGCGGCCATACCTGCTGATTATTAAGCACAAAAAAGAGATCTGCAGTGCAGATCTCTTTTTTTGTAATAACCGGACGGAAGCCTTTACTCCTCTCCCGCTGTGTTCAGGTCCACATCCTTGGTTTCGCGCAGGTTTCTGGCAACGAAGATGAGGACGATGATCATGAGCGGTACAAAGAAGGCAAGCTGCAGCAGGCCGATCATGCGGGATCCGATGAATTTATACAGCAGGCCTATGATCATGCCGAGCAGCATATAGGGGATCGCGGTATATTGCAGCAGGCCGACGACGGAAGCACGCATCTCGGTCGGGGCGGATTCAGAAGGCACCACCAGGAACATCAGATCCGAGAAGGACCAGAGCCCGCCGAACATGATACCGTTAGCAAGCGCCAGGATCACTGGATGCAGCCCCATGCGGGCGCACAGGATGAAGACGATTTCTCCGATCAGAGCCACCAGGCCAAAGACGATCGCGGATTTTTTACGGCCAAGCCAGTCGGTCAGGAACCCGCTGAAGAAGGCAAAGACCGCATAGACAATGGGCTCGATCACGTAAAAGACATTCATGTCCGTGTCGGACTGCCCGTAGGCCAGCATTGTCTCGGCACCATAACCGGTGAGCGCCACCGCGCATTCAAAGAGGATCAGCGTGATGACCAGCATCTTGAGCTGCTTACTGTGGACGATGAATTTAGCCGCGGCCTTGATCCCGCCTTTATGGCTCTCGGCCTCTTTGGCGGCTTCTTCCGCGCGGCGCTTCTTCTCCTCGTTGGACATCTCGAGCGACTCGATTCGTCTGCGCAGGAAGACGGGTGTCTCACGGGTAAAGAAGATGCAGACGAAACCGATGACCAGGGCCAGGATGACCGGGATCAGGAAGACAAGGCGCCAGGTCGACAGATCCGCCGGATCATAAAAGATCGAACGCAAGACGCCGATCAGCGATACGCTCAGGAGGGCGATGCCCTTGGTAATACTGCAGAGCTTGGCGCGGTGCTTCTGCGGCGCGACCTCCATAATATAGATGACCTGGATATCGTTGGGCGTAAAGAAGCCGTAGATGACCGTGCCGATGATGAACCAGATATAATTGGTGGCCACCATGCAGATTAGCATGCCCACACCCATCCCGATGGTATTGATCACCAGGAAAATCTTGCGCCCGTAACGGTCACTGAGCGTCTTGTAAAGCGGCAGCAGCGCGGTAATAATATACGTCGGAATCGTCGCGATAGCCATCTTGCTGATCGCGTGCGCGTATTCCTCGGTATCGGCGGATGCCCCGGGGACCTTGAACAGATCGAAAATCATGTAGGGCTTCATCAGGCCGATGTTGCTGGTGATTTCATCCACCACATACACAATGGTCAGCACAATCACGATCAGGGACATGTGCTTCAGAAAAGCAAGACTGGCGGCCTCTTTGAGCTTCAGCCTGTCCAGCTCCTGCTGCCTGCGGGCAGGATCTGCCTGCAGTACATCTTTACTACTCATACAAAACCTCCTGCTGATAAAGATATAAATACGGGTTCTCCCGTTCAGCATCTTTAAAAACGCGCAGGATGCGGCGCTGCTCCCTCGTGAGCGGTTCCGGCGCCAGCCAGTAAACCGCTGTGGGGTCGCCGATCTCAGTCAGCAGATCGTGCAGCGCGTCCAGATTACGTCCGTAATACGCGGGAAAGCCAAATTGCGCGGCCAGGTAGCCGTGAGGGTCCCTATACATCTCGCGGACGTCCAAAATCACACTCAGCATCATTTCTTGTCTCCGTAAAGCAATTCAAATGTCGTATAATGGTCGCTCGTAAAATAGATCAGGCCGTCATTGGAATAAATGATCCGGTCATCTCCGCGGTAGCCGCCGTTATAATTGACATCGCATTCGTAGTACTTGCGGCCCTTCTTGGTCGGCAGGCGCTTCTCGTAATTGCCGAAATAATCGCCGCCGATGCACATCTTATCCGTCACCTTCCAGAGATTGCCGCGGCTGCTGATCCAGCCCCTGGCCTGGGCCTCGGATTTGGTCAGGTAATTGGACGGCAGATGCCCATAAAGGTGCAGATACAGGGCTACATCGTCCTTGGAATAATACCTGCCGTTCTCATCAAGCGTAGGCGCCGCGGATTCCTCCTGTGAGCTCTCGGCCGGGACGGATTGCTCCGCATCAGCCTCCGGGACGGATTCCTCCCGGCTCTCCACGGGAGCCGCCGACTCTGAAGGCGTCTTGCTCTCTGCGGCCGGTTCCTCCCCGGAATCTTCATCCAATATAAAACTGACCTCCTGGAAAGCCTCGCTGCTCTCGGTCCCGGAGGTCTCAGTCTGTGAATCCAGCTCAAAATTCGTGATACTGGTTTCCTGCACAGGCGGCTTCTGCCGGCATCCTGCCACCATGACAAGCAGCAGGAGCCAGATCAGGCCGACCTTAAATAAACGTCTCAAATTGTTCTCTCCTTATATTGCCGGAATTATCCAAAGATCAGATCATCCAGCTGATAAAGCCCCTTCTCACGGCCGCAGAGCTTCTCTGCCGTCTGCAGCGCGCCGCCCGCGAAAATCCGGCGGCTCGAAGCGGTATGGGTGATGGCCAGGGTCTCGTCCTCGCCGAAGAAATAGACGGTATGTTCCCCGGCTACGGATCCGCCGCGCAGCGCCATCACACCGATTTCATCATGGGTGCGCTCACCGACAATCCCCTCGCGGCCCGTCACCACTTTGCGGCGGTGCTCCGGGTCTACGGCAGCAAGCAGCTGCTTGGCCGTGCCGCTCGGCGCGTCGATTTTATGACGGTGATGCTTCTCCAGGATCTCGATATCAAAGCTGTCCCTGACACTTGCAGGGATCTGCTGTAGCAGATGGCGGAAGACGGCGACACCCAGGCTGTAATTGGCGCTGTGGATCACCGGGGCATATTCCGCAAGGCTGTGCAGGAGTGCAAGATCTTCCTCGCTGTAGCCCGTCGTACCCTCCACCAGGGCGGCACCGGTGCGGCGGATATAATCCGCAAGAGGTCTAAGCATCCCCGGATTGGAGAAATCCAGTACCACATCGGCGGCAGGCATCGTCTGCCAGTCCTCCGTATTGGTAATATCCACGTGGCCGATCACTTCATGGCCGCGCTCCTGCGCCATCGACTCGATCAAATGGCCCATCCGGCCATATCCGGCTAATACGATCCTCATATCAGGCCGTACCTCTTCATTACGGAGGCCAGCTTAGCACGGTGCTCATCCGTCATGTTATACAGAGGCAGGCGGAGCCGTCCGGTATCCATGCCCATCAGATGCAGTGCTTCCTTGACGGGGATCGGATTGACCTCCATGAACAGCGCATCGATGATATCCAGATACTTGATCTGCATCTCAGCCGCTTCCTCATGGCCGCCGTCCAGCCAGGCGTGAACCATCTGGCTGCACTCCTTGGGCATGATATTGGCCCAGACCGAAATCACGCCCTTGGCTCCGATCGACATCAGCGGGATCGTGATATTATCATTGCCGGAATACATCACAAAATCATCCGACAGCAGGTGCGCGATCTTCATGCAGTAATTGATATCGCCGCTCGCTTCCTTGACACCGATGATATTGGGATGCTTGGCAAGCCTCTCCATGACTGCGGGACTGATGCTGCAGCCCGTACGTCCCGGAATGTTATAGACAATAATCGGCGCCACGGCCTCATCCGCTACCGTCGCGAAATGTCTGTACATACCTTCATCATTGGCTTTATTATAATAGGGAGCAATACAAAGCAGCGCATCCGCACCCATGCCGGTGAAACGCTTACTCTTCATCAGCTGCGTCTCGGTACTGTTGGAGCCGCTGCCCGCGATGACCTTGATGCGGCCGTTGACCTTATTAATGACATACTGGCAGATCGCGGCGTCCTCTTCATGCAGCGTCGTCGGCGACTCGCCGGTCGTACCCAGCACCAGCACACCATCCGTCCCATTCGCAATCTGGAATTCAATCCATTTGCCTAACTGCTCATAATTAACGCTTCCATCTTCCTTAAAGGGAGTCGGCAGCGCAACGATTGACCCGGTAAGCATAGTCTTTCCCTTCTCTCTTGATTGGTTCTTGAGTCTATCATACACTAATTGAAACAAAAAATCAAGTACCCGGGCACCTTTCGGCGCCCTAACAGTAAAAAAAGTCTGCTGCAAAATTCCCCCTGCTGCAGGCTGGTCTTACTCCTTTTGCTATTCTTCGCCATGCAGAAAAAACGTCTGTTTTTTTGCTCTTCTTTTGAGGTGGTCTGCAGTAGCGGATTCTGGCGTGATTTTTTCAGCATTGTCCTCTACTCCTGTACCGCACGGTTTTGAGGCAAAAAGTAAACACCGGGCTGAAAATTTCCTTCTACTCCTGTACCGCAATATCCGAAGTAAAAAAGAAAACACCGCATCGAAACTTTTTCCCTCTACTACTCAACAGCCACATGAGAGGCCTCGAAAACGACATCGAATTGCTTTTTCGAAAAGTCCCTCTATTCTCTTACCGCAACATCGGAGGCCGAAAAACGACATCAATTTTTGAGAGTTCTCAGAGAATTCACAAATTAGTGGGATTTTACTGCTCAAAGCGCAAAAAGAGTGTCAGCCTCTTTTCAGAAGCAGACGATCTTTTTTGTATTCAGGTTTCACTTCATCAGCCGAATCAACAGCTCGTTCCTGTCCTCCGTGGGCTTACCGCGTGCCAGCAGCTTGTTCCGGAAGGACAGCATCGCCGTTGTCAGCAGTCGGCGCTCGCCGGCGCAGAGCACCAAGACCCGGTCTCTCTTGCTTCGTCCAAACATGGCCGCACCTCAGCAGTAGACCAGCTCAGAAAAGACAATCTCCTCCGCGCCGCTGCAAATCTGTTTTCCATACCGTGACTCCTCTCGCACTTACGGTGGGCGGTTCTTTCTTCACCCACATCCTAATGCAGAACGCCAAAAAGCGCCAATATGCAAACGCCGGATTTGCATACTTGACAGGCCGATGTTTTGAAAAGTTCAGAAAAATTCATGAAACGCCTATTGAAAAGTCGAGTGGAGAATGCTATAATATAGTTGAAAAGTTTTCGCGAGGTGAGTCATCATGCTGAAACGAAAAATTGCAGACCTGATCGAGCAGCACCTGAAGTCCGGCTCAGAGCGCATTTTGCTGATCGACGGCGCGCGCCAGGTCGGAAAGACATATATCATCCGCCACGTCGGAAAAAAGCTGTTTCCCAATTTCATTGAGATCAACATGCTGGAGGACTCCGTCGGCGAGAGGCTGTTTGAAAATGCGAAGACGGTAGATGATTTCTACCTTCGCGTCAGCTCGATCAAGGGCGAGCTGATGGGTAAGGCAGAGGATACGCTGATCTTCATCGACGAGATCCAGGCCTACCCCCATCTGCTGACCATGCTGAAATTCCTCCGGGATGACAACCGTTTTACGTAC
>JAFRZL010000016.1 GCA_017442535.1 Bacillota bacterium | reverse complement strand
CGTGCATAGCGAACCATGCAAAAGGCTATGCACGTGCATAGCGACCCCCGTAAAACCCTATGCACGTGCATAGGGAATCGTGCAAAAGGCTATGCACGTGCATAGCGACCCGTGCAAAACCCTATGCACGTGCATAGCGAACCCCGCAAAACCCTATGCACGTGCATAGCGAACCGTGCAAAAGGCTATTCACGTGCATAGCGAACCGTGCAAAACCCTATTCACGTGCATAGCGCCCCCCGCAAAACCCTATGCACGTGCATAGCTTCTCTCGAACCTAGCCCTTGTATCTCTAATATTTCAACCGAAAGGAGTCATACCCATGTCCTGTACAACCATTCTGGTCGGACGCAGTGCCAGCCATGATCATTCAACCATGATCGCGAGGACGGATGACGGCCATTTTGACGTAAAGAAAATGATCGTCGTAGAGCCGTCCGCTCAGCCTAAAAAATATAAGAGTAAGATTTCGCATGTTGAAATCCCGCTGCCCGAGGATCCGATGCGCTATACGGCTTGCCCCAGCGTGGATACCGCACACGGTATCTGGGCGGCGACCGGAATCAACGCGGCCAATGTGGGAATGACCGCGACCGAGACGATCACCTCCAATCCGCGGGTTCTCGCTGCCGATCCGATGGTGGAGTACAAGAAGGCCAAGACCCGACGGGAAAAGGATGTGCCCGGCGGGATCGGAGAGGAAGACCTGGTTGTTCTGGTGCTTCCGTACATTCACAGCGCCCGGGAAGGTGTGCTGCGGCTGGGAGCTCTCCTGGAGGAATACGGCACGTATGAGGCCAATGGCATTGCCTTTAATGATGAAAAAGAAGTCTGGTGGTTGGAGACGATCGGAGGTCATCACTGGATGGCCAGACGGGTGCCGGACGATGTTGTCGTGGTCAACCCGAACCAGTTCGGCATGGATGCTTTTGACATGGAGGATGCCTTTGGCAAGCAGAAGGCGCATCTCTGCTCGGCTGACCTTAAGGAGTTTATCGCGGATAACCGGCTGAATCTGAACCGCAAAGGAGTGTTCAATCCGCGCAATATTTTTGGCTCCAGAAGGGATATGGATCATATCTATAACACGCCCAGAGCCTGGTTCATGGGACGGTATCTGACACCTTACAGCCATAGCTGGGACGGTGAAGACGCTGAGTATAAGCCGGAAAGCGATAATCTGCCGTGGTCACTGGTGCCGGACCGCAAGGTGACAGTGGAGGATGTAAAGTATCTGCTGTCCTCGCATTTCCAGGGGACCCCCTATAATCCGTATACGTCTCACGATACGGGAAAGCGTGGGATGTACCGCAGCATCGGCATCAACCGGACCGGCGTGACGTCCATCTGCCAGATCAGGCCCGATGTCCCGGATCCGATCAAGGGGCTGGAGTGGATCTGCTTCGGGTCGACGACATTTGACGCGATCCTGCCGGTTTATCCGAATGTGCGAAAGCTTCCTGCGTATCTGTCGCAGGTGACGCTGGATGTGTCGACCGAGAATTTCTACTGGGGAAGCCGTCTGATCGGGGCATTGGCCGACAGCCAGTATGCATCGTGCATTCAGATGGTCGAGCGGTACCAGGATGCCGTGGTCACAAAAGGACGGACCATCGTGCGCGAATACGATAAAAAGATGGTCGAAAGCGAGGACTTCACGCTGGCGGAGAAGGCCAACGAGGCGCTTTGCAAGATGGCGAAAGAGCAGACGACGGCGGCCCTCGGCAAGATCCTGCATGAGGTCAGCGTGCACATGAAAAACGGCTACAACCGCGCGGATAACTGACATGAACGATAGGGGGAAAATGTTTTTCAAAGAAGTTTTCAAAAAACACTTTACATTTTCCCCTTTATCATGTATAATAGCCTTTGTCTTAAGGGATTATAGCTCAGTTGGTTAGAGTGCCACGTTGACATCGTGGAGGTCGCTGGTTCGAGCCCAGTTAATCCCATTGATCCCAGAGGTACCTCTGGGAATTTTTTTACCGGAGGCTTTAACAATGAAGAAATATTTAGACGAATCGCTCTCTTTTGAGGAACGCGCCCGGGATCTGCTGTCGCAGATGACGCTGGATGAGAAGCTGACACAGATGACATTTGAGTCAGAAGCCATTGACCGATTGGGAGTCCCCTCTTACAACTGGTGGAATGAAGCCTTACACGGAGTCGCCCGTGCCGGTGTTTCCACCATGTTCCCGCAGGCCATCGGGCTGGCGGCTACTTTTGATGATCAGCTGGTGCATCAGGTGGCGGACGTGATCAGCACCGAGGGCCGCGCCAAATATAAAGCCTTCCAGGAGGAGGGTGACCACAGTATCTACAAGGGCCTCACCTTCTGGTCACCTAATGTGAATATCTTCCGTGATCCCAGATGGGGCCGCGGGCACGAGACATATGGAGAGGATCCGTACCTGAGCAGCCGCATGGGCGTAGCTTTTGTCAAGGGGCTGCAGGGCGATGATCCCAAATATCTCAAGGCGGCCGCCTGCGCCAAGCACTTCGCGGTACACAGCGGTCCCGAGAATCTGCGTCACGAATTTGACGCGCGAGTGAATCAAAAGGACCTGTACGAGACCTATCTGCCGGCCTTTGAGGCCTGTGTGAAGGAAGGTCATGTCGAGGCCGTTATGGGTGCTTATAACCGTACCAACGGCGAGCCCTGCTGCGGATCACCTACGCTGCTGCGTAAGATTCTGCGCGAAAAATGGGGCTTTGCGGGCCATGTTGTTTCGGACTGCTGGGCGATCCGTGACTTCCATACGCATCATCATGTGACGGATACGGCTCCTGAATCGGCCGCGCTTGCGATCAAAAACGGCTGCGATGTGAACTGCGGCGTTGTCTATCTGTCACTCCGGGCCGCGATCGAGGAAGGGCTGGTGACCGAAGAGGATGTGGACCGCGCATTGTTCAGACTGCTGATGACCAGGATGAAGCTCGGCATGTTTGACAATCAGGAGCATGTTCCCTATGCGGCC
Organism: Bacillota bacterium; assembly: GCA_017442535.1. Lineage (GTDB taxonomy): Bacteria > Bacillota > Clostridia > Lachnospirales > Bianqueaceae > RUG12817. Next base: position 27,030 of record JAFRZL010000016.1, on the reverse strand, counting down.
ATCCCCAAGGAAGCCAATAATACCCGAGAAAACCGTGAGTTCAACCGTCAGGTGGCGCGCAAATCTCTGGTTCTTCTAAAGAATGAGAACCACACGCTGCCCCTTTGCAAGGATAAGATCCGTCAGATCGCGGTCATCGGGCCGAACGCCAACAACCGCGAGGCACTGAAGGGCAATTACTACGGCGATTCCGACCGTTACGTCACCGTTCTGGAAGGCATCCAGCAGTATCTCGATGATACGGACGTCAATGTCGTCTATTCCGAGGGCTGCAAGCTCTTTACCGACCCGCACAAGAATGCAGATGACCAGTACATCTATGAGGCAACCAGCCTGGCAAAGGCATCGGATGTGTCCGTGGTGGTACTCGGACTGGATGAATCCCTGGAGGGCGAGGAGAGCGAGCACCGCAAGGCGGACAAGGAAGATCTGCATTTCCCCGGCCTGCAGGAGCGCCTGCTGGAAAAAGTCTTGGATGCAGCCGGCGACAAGCCCGTGATTCTGATTGTCATGGCCGGTTCCGCAATGGATGTTACGATGGCTGAATCCCGCTGCGCGGCTCTGATCGACGCCTGGTACCCCGGCGCACAGGGCGGCAAAGCCGTGGCGGACCTGCTCTTTGGCGAGTATAGCCCGTCCGGCCGCCTGCCCGTGACTTTCTATCGTACGCTGGAAGAGTTGCCTGATTTCACGGATTACGCGATGGAGGGACGTACTTACCGCTACATGCACCAGCCGGCACTCTATCCTTTCGGCTATGGATTATCCTACGCGGAGTTCGCTTATGAAAAGGCGGGAGAGGCCGAGATTAAAGACGGCACCTATACCTTCACGGCTAAGGTAACGAATACTTCCGACTTCGATGCCGACGAGATCGTAGAGCTCTACACGATCCATCAGAGCCCGGTCCTGGCGTCACCGCACTGCTCGCTCCGAGGCTTCAAACGCATCAGCTTGGCTGCACATGCCTCTGCGGAAGTCAGCTTTACGCTGCAGCCGGAGGACCTGATGCAGGTCGACAATGACGGCGAAAAGGTTCTGGAAAGCGGCGCCTATACCGTCACGATCGGCAGCAGCCAGCCCGACGCCCGCAGCGAAGCGCTTCTCGGCCGCAAAGTGCTGCGGTACGAGTTTGAGGTATAATTTCAGCACTTTCTTTTCAATGTATATCCTTTTACAAGTGTATTTGTTTTGGAACGATACAGACCATTTTCAGGAGGTAAAATTATAAAAATTACACGTATTATTGCTTTTGCAGTTGTTTTATAGTATTAGGCACAAGGGCGATGTTTGCCAATCACGTAAGCGCGTGCACTATTTCAGAGAATGAAACAAATCTACGATCGATGGAGAACTGGACATATGATGACTACTGTGTAAGGTTGCTTAGTGGAACCAGTTGTTATGTAAGAATTGATTATACACTTGTCTATGACGGTTCAGGGGAGCATGTTGATCCTGATAGTGTTGTTCTTTCAAGATATAATATGACAGGAGATGTTCTGAGTTACTATTATAATTTGCATGTAACACAAAACTCTTCCGGATTCACGCTTACTTTTATGGCAGCCACAGACTATCATAACACTCCTGCACAATACTCCATTTATATTTCCTATTAAGAAGGACAGAAGAATCACTATGATCATCAATAGGGATCATACGCGCAATTGCTTAAAGCAGTTGGCAATGATGATGTTTGTATTGCTATCGTTTCTTATAACGGCATCATCCTGCAGCTATGAATGGATTCCTGTTTCGGAAAATGTGGAGCATCAGCTAGCGATGCAGACTACAACCAATGGCGTCGCTGCGGATGACAACGGCGTTTACATCCTAGAACAGCTTCCCAAAGCAGGCGAGAAAAGCATGCGTTTGAAACACCGTCTTTTCGGGACAAATGCTGACATTATAGTATGCTGGAATCCGGATTGCGATCACGACCCTGACCGCAATCCGGATTGTTCCGCACTTTTTAATAGCGGAACAATCCTGCTTGCCTGCGAGAATCAGTACATATTGATTCTGGAGCAGGGAAACCGATCCGAGTGGATCCGGAGCTCCTACGAGTCACACTTTGAATTGGTGCTGCAGCGCATAGATTTGGAAAAACGGGTGCGGCAAGAGCTTTTCCGGTATAAGTCCGAACCGGTCGACAATTCTGCCTATGACTTAAAGGCCTTCTGTTACCTCAATAATATGGTATATCTGAATTTTCACATCGTTTCACATGGATTGGAAGGCAATCAAAAGAACATCTTTACCGATAAAATGGCTGTTCTGGATCCAAAAGGTCACAGCCTGACCTGGCTGTATGAAAAAGAACTGAATTCGGAGAGCCTTGGTGAATACATCTGGTTCATATCGGCAGACAAAGATTCTCTTTGGACCGAAGACATGAACTATGCAGAAAACACCGCCACATTGCGTTTTTTTCCACTTAAAGACAAAGAATTCTCTGAGTTGCTGACGATAAGGAATGCAGATGATTTTTCACCGCTGAATCTATCGGAAGAAGCTGTCTATTATCAGATGAAGGATTCAGGCAAGTCAATATTGATGCAATACGATCCGGGGACAGGTAAGCGAACACAGCTTCTAAGCATTCCGGAAGGCTTTACCCTCCATGATACCATCAAGGAGATTCCCACCCTCGGATTACTGGGACTGATTACGACAGAACCAGAATACCGGTACATATATTATGATCTGCAAAACGATTGTTTCCTGGAAGTGCCTGCCGAATCGCTGGGTTTCTGGCATGTGATGAAATACATCGGATCGGATGTAATCCTGGAAAGGGACGAGCTGCAGGACGGTGCCTGGGACAATTATTACTATCGAGTACCGATTGCGGAAGCACATGATTTTATGATACGTGATCTGGAAACAATGGAGTCTGGATCGTAAAACTACAAAAACTTAGCGTCATCTGGATAGATGGCGCTTTTTTATGTTGATGAAACTCGGAAAAGTCTATGCCGCGGCACAGCCAATCCATAGACGCAAAAACCGCCGGCATCAAGACGGCGGAATCAATGATTCAGTCTAAATCCGAAACACCTCAAGCCTCATCTTTGCGGCTTGCGATTGAGTTTCCCCGATCCGATCCCCGACATTATCGGGTTCATGGGCATCCGAGCCGATCGTGATCAGACGTCCGCCCAGCTCGGCATAGCGCTGCGCCACGCTCCAATAGGGGTTGGGCGCGTTATCGCGGCGGCAGCCGGAGGTGTTAAGCTCCAGGCAGGTGCCGTTTTGGATGATGGTGCGAAGGATGCGGTCCAGGAGGGACGCGTAATCCGAATAACGGTATTTATCCGGGGACGGATCATAGCGCCTGACATAATCCAGATGGGCGAGGGACGTGGCCAGGGGGAACGTTTCGGCGACATAGAGGACGCCTTCAAAATAGTCACGGTAGACCTGACCGGCCGGCATGTGGCTGAAGAAATCCCGGTCATAGGGATCTCCGCCGTCAAAGACATGGCAGGATCCCAGCCAGAAATGGATATAGTTCCGGTGCTCGCGGTAAAAAGTAAGGGCATCCGATACATTATTCGGCTCGATGCCAAGCTCCACACCGGTATGGATCAGGATGCGATCACCGTAGACCGCGCGCAGTCGGCAGGCTTCCCGCAGATAGGCCGGAACGTCCAGCGCAAATTCCATGTCCGGATGCTTGAAATCCACATGCTCGGTGAAACAGATTTCATCCAGTCCGCGCTGCAGGGCGGCTCTGACCATCTCTTCCATGGGAGCCTCGCTGTCCGCGGAAAAAGCCGAATGCAGATGATAATCCCGCATCATGGCAGCCCCTCCTTTCCATTGATATGACGGTATTATAGCATACCAGGAAAGACTTGACAAGCTTATGGATTCATTGTATAGTATAAAAGCGGTAATTCGTACTTATCAGCATTTTCAAAGAAAGCGGGAGGGGGGATTCAGATGCCGGAGTTACGCAGAAGAGAGCGGCTGTGGCTGCTGGTTTCCGCTTTGTTACTGACTCTCGCACTCCTGCTGCGGCAGTTCGTTTCGTATTCGGTCGTCACGGAGTCCGCTTTTTTCGTGGTGCAATATGTGATTTATTACGGTATTTTGATCGGATGGGCGGTTTCGGTTAAATACCGTGTGATCCGCCGCTCGATTGCCCGCTATCTTATCTTTATGGTTGCCGCTATGTGTGTGTGGATGCTGATCCAGATTATTCAGAAACGTATGGTGAACAGCGGCTCGGATTATGATCGGGTACTCAGTTATGCCAACATGGTTCCGTTGATTTTCATGACGCTTTTCAGCTATATGGCGACATTGGGAATGGGCCAGGCGCGTATCGGACGGACCAGCAGTATTCTGATTTTTTGTCTGGCTGTGATTCTGTCGCTGATGGCGTTATTGAATGACTATCATCATCTGCTGTATCGTTATCTGCCGGAAGGCGCCGGAACGGGCAGAGAGTATTATTTCGGCCCCTTGCGGCACATTATCTATGTCTGGAATATCTTTTTTATCGCGCTTACCCTGTACGGAATCTTCAGAAGATGTAATATTCCGACGATCCGGCGCAGAATATGGATTCCTGTCCTTATCATGTGTTTTCTGCTGATCTATGGAATCACCTATGGCATACAGCCCTTTATTCTGGCTCTTAATGTCAGATTGATCGAGAAGCACCAGGCGGTATCGATTTCTCTGATCATGCTCTGGGAATGCTGTTTTCAGCTGGGACTTGTACCGACCAATACAGGTTATGAAAAATTATTCCAGGTTTCGTCAGTGCGGGCCGAGATTGAAGACAACAGCGGGCAGACAGTCCATGTTACTTCGGGTTTTATACCGGTTGTGGAGGACAAACGCAAGGCGGCGCTTAAGGATACGGTGATGGTGACGGAGAATCTGCGTCTCCGTGCGACACAGATCCGGGGCGGAAATGTATTCTGGGAAGATGATCTGACCCAGATTCGCTCGACACAATCCCGGTTGATCGAGGACCGCAGGATCCTGTACGAGCGCATTGATTTGCTCGAGGCGGAGAACCGCACGAATGCCAACCAGATTCAGACAAATGAGCAGAACCGGGTATATGACCGCATTACCGCGGCTGTCCGTCCTGAGCTTGCACAGATTCAGAAGCTTGCCGCGAATCCGCTGAATGACCGGAATCAGCTTGTCCGGATCAGTGTTCTGGGCGTTTATATCAAACGTTTCGCGAATATGATGCTGCTGGCAGATCAGAATGAGTTTATTGACGCGGGTGAACTGGTGCTCTCAGTGCAGGAGAGTATCCGCTACCTGCAGCTGGGGCAGTTTTTCTGCCGGGTAAACGGTGTACTGCAGGGTCCGGCTGAAGCGGAGGGCCTGATGAAGATGTATCAGGTGCTGGAATGGGTGATGGAGGCACAGTTCGACTCCTTACAGGCGCTCCTTGTGGACATGAGTCAGGAGGAAAACCGGCTGCAGATGCAGATCACCTGCGAACCGGCCCTTGTTACCGACCATATTCCCAGCTTATCCGGCATGGGGAACCTCCTGGATCTGCAGATTCATACGGAGGACGATGTCACGATGATCCTTCTCACGCTTGCGAGAGGAGGTGAGATCTGGTGAATCAGTCATTTATGATGATGACAGGTAACGGCTGGATCAGTATTTTACTGTTTATCATGCTGCTGTCCACCCTCTATCTCTTTGTAAATACCTTTTTGTACCGGGGCAGCTGTCTGGCACTTTACTATTATCTGGCCATGATCGTCATACAATCGGTGATTCTTGCGGCGGTGGTGGAGATCAAGGCGATTTCACACCTGAGTGAGAGTGCTTTCCTATACGAAGTGCTGGTGCTCCCCGCATGGATGTTTCTCCTGTGGTTCGTGCTGCTTTTTGTCATAAACCTCCACGGGATCACTTTTTTCCTGCACTGGAGGAGGAATCATATCTCGTCCGTATCTATTCACGATGCGTTTGAGGCGATTCCGGAAGGAATCAGCTACTTCAGCCCGGACGGCGTGCCGATCCTCGTGAACCGGAGGATGCTGCAGATCCATGCCGAAATCACACGGAATGATCTGGTGGATATGCTGGAACTGTGGAAACGGATGAAATCGTCCTGCATAGCTTACACGGTAGGGGCCGATGGCGTTGAGCGGCTGGTGGTTCCGATAGGGGATAAGAAGATCCTGCAGATGCAGCGGCACAAAATCTATGCCGAAAAAGGCTGGTTCTACGAGCTGATCTCTTCGGATATTTCCACCCAGTACGCGATGACGCAGGAACTGATGATCGAGAACTCCCGTCTGCAGGAGATGGAGAAACGGCTGCGGGAATACGGCAGCAATATAGTATCACTGACGCGTGAGAAAGAGATCCTGGCCGCTAAAATGCATGTACATGATGAGCTGGGACAGCTCCTCCTGATGACTCAGCGGCAGATGGAAGAGGACACCGACAGGGAAGCGCTGAACGATCTGCAGCAGCGGTGGGGATCCATCGCGGAGATGCTGGAAGTGGATTCCGGAAGTGACTCCGGCAAAATGTACGCGATGGATGAACTGCGCAAGGCAGCGGATTCCATTGGAATGGAGATCGAGCTGGAAGGCGAACTGCCTTCATCGGAGAAGCTGCAGCATGTGTTTCTGGTGGGCGCCATGGAATGCATGCTGAACGCATCCCATCACGGACATGCTACCCGCATGAAGATCCGGGTCGAAGAGCGTAACAATCAGCTGATTCTGCAATATACAAATAACGGAACACCTCCGGCCGGATATGTCCAGGAAGGCGGCGGCCTTAGCCTGGTACGCAGTGCGGTCGAAGAACTGGATGGCGAAATGCATCTGTATTATGAGCCTGAGTTCATGCTGGAACTCAGAGTAATGGACTTTTTGAGGTGACAAAAATGGCAGGAGTTATCAGGGACAGAGACTATTTGAAGGAGTTTTTCAGCGATCCGCAGAATGATGCGGGCTGCCGGGCGATCGCGCTGCTCGAGATGGATCATTTTCAGAAGGCACATGTGGAGTTGGGCATGGCCGGGATCCAGAGGATGATGACCCGCATGGGCGAAGAACTGTTGGAAGTGGCGGATGATGGGACCGAGATCATCCGCTACGATGATATGACCTATGTAGTGATCCTGCACCACTTAAGCGGACAGGACGAGATCTGGGACAGATGCGTGACCCTGCATCAGGCGGTAAAACTGACCAATATTCGCGGGATCACCTTTACCGTCAGTCTCGGAGCCGCGGAATGCCTGTCCGGCGACAAGGGCTGCCAGATCGCGCTGGACCAGGCGCTCAAGGCACTGGGAGAGGCGCAGACGGTCGGGGACCGCGTGGTGCTGCATTCCAACAGCAAAGAAAAGAAAAAGACGGGTGTCCTGGTCGTGGAGGATCAGCAGATGCCCGCACAGCTATTTGCGTCGATCATCCGCAACAGCAACCGCTACCAGCTGGTGCAGTCCATTCAGAGCGCTGAAGCAGCCTATCTGTACTGTGCACAGGGCAATGTCGATCTGGTCCTGATGGATGTCCTCACCATGATGGGAGCGAACGGCCTGACCGCTTCCGCACGCATCAAAAAAGCTTTTCCTCGGATCAAGGTCATCATCGTCACCTCCATGCCGGAAGTCAGCTATCTGGACCGCGCCCGCGAGGCCGGAGTGGACAGTTTCTGGTACAAAGAAACGCAGGAGAAAACCCTGCTTGAGATCATGGACAGGACCATGGCAGGTGAGTCCGTTTACCCGGAGAGGCCGCCCTGCGTAAAGCTTGGAGAGGCCTTCAGCTCTGATCTGACCAGGCAGGAAGTGATCATCCTCAGGGAGCTCACGACGGGAGCTACCAATGTGCAGATCGGCAGCAAACTGCATATCGCGCCCTCCACGGTGAAGACCTATGTGGAGCGCCTTATGGACAAGACGGGCTTCCGCTCGCGTACCGAGCTGGCCGTCCGGGCCAGAGAGAGCGGACTTGTGATTCCGGACTAAGAATCTTTACACAAAGGCTTGATTTTCATAGCAAAATAAGATACAATATAAACTGTATGAGCATGTCCTGATGGGAGTTTTTTCTGCTCATACCTGTGTGCGGATATGGATTTCAGAGGAGGAACAATATGGCAAGGATTGCGATAAACGGGTTCGGCCGGATCGGCCGCAATGCCTTTAAGATCGGCCTTGAGAAAGGCCTGGATATTGTTGCCGTAAACGACCTGACGGATCCTCAGACGCTGGCTCATCTGCTTAAGTATGATTCCTGCTTCGGCAAGTACCCCGGCATCATTGAGGTCCACGGACATGATCTGATGGTAAACGGACATAAGGTCCGGGTTTGTGCCGAGAGGGATCCGGCCAAACTTCCCTGGAAGGATCTCGGCATTGACATCGTGATCGAGTCGACGGGGCTTTTTGCTTCGGCGGACAAGGCGCGATCGCATCTGGAAGCCGGTGCGAAGAGGGCGATTATTTCCTGCCCGGCCAAGGGGACCAAGTCCTTTGTCATGGGCGTCAATCAGGGAATGTTCGATCCCGGGACGGATTTTATTATCGATAACGCCTCCTGCACCACCAATTGCCTTTCACCGGTCGTTAAGGTGCTGCATGAGCATTTCGGCGTACGCAGAGGCGTGATGACAACGATCCACTCCTATACCAATGACCAGCGGATCCTGGATCTGCCGCATTCGGATCTGCGCAGAGCGCGTGCGGCGGCCCAGTCCATTATCCCTACGACAACGGGAGCGGCTGAAGCGGTTGCCAAAGTCATACCCGCAATGCAGGGACGCCTGACTGGCATGTCGGTCCGCGTGCCGACGCCGACCGTATCCCTTGTGGATTTTGTAGCGGAAGTCGAGCGCAGTGTGACTGTGCAGGAGGTCAATCTGGTTTTTCGCCGTGAGGCGGACGATATTATCCTGGGCTACAGCGAGGAGCCCCTGGTCTCCATCGACTACCGCCAGGATTCACGCTCAGCCATTGTGGACGCGCTGTCCACACTGGTGGTGGACGGCAGCCTCGTCAAAGTGGTTGCCTGGTATGACAATGAATGGATGTATTCCAACCGCATTGTGGATCTGACACGTTATGTGGCAGAGCAGTGCGGCTACTGAACCGATTGTTTCGGGCCTCCGGCCCGTACAATATACTTTTACCTTAAGAAAGGGGTATTTTCATGCTGAATAAAAAAACTGTGGACGACATCAATGTAAAGGGCAAAAAGGTCCTTGTACGCTGCGATTTTAACGTACCGATGAAGGATGGCGTGATCACGGATCAGAACCGTATTGTTGCGGCGCTGCCCACCATTAAGAAGCTCATTGCCGACGGCGGCCGTGTGATTCTCTGCTCCCATCTGGGCAAGCCCAAGAACGGCGCGGAGCCCAAGTTCTCGCTGGCTCCCGTAGCTAAGCGTCTGTCCGAACTGCTGGGGCAGGATGTTGTTTTCGCGGATGATGATAATGTGGTCGGCGAGAATGCCAAGGCAGCTGTTGCCGCGATGAAGGACGGAGACGTGGTTCTGCTGCAGAACACTCGTTTCCGCAAAGAAGAGACCAAGAACGAAGAGGCTTTCAGCAAAGAGCTGGCTTCCCTCTGCGATCTGTATGTGAATGACGCGTTCGGTGCTGCCCATCGCGCGCATTGCTCCACCGTGGGCGTGACCCAGTTTGTGGATACCGCGGTTGTCGGTTATCTGATGGAGAAAGAAATCAACTTCCTGGGCAATGCCGTTGACGATCCGGTACGTCCTTTCGTCGCCATCCTGGGCGGAGCCAAGGTCGCTGACAAGCTGAATGTTATTGCCAACCTGCTTGAGAAGTGCGATACCCTGATCATCGGCGGAGGCATGGCATACACCTTCCTCAAGGCCAAGGGTTACGAGATCGGCAAGTCCCTGCTGGATGAAGAAAAGATCGCTTACTGCAAGGAAATGATGGAGAAGGCCGAGAAGCTCGGCAAGACCCTGCTGCTGCCCGTTGATACCGTTGTGACCGAGAGCTTCCCCGATCCGATCGACGCCGAGATCGCCGTCGAAGTCGTTGACGCCGATAAGATTCCCGCTGATAAGATGGGTATGGATATCGGTCCCAAGACCCAGGCGCTGTATGCCGAAGCGGTCAAGACCGCCAAGACGGTTGTCTGGAACGGCCCCATGGGCGTCTTTGAGAACCCGATCCTTGCGGCCGGCACCAATGCGGTTGCCGCGGCTCTGGCCGAGACCGATGCCATCACCGTGATCGGCGGCGGTGACAGTGCGGCTGCTGTTAACCAGCTTGGTTATGCGGACAAGATGATCCACATCTCCACCGGCGGCGGTGCCTCCCTGGAATTCCTGGAAGGCAAGGAGCTGCCCGGCGTTGCGGCTGTAAACGACAAGTAAGAATTCTGACAGCGCTTCGGGCGGTCCTGCGGCCGCCCGGAGCCGTTCGTTATTTTCATCAAGAAAGGATGCTTAAGTTATGCGTAAAACGATTGTAGCCGGAAACTGGAAAATGAACAAGACCCCCAAGGAAGCGCTCGAACTGATCGAAACGCTTAAGCCCCTGGTGGCCGGAAATGACAAGACCGAAGTGGTTTTCTGCCCGCCTTTTGTGGATCTGCTGCTTGCTGTGGAAGCCACTAAGGGCACCAATATCAAGATCGGCGCGCAGAATATGTACTGCGCCGAGAGCGGTGCCTATACGGGTGAGGTTTCTCCCGCCATGGTAAAGGAATGCGGCTGTGAATATGTGATTCTGGGACATTCAGAGCGCCGTGCCTATTTCGGCGAGACGAATGAGCTGGTTAACGCCAAAGTAAAAAAGGCTTTTGAGCATGGCCTGACCCCGATCATCTGCGTCGGAGAGAAGCTCGAAGAGCGCGAGCAGGGCATCACGATCGACCTGGTTCGTATGCAGGTCAAGATCGCGCTGAAGGACGTTGATCCCGAGAATGTCAAGAAGGCCGTCATCGCTTATGAGCCCATCTGGGCCATCGGCACCGGCAAGACGGCGACGAGCGTCCAGGCTGAGGAAGTCTGCTGCGCCATCCGTCAGGTTGTCGCGGAAGTATTCGGTCAGGAAGTGGCCGATGAGATCCGTGTGCAGTACGGCGGCAGCGTCAATGCAGGCAATGCGGCTGAGCTTTTTGCCATGCCCAATATCGACGGCGGACTTGTCGGCGGCGCAAGCCTTAAGGCCGATTTCGCCAAGATTGTCAATTACGATTAATTACCAATTCCGGGAACCGGGAAAGAGGTTTGATGATGCAATTATATAATACACTGTCCAGACAGGTGGAGGAGTTCGTTCCCTATAATCCACCCCATGTCAAGATGTATACCTGCGGTCCGACCGTATATCACTATGCTCATATCGGGAATCTCCGCAGTTATATCATGGAGGATGTACTGGAGAAATTCCTTCGCTACGAGGGTTATGATGTTAAGCGTGTCATGAATATTACCGATGTCGGCCATCTGTCAAGCGATGCCGATACCGGAGAGGACAAGATGCTTAAAGGCGCAAAGCGCGAGAACAAGACCGTGATGGAAATCGCTAAATTCTACACGGAGGCCTTCTTTAATGACTGCCGCAGGCTGAATATCAAATATCCGGATGTGGTGGAGCCCGCGACCAATTGCATCCCCAAATTCATCGATATGATCAAAACCCTGGTCGAGAAGCAATTCGCCTATCAGGCCGGAGCCAATATCTACTTCGATACTTCTAAAGTTAAGGACTACTATTGTCTGACAGGGCATAACGAGGATGAGCTGCTGGTCGGTGTGCGCGATGATGTAGAGGAAGATACCAATAAGCGCAATAAGAGCGATTTTGTGCTCTGGTTTACCAAGTCCAAATTCGAGAACCAGGAGCTCAAGTGGAGCAGTCCCTGGGGCGTCGGCTATCCCGGCTGGCATATCGAATGCTCCTGCATCGCATGCAAGCATTTAGGCGAATATCTTGACCTGCACTGCGGCGGTGTCGATAATATATTCCCGCATCATACCAATGAAATTGCCCAGAGCGAATCCGCTTTCGGACATCCCTGGTGCAAATACTGGTTCCATGTACAGCATCTGAAGGAGAAGGGCGGCAAGATGAGCAAGTCCAAGGGCAATATCCTGACCGTGTCCACGCTGGAGGAAAACGGCTATAATCCCCTCGTTTACCGCCTCTTCTGCCTGCAGAGTCATTACCGCAAGCCCCTTGAATTCAGCTACGAGGTGCTGGATAACGTTAAGTCCGCCTATGACCGTCTGGTGGCCAGAATCGTGAATCTGAAGCCCGAGGGCGAGCCCGACACAGAGCAGGTCCGCAGATATCACGAACTGTTCGGCGAGGCTGTTGGCAATGACCTGAATACTTCTTCGGGCCTGACGATCCTCTACGACATGCTGAAAGATGATCTGTCGGATGCGACCAAGCTTGCAATTACCGCTGATTTTGAAACCGTACTTTCGCTCGGACTGCTTGAAGCCCGCGAAGCCGGCCTCAAAGCCGCTTCGGAGGATTCGGACGATGAGTTCGCGAAGTATGTCGAAAGTAAGATCGCCGAGCGTCTGGAGGCCAAGAAAGCCCGTGATTACGCACGGGCCGACGCGATCCGCGCCGAACTGGCCGACAAGGGCGTTGTGCTCAAAGACTCCCGAGAAGGAACGACCTGGGAGAAAGCTAAATAAAAATAATAGAATCATTAAGGAGATATTGAAATGAAAGACTTTAAAGTGGGAGTCATCGGCGCGACCGGAATGGTTGGACAGCGTTTTGTTACGCTGCTGGCTCATCATCCATGGTTCCATCTGGAGGTGCTCGCCGCATCCGCGAACAGCGCCGGCAAAACCTATGAAGAGGCGGTAGCGGGCCGTTGGGTCATGAAGGAGCCGATGCCCGAGCAGACCAGATCCATGCATGTGTACGACGCGACCGCGGATATGGATGAAATCTGCGCGCAGGTCGACTTTGTTTTCTGCGCCGTCAATATGCCGAAGGATCAGATCCGCGCGCTCGAGGAAGCTTATGCGCGCCGTGAGATCCCTGTCATTTCCAATAATTCCGCGCATCGTATGACGCCGGACGTACCGATGATCATTCCTGAGCTGAATCCTCAGCATGCAGAGATCATTCCGGCGCAGCGCCGCCGGCTGGGGACCCGCAGAGGCTTTATCACGGTAAAATCCAACTGCTCGCTGCAGAGCTATGTGCCGCCGCTCACCCCCCTGATTGAGAGATTCGGTCTGAATAAAGTACTGGCCTGCACCTACCAGGCTATTTCCGGCGCCAGCAAGACCTTTGAGCGCTGGCCTGAAATGGTGGACAACCTGATCCCCTATATTCCTGGCGAGGAAGAGAAGAGTGAACAGGAGCCGCTGAAGATCTGGGGCCGCGTTGAGGGCGACCGCATCGTGCATGTCAGCAAGCCTTCCGTAACGACCCAGTGCCTGCGCGTACCGATTTCCGACGGACATACCGCTGCTGTTTTCGCGAGCTTTGATACCAAGCCTGATCTGGAAGAGATCAAGCGTATCTGGAACGAGTATTCCAGTGAAGCTCAGGAACTGAATCTGCCTTCCGCTCCCCGTAAATTCCTGAATTATTTTGAGGAGAATGATCAGCCTCAGATCAAAACCGCCAGGGAACTGGAGCATGGCATGGCGATTTCCATTGGCCGTCTCCGTCCCGACACACAGTATGATATCAAATTCGTCTGCATGTCGCACAATACGCTCCTCGGAGCCGCGGGCGGCGCGGTGGAGACAGCCGAGTATCTGGCTGCAAAGGGCTATTTGGATTAATCGCAGAGTTAGGAGTGTAATACATGGTCATTATTACGATGGAGAACGGCAAACAGATCAAGCTCCGCCTTTATCCCGAGACGGCGCCCGAGACGGTTGCCAATTTTGAGAAGCTGGTGAAGGCGGGCTTTTATGACGGCCTGACGTTTCACCGTATCATCCCCGGATTTATGATCCAGGGAGGATGCCCCTACGGTACCGGCACGGGCGGCCCCGGCTGGACCATCAAAGGAGAATTTGACGCGAACGGATTCAAGAATCCGCTGAAGCATACCCGCGGCGTCATCTCCATGGCACGCGCTATGGATCCTGATTCGGCCGGATCCCAGTTCTTTATCATGCATGCTGACGCACCGCATCTGGACGGACAGTATGCCGCCTTTGGCGAAGTGATCGAGGGCATGGATACGGTGGATGAAATTGCCGGGGTCAGAACGAATTACTTTAACAACAAGCCCTACGAGCCCCAGGTTATCCGCAAAATGGAGCTGGTGGAGGATTAAGCCGTGCCGGCTGCCTTCCTGCGGGTCAGTACACGCACCGGACGGCGGAGGAGGATTTGATTGTGGAATGGCAGATGAATCTGTTTGACGACCGGAAGATCAGCCAGCCCCTGGCAAGCCGGCTGCGCCCCGAAACACTGGACGAATACGTGGGCCAGAGCCATTTGGTGGGGCCGGGCAGGATCCTGCGGACGCTGATCGAGAGAGATCAGATTTCGTCGATGATCTTCTGGGGACCTCCGGGCGTGGGCAAGACGACACTTGCGAGGATCATCGCGCACGAGACCCGTGCGGATTTCGTGGAGTTTTCGGCGGTCACAAGCGGCATCAAAGAGATCAAAGACGTGATGAATCAGGCGGAATCCAACCGCCGCAGAGGCATCCGGACGATTCTTTTTGCGGATGAGATACACCGGTTCAACAAGGCTCAGCAGGATGCTTTTTTACCCTTTGTGGAGAAGGGCAGCATCATCCTGATCGGGGCGACGACCGAGAATCCGTCGTTTGAGATCAATTCCGCTTTGTTATCCCGGTGCAAGGTCTTTATCCTGAAGGCATTGGAAGAAGAGGACCTGGTGCGTCTGCTGCAGCACGCCCTCCGTTCGCCCAAAGGCCTGGGAGAGATGGAGATCCGGATCCGTGACGATCAGCTCGGAGTGATTGCCCGTTTCGCTAACGGGGATGCCCGGACGGCTCTGAATACCCTGGAGATGGCAGTGCAGAACAGTCCCATGGACGAAAAAGGTTCCATCACCGTGACAGACGAGATGCTGTCCGAGTGCATGAACCGCCGTTCGCTGCTGTATGACAAGACCGGAGAGGAGCATTATAATCTGATCTCCGCACTGCATAAATCCATGCGTAATTCCGATCCGGATGCGGCCGTCTACTGGATGTACCGTATGCTTGACGGGGGCGAGGATCCCCTCTATATCGCAAGGCGGATCGTCCGGTTCGCGAGCGAGGACGTCGGAATGGCGGATTCCAACGCGCTTGCAGTGGCGGTGGCCGCTTACCAGGCCTGCCATTTTATCGGCATGCCGGAGTGTGATGTGCACCTGGCCCACGCGGTGGTCTATCTTGCCATGGCGCCCAAGTCCAATGCACTCGACGTAGCCTGCCATGAAGCCAGGTCCGATATCCAGGCTTCACCGGCGGAACCCGTCCCGCTGCAGATCCGTAACGCCCCCACAGGACTGATGAAAGAGGCGGGCTACGGCAAAGGCTATATTTATGCGCATGATACGGTCGAGAAGATCACCGGCATGCAGTGCCTGCCGGACAGTCTGAAAGACCGAAGGTACTATCGTCCCACCGAACAGGGACGCGAGAAGCTCGTCAAGGAACGGCTTGAGAGCATTCTGGAATGGAAGAAAGCTCATCCCGTTCCCCCGGAATCCTGAAGCCATCCGGCATAGGGTCCGAGAACATTTTTGAAAGGAGAATACGATGGAAGAACAGTCGATTGAGTATCGTTATGACACACAGCTCCTGCTGGAGGGCGAAGATCTGGATGAGGATGCGATCGCGGACTACATCACAGAGCATTTTGAAGGGGATTGTCTCCTTGTGGTAGGAGATGAGGATCTGATCAAACTGCATTTCCATACGAATTATCCCTGGAAGATCCTGGAGTATATGCGCTCCATGGGTGAGATCTTTGATATCGTTGTTGAGGACATGGATCGGCAGGCCAGAGGTCTGCACGGTTAAAATAATAAGGAGGGTAACAAACCAATGAAGAGTGTATTGAAAAACCTGTCCAGAATGCTGGTCGAGAAGGTCAGCCTGGCCGCGGACGAGCAGAAAACCATCAACGCGATCCGCGTTCTTTCCGCTGAGGCGATCCAGAAGGCCAACAGCGGACACCCCGGTCTTCCGCTGGGAGCCGCCCCCGCCGCTTACGCGGTCTGGCAGTATGCGATGAACGCGAACCCTGCGGATCCTTCCTGGAAGGACCGTGATCGCTTTGTTCTTTCTGCCGGCCATGGATCCATGCTGCTTTACAGCCTGCTGCATCTGTATGGTTACGGGCTGACGATCGAGGATCTGAAGGGCTTTCGTCAGTGGAATACGCTTACCCCCGGCCATCCGGAGTACGGCCATACGGCCGGTGTCGAGACCAGTACCGGTCCTCTGGGACAGGGCGTCACCAATGCGGTAGGCATAGCAATGGCTGAAGCGCATCTGGCTGCGATTTTCAATCGTGAGGGATATCCGGTAGTGGATCACCGCACCTACGCGCTCGTCGGCGACGGCTGCCTGATGGAAGGCATCAGCAGCGAGGCCAGTTCTCTGGCAGGTACCTGGAAGCTCGGCAAACTGACCGTTCTGTATGATTCCAACCGCATCAGCATCGAAGGCAGCACCGATATCGCGTTTACCGAAGATGTCGCGAAGCGCTATGAAGCTTATGGCTGGCAGGTCATCGATGTACCGGACGGTAACGACGTCAAGGCGATCGTCGCGGCGCTGGAAAAGGCCGAGGCCGAGACCGAGCGTCCGACCCTGATCGTGAACCACACCCTGATCGGTTATGGCTGCCCCGCTAAGCAGGGAACCCCGGCCGCTCACGGCGCACCTCTGGGCGCGGACAACATCATCGCCATGAAGGAAAACCTGGGATGGCCTGTTGATAAGGAATTCTATGTACCGGACGAAGTCTACGCCAATACCGCCAAAGCCGTTCAGCGCGGCGCAGAAGCCCAGGCCAAGTGGCAGGCCATGTTCGACGAGTACTGCGAGAAGTATCCCGAGCTGGCAAAGCTCTGGAAGGACTATTTCGAAGGCAATGACTATGATCCCTGGAAGGATGAAGAGCTCTTCGTGAAGCCTGAGAAAGCTTTTGCGACCCGCCAGACCTCTAATCAGGTGCTGAATCATATCTGCACCAAGATCCCGAATATGTTCGGAGGTTCCGCAGACCTGGCTCCGTCCAACCTGACCATCATGAAGAACCAGACCGATTTCTCAGCGCAGAATTACGCGGGCAGCAACCTCCATTTTGGTGTGCGCGAGCACGCGATGGGCGCGATCATCAACGGCGTGGCTCTGCATGGAGGCATGCTTCCTTATTGCGCAACCTTCTTCGTTTTCTCCGATTACATGAAGCACGCTATGCGTATGGCGGCTCTGATGAAGCTGCGCATTCTGTATGTCCTGACGCATGACAGCATCGGCGTCGGCGAGGATGGCCCCACGCATCAGCCCGTGGACCAGCTGGCGATGCTCAGGAGCATCCCCGGCATGACCGTCATCCGTCCTGCGGATTACAGCGAGACTGCCGCGGCCTATGCTTTCGCAGTCGGTCATCAGGGTCCGACCGCTCTTGTACTGACCCGTCAGGGACTGCCACAGCTGGCCGAGACAGGATCCGACCTTGTCAAGGGTGCGTATATCCTCAAGGATTCCGGCAAGGAAGTACCCGATGTCATCCTGATGGCTTCCGGTTCCGAAGTCAAGCTGGTTTACGAGGCTTATGACCGTCTGGCTGAGCAGGGCATCAGTGCACGTGTCGTCAGCATTCCTTCGTTTGAGCTTTTCAATGCGCAGGATGAAGCGTACCGCGAGTCAGTCCTGCCCAAGGCCTGCCGCGCCCGTGTAGCCGTGGAAGCCGCTTCTCCGCTTGGCTGGTATCAGTATGTCGGACTTGACGGCAAGGTCATCGCGATGGATACGTTCGGCAAGTGCGGCCCGCAGGAGATCGTCTTCAAGGAATTCGGCTTCACGGTCGATCATGTTGTCGAGGCAGCCAAGAGCGTTCTGTAATTGTCCGTTGTTCAATTCTTTGTGTTTTAATTTGTAACAATTGTGGAGGAACCATATGTTCGATGTTGCGATAATCGGCGCCGGTATTATCGGCGGGATGACAGCCAGAGAACTGTCCAGGTATCAGCTTAAGACAGTCATTCTGGAGAAGTGTCATGATGTTGCCATGGGTACGACCAAAGCCAACAGTGCCATTGTGCATGCAGGCTTTGACGCGGAGCCCGGTACTCTCAAGGCCCGGCTGAATGTGCAGGGTTCGGAGGAGATGGAACAGATTTGTCAGGATCTGGGTGTGAAGTATCAGCGAAACGGTTCGCTGGTCATAGCTTATCGTGAAGAGGATCTGCCCATGGTGCAGGTGCTGTATGAACGCGGCCTGCAAAACGGTGTGAAGAATCTGGCGGTGCTGAATCAGGAGGAGCTCCTTGCTCTGGAGCCCTCCCTGTCCGATCAGGCGCTTGGCGCGCTTTATGCGCCGACCGGAGCGATCGTCTGCCCGTATGAACTGAACATCGCTTCCGTGGGAAATGCCATGGATAATGGCACCGAATTGATGCTGGATTACCAGGTGACCGGAATCGAGGTTCAGGAAGACGGCTTCCTGATCACCGGGACCGGAGAACCGGTCAAGGCCAGATTCATTGTCAACGCGGCCGGTGTATATTCCGATAAGATCGCTGAAATGGTGGGGGATCATTCCTTTACCATCACGCCTCGTAAAGGCCAGTATATGCTGCTGGATCATGACTGTGTCGGCACGATCCGTCATACATTATTCAACGTCCCGTCCAAGATGGGTAAGGGCATACTGGTTTCTCCCACGGTCGATAATAACCTGCTTCTGGGGCCGACCGCCGAGAATCAGGAGGACCGCGAAGACGTATCCACCACGCAGGAAGGCCTGAATATGGTGCAGCAAAATGCCCTTAAGGTCGTTCCCAAGGTTAATCTGCGCGGCGTGATCACGGCTTTTGCCGGACTCCGCGCCGTCGGAAGCACCGGCGACTATATTCTGACCAGCCCCGTCAAGGGCTTCTGGAACGCGGGCGGCGTGGAGTCTCCCGGGCTTTCCAGTGCGCCGGCCATTGCCTCCTACCTGGTGGAACATATGGCGGAGCAGGGCCTTGTCCTGGAGCCTAAGCCGGATTATAACCCTTACCGCGAAGCGCTGCACGCTTTCAACAATATGACCATCGAAGAGAAGAATCAGGTGATCCGTGAGAATCCTCTCTACGGACATATTGTCTGCCGCTGCGAAACCATCAGTGAGGGAGAGATCGTCGATGCGATTCATCAGAATCCGCCCGCGAGAGATCTGGACGGTGTAAAGCGCCGTACCCGCGCCGGGATGGGCCGCTGCCAGGGAGGCTTCTGCGGCCCCATGGTAACCGAGATTCTGGCTCGCGAGTGGAATATCCCGCTGGAAGAAGTTACCAAATTCGGCGGTGCTTCTTATCTGAACGTAGGAAAGACGCGGGAGGTGAAAGATCATGAATAAAGTCGATCTTGTCATTATCGGCGGAGGCCCCGCCGGAATGGGAGCCGCAGTCGCGGCCTATGATGCCGGCGTCAGAGACATTTTAGTCCTTGAAAGGGATCATCGCCTGGGCGGCATCCTGGAACAGTGCATCCATAACGGCTTTGGTCTGCACCGCTTCAAAGAAGAGCTGACCGGCCCGGAATATGCCTGGCGTTTTGAAAAAGAACTCCATGCGCGTGGGATCGCTTACCGGCTGAATACCATGGTTCTGGATATTACTCCCGATAAAGTGGTAACCGCCATGAATTCCGAAGAAGGCGTCTTCCAGATTCAGGCCGGCGCCGTGATTCTGGCCATGGGATGCCGCGAGAGACCCCGCGGAGCCCTGAATACGGCCGGAACCCGTCCCGCGGGTATCTACACCGCCGGAACGGCTCAGAGATATATCAATATTATGGGCTATATGCCCGGCAAAAAGGTCGTCATCCTGGGTTCGGGTGATATTGGCCTGATCATGGCCCGCCGCATGACCTGGGAAGGCGCCAAGGTCCAGATGGTTCTGGAACTCATGCCTTATTCCGGAGGCCTTACCCGTAATATCGTACAGTGCCTGCAGGATAACAATATCCCGCTGCTGCTTTCGCACACGATCGTTGATATCCACGGCAAGGACCGGGTGGAAGGTGTTACGATCGCCGAAGTCGACGAGCGCCGTCAGCCCAAGATGGAAACGGCCCAATACGTCGAGTGCGATACGATCCTGCTTTCCGTAGGATTGCTTCCCGAGAACGAACTTTCCAAGAAAGCGTCCGTACCGCTGGATCCGATGACCTCCGGCGCGCTGGTGGACCAGCGCCGCATGACCGAAGTTCCCGGTATTTTTGCCTGCGGCAATGTGCTGCACGTGCATGATCTGGTCGACTATGTGTCCGAAGAAGCCGAGATCGCCGGACGCGGAGCCGCTGCCTACCTTGGTATCAGCGGTGAGAACTACGGTGCCGAGGATCAGGCGCACATTACGGTGAAGCCCGCTAAGGGCGTCCGCTATACGCTGCCCCAGCGGATCAGCGCTGTGGAGGATACGACGGTATTCTTCCGTGT
This sequence comes from Bacillota bacterium, assembly GCA_017442535.1. Taxonomy (GTDB): domain Bacteria; phylum Bacillota; class Clostridia; order Lachnospirales; family Bianqueaceae; genus RUG12817. Next base: position 6,403 of record JAFRZL010000016.1, on the reverse strand, counting down.
GACGGATGTACACAAGGCGGTAAAGGTCGTTGTCAAAGCGGACGGAGAAGTGATCCAGTCCCGCCGCCGTCCCCGTGTCGCCCCCGGCGAGATGGAAACGGTGAACCTGAATGCCAAGACGCTCGCGGATTGCACCGGCAAGACGCTGACGATTGAAATTGAGGAGGTATAAGGTGATGCAGCAGGAAATTATCTGTACCAACTGCCCCATGGGCTGCCATGTGATCGTGACACTCGAAGGAGATCAGATCGTCAGCATTACCGGCAATACCTGTCCGCGCGGCGAAGCCTATGCCAGAGCGGAAGTCACGGATCCCAAACGTACGATTACGACGACGGTAGGGATCATCGGCGGAGGCGTCCTTCCGGTCAAATCAGACCGTGCCGTTTCCAAGCGCCGCATTTCGGAATTCATGGAGAAGATCCATCAGGTCTACGCGGTACGTCCGGTACATATCGGCGACAAACTGATCGAAGACCTTGACGGAGACGGTGCCAATCTGGTCGCGACACAGAACGCGGAGTAAAACATGGATACGGATACGCATTCGATCGAGCTCTACGTACTGGACATGGACGGAACCATTTATCTGGGAAACCGTCTGTTCCCGGAAACGCTGCCCTTCCTGCAGCGCGTCCGCGATCATGGCAAGAAATACATTTTCTTCACGAATAATTCCTCACGTTCACCTAGAACATATGTGGACCGGCTGAACGACATGGGAATCGCCGTGACCCGCAAAGATATCGTGACTTCGGGAGATGTCATGGTGCATTTTCTGAAGACACACAGGCCCGGTAAAAGTGTTTATCTGGTTGGCACGCCCGATCTGGAGCAGAGTTTTGCCGCGGAAGGCATCCCGCTGTTTAAGGAGGGTACCGGTGAACAGGCACATACCCTGATTCCCGATATCGTACTGCTGGGCTTTGATACGACGCTGGACTATCATAAACTGGACCGCGCCTGCCACTATCTGCGGAATGGAGCGGAATTCCTCTGCACGCACGAGGATATCAATTGCCCGACCGAATACGGCTTTATGCCTGACGCGGGCGCCATGTGCGCGCTGATTACGGCTTCCACGGGCGTGAAACCACGCTTTACCGGCAAGCCCCATGAGGAAGTGCTGGAGATTCTGGAAGCAAAGACGGGGATTCCCCGCAGTCATATGGCCGCGGTGGGGGACCGTCTGTACACGGATATCGCGCTGGGAACGCTAAACGGCGTCACATCGATACTCGTTCTCTCCGGTGAAACGACACCGGAGGATCTCGCCGCGTCTTCCGTCAAACCGACAATGGTTCTTGCGAATATCGGCGAACTGGAAAGAGATTGATTGATTCAGAAAATGCCGCCAAGCAGCGGCATTTTCTGTGCGGAAATGTTTTACCGGGGTGCAAGAGTCAACCTCTGCACCCCGGAATATGATGTATAGAGGTGTTATTATTATGCGTAGATCGGCCTTATTCCCGATGATTCTGACCGCGCTTTTTACCGCGCTTCTGGCGGTATGCTCACAGATCCAGATACCGCTTCCCTATGTTCCCATCAATCTGGCGCTTTTTGCAGTGCATCTTGCAGCTGCCTTGCTCGGACCTGTTTACGGGACGGTCAGCGTAGCGGTTTATCTGCTGCTTGCGGCGGTCGGCGTGCCGGTGATGGCGGGATTCAAGGGCGGAGTCGGCGCGCTTTTCGGAATCACGGGCGGTTATGCGATCGGATATCTCCTGACCGCGCTGATCGACGGACTTGGTATTAAAAAAAGCAGCCATTACTTTTGGAAAATGGCTGCTGTGATGGCTGGAGGTACTTTGTGCTGCTATCTGTTCGGATCCATCTGGTTCATGATTCTCACGGGTAATACGCTCGGCAAATGCCTGTCGGTCTGCGTACTGCCGTTCCTGCCCGGTGATGCGGTCAAGATCCTGCTGGCCTGCCTGCTTGCGCCGAGGCTCCGCGGACCGCTTGCCAAATGGGGATTCGGGCGTTAGCCCTCGTTCAGACGTTTTTCGATTGCATCAATAACGGTGCGCAGCACCTTGAGGCGGGCATAATACTTGTTATTGCCTTCCACGATGACCCAGGGAGCGTATGAAGTGGAGGTGCGGAGCAGCATTTCATCGACGGCGACGACATACTGATCCCATTTCTCACGGTTGCGCCAGTCTTCATCCGTGATCTTCCATTGTTTGGCGGGATTCTCCATGCGCTCCTTGAAACGTCTCTCCTGCTCATCCTTATCGATATGCATCCAGAATTTGATGACGATCGCGCCGGAATGGGCCAGGCTTTCTTCCATCTCGTTCATCTCTTTGTAGGCACGCTTCCATTCATTCTCCGAGCAGAAGCCTTCGATGCGCTCGACCATGACACGTCCATACCAGGAACGGTCAAAGATCGTGACATGGCCTGCCTTGGGCATATACTGCCAGAAACGCCACAGATAGTGATGCGCTTTCTCAATGTCGTTAGGCGAGGAGACGGGGTGCACGATATAGCCACGGGGATCCAAGGCATGTGTCAGACGCTTGATGGCGCCGCCCTTGCCGCCCGCGTCCCAGCCTTCAAAGGCCAGCACGACGGGGATTCTTCTGCGGTAAAGCTCGCTGTGCAAAATTTTCAGACGGTCCTGAAGCTTCTCGAGTTCTTCTTTGTATTCTTCTTTGGTCGTATCCTGGGACAGATCGATGCCTTCCAGAATGGAGGTGCGGAGCGTCGTCTCGGAGACGGATGTCGGCAGCGCGGGAGCCTTGGCGGACTCTTTGCGGTTCTCCAGAGCCTCACGCAGACGGGCGGCGATGGTCGTCTTGGTCTTGATCACAGCATACTCGCGATCGGTTGCCTCGACGATCGTCCAGGGCGCCAGCTCGGTATCGGTATGCTCCAGCATGGAGTCATTGATCTCCAGCAATTCCTGATAATGCTTATTGTGCAGTAAATCTTCTTTGGTCACACGCCAGGACGTCTCGCGCTCGGAAAGCAATTTGTCGAAGCGCTTTTTTTGTTCCTTTTTGGAGATGTGCAGGAAGAACTTGATGATAACGGTACCGTCTTTGATCAGGAGTTCCTCGAAGGAATTGATCTCTTCATAGGTCTGCAGCAGCTCAGTCTGGGACAGGTGCTTAGCAAAATGATCCACCTGTACGCGGCGGTACCAGCTGCGGTCGAAGATCGCGATCTGTCCCTTGGCCGGCAGCTTGGTCCAGAAGCGCCACAGCCAGGGGTGATAGGATTCATCTTCATTTTCGGCAGAAATGGAGTGGACAAAGAAACCGCGGGGATCCAGCGGATCGATCAGCCGGGAAATGGTACTGCCCTTGCCTGCGGCACCCCAGCCTTCAAACAGAATAATAACGGGGATGCCGGCCGCTTTGCATTCACGCTGCAGCAGGGCAAGATCGGCATCCACCTGGTCACGGACAGCACGATACTCTTCTTTGGTAAGATTCTTTTTCAGATCGATTTTCTCCAGCATAGGAAAGCCTCCAGTTACGATTACGATGTTCTTATTGATAGTATATCATGTTTTAAAAGAAATGCAATATGGAATGAGAGAAAAATGTACTCTTTTCGTAAAATGCTATGTTTACGTTTTGTCGCGGACCCTTTCATGTAAACAGGGTCTTTTCTTTTTGCGGGAATATGGTATAATTCAAATCAGAAAACAATTTCGAAAGGGGACCACTATGAATTCCGGAGACATCTTATACAGCCTTAAGCCGGCGTCCTGGTACCGGGATCTGTGGCGCGAAGCTTTTGCTTCGGGAAGCGGCATGGTCGCGATGCTTTCATACGGGCATGTGGGGGACGAGACAGTCATCCTGAATCACGCTGCGCTGTGGCACCACCAGAAAAAGATGGAGGTGCCGGTGATCCACGGAGCTCTGAAACGGACACGCGAGCTGATGGACGAGGGCAAATATCACGAAGCCAACTGGGTCATCACCAACGCCCTGAAAGATAAAGGATTCCAGACTGCCCTCGGCGCACCGTTCCCTGTCTGTGCCCTGCAGTTCCGGAAAGAAAGCCAGATTTCGTACCGGCATTACCGCAGGTATCTGGACATGGCCTCAGCGGAAGTCCGTGTGACGTGGGAGGAGGATGACCGGACTTTTTCGCGCTGCGGATTCGTTTCCCGCAAGCATGATATGGCGGTCTGGAAGCTGGAGTGCAATGCCCCGCAGGATCTGTGGGTGAGGCTGCAGCTGCACGAGACCGGTGAAGACGATGTTAAGAAAAAGCGTGACGAATTAGGGGATTCACTCCGCGTCAAGGTGGTACCGCCCTATATTTACTATGCCGGAACCAATGATGACGGACTAGATTTCGGTGCGGTGGCCAGGATCTGCACAGATGGCAGTATGGCAGAGGATATGGATGAGCTCAGGGTGAGCGGAGCGGATCACTTGATGGTACTCGTTCGGGTATTTGTGAAATCCGGGGACCGCGAGGCTTCTTTTGCCGCGGAGAGGGCATTTTTGGACGCGATCACGGCGGACAGTCCGGACACCGACGCCCTTTATGACAAGCTGCTTGCGGAGCATCGTGCCCTGCACGAGCCGCTGTACCGCACCGCCGCGTTGGATCTGGAGGAAGAGCCTGATCTGGCCGGCCTGCCGATCGAAAGGCTGATCGATGATGCGGCCCAGAACGGTGCGTCCAACGCACTTCTGAACAGATTATGGCATTACGGCAGATATCTCCTGATCTGCGGAACAAGGCCGGGCGGCCTGCCGTTCCCTCTGTACGGCTTGTACCATGGCCGCTATTCCATGGCCTGGCCCCACAATATGGCGAACGAGAACATGCAGATGATCTACTGGCATGTGAATGGCGGAGGCCTCGCGGAATTCTTTAAGCCGGTGATGCAGTATTATCTGGATGCCGTGCCGCAGTACCGCCAGAATGCGCGAAATATGCATGACCTGCCCGGCATCTTTATGCCTGCGGGAACAACACCGGGTGTCCATATGATGAACCAGATCGTGCCTGTCATTATGAACTGGATCGGTTGCGCTGGCTGGGTATGCCAGCATTTCTACAGCTATTACCAGTATACCGGCGACGAAAAAATGCTGCGCGAGCAGATCCTGCCTTTCATGAAGGAGACGGCGGATTTCTACGAAGCCTATCTGGTGCGTCAGCCGGATGGCTTCTACAAGATCTATCCTTCCGTTTCTCCGGAAAACACGCCCGGCAATCTGATGCCGCCCAAGGGAGAACATATGGCGCATCCCTGTCCGTCCGCGGTCAATGCCACGATGGATATCGCCATCATCAAAGAAGTGATGACGAATCTGGCCGAGGCAGCCGAGCTGACTGGCATGTATACGGATCACATCGAAAAATGGCAGGAAATCGCGGCACACCTGCCGGCCTATGACACGACGGAGGACGGAGACGTCCGCGAGTGGCAGTGGCCCGGACTGGAACAGCGCTATGATCACCGCCATCTGTCCCACATCTATCCGATGTTCCCCGGACGGGAGATCGTTAAAGGCGTCGCGCCCAAGGAAGTCACGGATGCCTTTGAAAAGGCCGTGGATAAACGCCGCCTGGGCGCCCAGAGCGGCTGGTCCCTGGCGCACATGGCCAGCATCAACGCAAGATTCGAGCGCGGTGACAAAGCCCTGGACTGCCTCTCAATCCTCTGCCGCGCCTGCCTGACCGATAATCTGATGACACTGCATAATGACTGGCGAGACATGGGACAGACACTCTACCGGAACGCATCCTTCGCACCGGTCCAGCTGGACGCACTGATGGGCATTGCCGGCGCTATGCAGGAAATGCTTCTCTTTGCCGAACCGGACTGCATCAAGCTTCTGCCGGCACTGCCGCAGGCATGGGAGAGTGGACGAATCAGGCTCCGCTACATGCAGGGGGAAGTCGAGATGGATTGGAATAAAACGGATGGCAGGATCAGGATCACCTTCAACCCCGAGCGACCTGCCTGTCTTAAGGTCCTGGTCGGAGGGGACTGGGCCGAAGGCCTGAAATTTGCCGACGGAACGCCTTTTACGAACGGACAGCGGGTAAAGCTTGAAGGCCGTACCGAGCTTCACAACTGACCGATCAAGATTTTTTGAAAAAACTGAAAAAAAGTGTTGACAGATCTTTTGGTTTCGGTTATAATATCACTTGCGTTCGCAAGAAATCCTTTTGGACTGTGAATGCGAGTATGGCCCCCTGGTCAAGCGGCTAAGACGTCGCCCTCTCACGGCGAAAACGGGAGTTCGATTCTCCCGGGGGTCATTCGGGGCCTTTAGCTCAGTTGGTTAGAGCAGCCGGCTCATAACCGGTCGGTCCCGGGTTCGAGTCCCTGAAGGCCCATTTTGGCTCAGTAGCTCAGTTGGTTAGAGCGCCGGCCTGTCACGCCGGAGGTCGAGGGTTCGAGCCCCT
>JAFRZL010000015.1 GCA_017442535.1 Bacillota bacterium | reverse complement strand
TGCAGATTGAGCTGACGGCGAAGCCGGCGGCTCAATAGCAGGCGTATGATTCAATAATACCTTTTGGCTCACATATGAGGGGCGCAAGAACACGAGCGCGCCGAAGGCACGCGAGTGCAGAAAGCAATTATTCAACTTTAAAATGCCATTTCGCGTGCCACAGGCACGCGAAATATCAGCAAGCCCGAAGGTCTTTTCTTATGCTTGCATAAGAAAAGTGCCGCACGGCTTGCTGATAGATTGAGCTGACGGCGAAGCCGGCGGCTCAATAGCAGGCATATGACTGAAATTGCAGTCATATGATTGAACAATATCTTTTAGGATTTGGTTCTACATATGTAGTTAACATAATCACAACTACGTCTTCGCCTCAACTGCACACCAACGAATAATCATTTGACTTTACCACTTTAATATGCTATAATAATCAAAGTGAATTCATTCACTATCAGAATCAGTTTAAGCTTAGAAAGGAGTCAAACTATGCTTTTACAGAAGAGAAGCCTTTCAGAGTTATTGGGGATCGCCATGTCTTCCGGCGCGGACTTTGCCGAGATTTTCGCCGAAAACACAACCAATGGAACCATGACCCTGATCGGCGGTAAAGTAGAGGATATCCTTAACAAGACGCTCTCCGGTGTCGGCATCCGCCTGCTTAAAGGTACGCAGAGCGTTTATGCATCCACATCGGATATTACCTGGAGCGGTCTGGTTCGCTGCGCATCGCAGGCAGCCGCTGCCATGGGAGAGATTGGTGACCGCCCGCAGATCGTTCTTGAGGAACGCATTTTCCCCAACATTCACGGCGCTAAACGGGTAACCTCCGGTGTCTCCAACACGATTCAGGCCGAACTGCTGCATCGCGGATACAAAGCCGCTAAAGAATACAGCGCGGAAATCGTTCAGGTTCAGGGTACGCTTTTGAATGTTGACCGCAATATTCTGATCGCCAATTCGGATGGCCTTCTTACCGAAGACCGCCAGGTCCGTACCAGGCTTACCTTTAATTCCATCGCTTCCAACGGAGCGGAGAACCAGTCCGGAACCGGTTCCTATGGTGCGCGCGCAGGCCTGGAGCTTTACGACGATGTAACGCCCGAATACCTCGGCCGCGATTCCGCAAGATGCGCTGTCACCATGCTTCATGCAGGATACTGTCCCGCAGGCAAAATGATGGTCGCGATCGAGAACGGCTTCGGCGGCGTCATTTTCCACGAAGCCTGCGGACACTCTCTGGAAGCCACCTCTGTCTCAACCGGACGCAGCCAGTTCTGCGGCAAGCTCGGACAGCAGATCGCTAATGAGAAGGTAACAGCGATCGATGACGGAACCGAACCGAATTCCTGGGGTTCCAACAACATCGACGATGAGGGAACACCCACACAGAAACTGGTTCTGATCGAGAACGGCATTCTGAAGAATTACCTGGTGGACAAGCTTGGCGGACGCCGCATGAACATGGCTCCCACAGGTTGTTCCCGCCGTGAAAACTATCATTATGAGCCAACTTCACGCATGAGCAACACCTATATTGCTAACGGTACCGATGATAATAAAGAGATCATTGCATCCATGGAGTATGGTTTATATGCTGCCGCAATGGGCGGCGGAAGCGTCAACCCCGTCACCGGCGAATTCAATTTCGCCGTACGTGAAGGCTATATGGTACGCGACGGCAAGATTGCCGAGCCCGTCCGCGGTGCGACACTGATCGGAAAAGGCTCTGAGATCCTGATGAATATCGACAGAGTCGGCACTAACCTGGCTTCGGCGCAGGGCATGTGTGGATCCGCAAGCGGCAGTATCCCCACCAATGTGGGACAGCCCTTGATTCGCGTATCCTCGATTACAGTCGGCGGACGATAAGGAGGGGACAAAATGAATTTTGATGATTTTCAGAAAACGGTAGTAAAAGAAGCCGCTGCGGCCGGCCTGAAGGACTATGATCTGTATTACGCGGAAAGCGAGTCCACGGACACCTCCGTCTTCAATGGCGAAATCGCGGGCTTTACCAGCGACCGCGAAGGCGGCGCCTGCTTCCGCTGTATTGTAAACGGCAAACTGGGCTATTGCTCGACCGAACTTTTTACGGAGGAAGAAGCAAACCGTATCGTTTCCAAAGCAATCGAAAACGCCTCGACCATCGAGACCGATAACGAACCCGTGATCTTCAAGGGAAGTGATTCCTACGCTCAGGTAGAACCCGCTCAGGTTCAGGAAGTGGATATGCGCAAATTCGCCATGGATCTGTATCAGAAGGTCCTTGCGGTGGATCCCCGCGTGCAGCCCAGTTCGGAATGCACCGTTATGCAGGCCGGAGGCAGAATTCACATGGTGAATTCCTATGGACTGAGCCTCTCCAACACCTATACGCTTCAGGGCCTGATGCAGCAGGCGATTATCCGTGAAGGAGAAGAGCAGTACGATAGCCATAAGACCTGCTTCGAACCTTTTGATCAGATGGACACCGACAGTTTTGCAGCAGAAGCGGTAAACGACGCGATCGATAAGATCGGAGGCGGACCGGTCGAAACCGGCAAATATCCGGTCGTTCTGGACGCCAAAGCCTTCTCGAGCCTGCTTTCTGCTTTCTTCCCCATCTTCTCGGCCAAAGCTGCACAGCAGGGAATGTCGCTGCTCGCCGGCAAAGAAGGCCAGCAGATCGCCTCTCCGATCGTCACCATCATTGATGATCCCATGTATCCTGACAGCCCCGCAAAAGCGCCGTTTGACGCAGAGGGCGTTGCCACCAGGTGCAAAATGGTGGTGGAGAATGGTGTCTTCAAGACACTCCTGTATAACCTGGAAACAGCGAAAAAGGCCGGTGTGGAAAGCACCGGAAACGCGAGCAAAATGTCTTATGCGGCTCCTGTCAATATCAGCCCCTTTACCTTCTACCTGAAGCCGGGCGAGATTTCCAAGGAAGACCTCTATAAGCAGGTTGGAAATGGCCTGATCATTACCTCACTTTCCGGCCTGCATGCGGGCCTGAATGCCATTACGGGCGATTTCTCACTGCTTGCCAATGGTTATCGCATCACGGACGGCGAAAAAGCCGGTTATGTCAACCGCATTACGGTTTCCGGCAACTTCTTTGATCTGATCCAAAAGATCGAGACGATCGGGTCGGATCTGGACTTCGGCTTCCCCAGAGGTTTTAGCCGGATCGGTTCTCCTTCCGTTTACGTTCCCGAGCTGTCCGTTGCCGGAAAGTAAGTTTCTCATTCCATTGCAACAAAGCCGCCTGCATAGCAGGCGGCTTTTGATTTGCACATCAAGCAAAACGAAAGCTATTCTTCATCGACGGATTTATCGGTTCCTTCCGGATCCTCTGTATCTTCGGACGACTCAGGCTCTGGAATTGGCTCGGCAGAGGAGGACTGCGAGGTTTCGGCGGCAGAGGCCGCTTCGCGGGCCGCGATCTTGGCCTGATACTCCGCATGGCGTTTTTCTTTGAATTCACGCCGCTTGATCGCAAGATTGATCTGCTGCTGCCGGTACCATCTGAGATAGAAGAGCGTTGAACCAATCACAGCAATCAGGAGGGTAAATACGCCGATGACATATATCGTGAAATTGGGCAGAAATGCCAGATAAGAACCGAACAGTACGACAAAATAGACGGCTGTCCCCAGCAGCACATAGAGGAAATTCTGACGTTTAAGCGCGTGATAGACCATGAGGAAGACCAGAACGGTGGTAGCCACCATCAGGATAAAATAGGCGCACTGGACCAGCAGCTGCCCCAGAGAAGCAGTCTTAAGGACATTCACATATTCGATAATATCCGTCATCGTTATTTCTTCCGTAACGAGCGTGGCAAGTTCATTTTTATTGTAGAGATCGGCGATCTTGCCCTCATTAATATACTCCATGGAATTGGTGACTGCGGTATAGATCCAGTAAGAAATACCTGCTGCCATCGCGTCATAGATGGTACATCTGTCACGGCGGACCAGTTTCAGACCGAGATAACCGATGGGGCCTACAAGAATAACCGTCACGATCGAGAGAATCAGATAGTAGATCAGCATGTTGGACGGCTGATCCATAAAGCCTTTAACACCCGGGATCAGGTCCAGCAGGGAGTAGATCACATGCCCAAGGATCTGATTGCAGAGGAAGAATGTCGCAAAGCCGACAACGACCGAGGCAAACGAATAGGTGTGATGAGTGCGGAGCAGTACAAGGCCCAGAACCAGGACAAACATGGGAATCGCTCCGGCAATATAGAAGCCGATAATGGTGCTTTGAGGTATCAAGAGCAGCGCCTCCTTAATCGTAGACTACCGCATGATTTTACCATATTTACGGCTTTAAGAAAAGAGAATCGGCCGAAAATTCATTTTTTATTCATGCTTTTTGTTCCGGATCCTCCCAAAATTGTTTTCTGTGTGAAACTAACAAAAAACTTGTCACGATTTGTCTGAATTTTGATCATTTTTTTTGGAGTATCCGTGTGGTAAAGGCAATTCCGCTGTGTTATAATAGAAGTGGCGAGTTTTAACCACTATTTCAGAATTGAGAAAGAGAGGCACTCTATGTCAGCTAACAGCATTTCCGATCAGATTGCCAAGCATAGTCAGGTAGCCCCTATTGGTATCATCGCGATGAATGGTACCGAGGAACTGAACCGAAGGATGAATTATCATCTGGAAAGACTACTGGCAGACGTGGAAGATCCGATGATGGATAAGACGCCTGTCAATGTTAAGCTGGACTGCCCCCGTTTCCAGAGCGGGGACGGCAAAGGTGTTTTGGATCGTTCCGTCCGTGGTTTGGACCTTTATATCATCTGCGATGTCGGCGCCTACAACTGCACTTACAGGCTGTTTGACCAGGTCGTTCCGATGTCTCCGGATGAGCATTTTGCGGACCTGAAGCGTTGTATTCAGGCAATCGCAGGCAAGGCCCATCGCATTAATGTGATTATGCCGATTCTTTACGGAGGCCGGCAGCATCGCAAGAAAACCCGTGAGAGTCTGGACGGAGCCGTTGCGCTTCAGGAACTGCAGGCTATGGGCGTCACCGAGCTGATCACTTTTGATGCTCATGATCCCCGTCTGGTTAACGCTGTTCCGCTGATGGGCTTTGACAATGTTATTCCTTCGTATCAGTGCCTGAAAGCGCTGCTGAGGCATGTTCCGGACATCAAGATCGACAAAGACAATTTCATGGTCGTGAGCCCCGATGAGGGCGGCATGGACCGCAATGTGTTCTACGCTTCCGTACTGGGCGTTGAACTTGGCATGTATTATAAGCGCCGCGATTTCTCGCAGGTCGTTAACGGCCGCAATCCCATTGTTGCGCATGAGTTCCTGGGGTCCGATATCAAGGGCAAGGACGTCTTTATCTACGACGACATGATTTCATCCGGTGAATCCGTTCTGGATATCGCGTATGATATGAAATCCAGGGGATCGGGCCGCGTCTTTGCCGGCTGCACCTATGCACTCTTTACCGACGGCATCGATAAGTTCAATAAGGCTTACGAGCATGGCGTGCTGACGGGCGTCCTGTCCACGAACCTGACATACCGCCGTCCCGAGCTGCTGGCTGCGCCCTGGTATTATGAAGTTGACTGCTCCAAGTATCTGGCCTATATTATCGCGGCTATGAATCATGACATGTCCGTAGGCCTGCTCCTGGATCCTGTCCAGAAGATCAATACATTGATCGGGGAGCATCGCGCTAAATTCAGTAATCAGCAGATCGACCTGTTCAACAAGTAATTATTTTGATGTATAGACGATCCTGGCGCTATGTCAGGATCGTCGTCATATTCAAATCAAAATCAGGGAGGGTATACCATGAATGATCCGATCAAGAAATGGCGCTTTGAAGCCATAGGCAAAAGCATTGTCAAAACGCTTAACGAGAAGGCCTACGATGCTCACTATGTCGACAATTTGGAAGAAGCGCGCAAGCTCGTTCTCGAGATGATTCCCGAAGGGGCCGTGATCGGCCTTGGCGGCTCCGTTACGCTGAACCAGATGGGGATCCTGGACGATTTCCGCAGTGGCAAGTATCAGCTGATCGACCGTTACCGCTGCGAGGATCATGTGAAGGCTTATCATGAAGCGATGGATTCGGAATACTTTGTCACCAGCACCAATGCGATCACCCGTACCGGCGAACTGGTCAACATGGATTGCTCCGGTAACCGCGTAGCCGCCATGATTTTCGGACCCCGCCGTGTCATCGTCGTCACCGGTGCCAACAAAGTGGTCAAAGACCTTAACGAAGCGATCGCACGCATCAAGACTATCGCGCCGCTTAATGCCAAGCGTAATAATCACGATACCCCCTGCACACACACAGGCTTCTGCGAAGACTGCCTGACCCAGAAGCGCATGTGCAATTATCTGACCGTCATCTATCATGGCATGAAGAATCCCGGCCGCATCTCCGTCATCGTTGTCGGTGACGAAGTCGGGCTGTAAGCCGCCCCGGATGGAATGACGATCCGTATATAGAGTCTTTGGGCAATGGCCGATGTTCATAAGAAAACGGATTGTTGCCGTTCAGGCAGTAATCCGTTATTTTCTTATTATACTCTCGGATCTGTATTTCGGCTGCGGAAGGTAATCTTCTGAGGGATCGTTTAGATGCTTCAGGAGATGGTTGAAGGAGGTTGTCCTTATGAAGCGTTTGAAAGGAAAACTTAGCAAAGCGGCATGGGTGAGAGGCCTGGCCGTCTTGATCGCCCTGTTGCTTTTCTGCGGAACAGTGCAGGCTGAAGGAATTCTGTCGTCCTCGAAGACGTCAGATGCCTCCGGGGAGGTAGAAGAAGTGCTGATCGTGGACGATACCAAGATCACGGACTTCAGCATGGACTATATGGAGGCCTGGGGAGACGACGCCAGAGGCTGGCGCTACGACGCGGAAAGCCGGATGCTGATTCTCTCCGGCGGCCAGTACGGGCTAAGCCTGAAGAAGATCGTCTGCAGAGGTGATCTCACCATCGCCACGGCAGGCGTTCTTTCCGTGGAAGACTTTAAGGTTGTCGGCGATCTAAAGATCATCGGCAACAGCGTACTGGTTATCGATTCTCTGAAGGCCGTGGGCAAGGTCTACTGCGACGCGGCAGCGATTTTCCTGAAGGACAGCGAAGGTAGATTTGTGCTCCGCACAAGCGCTTCTCTGAATGAAAACATGGACCTTCCCGCAGGAAAAGATTATGTGATCCCTTCCGGGTGTTCTCTTTCGCTGAGCGTGTTTGCCGGAGAGACCGAGACCTATCATGATTATTCGCTCGGAACAGATATTAATGAGGTCATCGATTATTCCACCTGCCGTCTTCTGGTTCCGGAGGGCAGCAGCCTCACCGTGGAAAATGGAGGGGTTCTCTGGGTCGACTGCATGAAAATTAATCCACGGACTTCGGCCAGATGCGAGCTGAACATACAGGGCAGCTTCTATGTCGAAGAAGGCGCTGACGTGACCTGCATCGGCCTTCTGGACTGCAGCGGGAAAATGATTATGAACGGGACGGTGACTTTCTACGGTGAAAGAGAAGCCGTGATACGGGATGGAATGATGAGTTTTATCGGCAGCATGAATCTGAACAATGCATCCGGCCCGCATGTCCTGAATGTGAGTGGCTTGGAAGATTCAAGAGAATTGGGCGTGCAGACGAGCCGGATAGCTTTCGACTTCATCATCCGGATCACCGGCCCGAACAAAGGCAGGGATCTCGGCATTTTTAACCTCCATGGATCGGTGACGATCGTGGCAGACTGGTACGACACTGTTCTGATCAACCAACTGAATGCTGCGGACGGCGACGTCATGCTGCGGAGTTCCTCCGATAACACTTCTTTCACTATCGTCTCACGGGACGAGCCCGCCAGATTCCGGAGCCTGCTTTTGAGCGGTCTGCTTTCTCTGGATGCCGGAAAGGTCGAAGCAGCCGACTGGATCTTGTCGGAAGGGGGCTGCATCAATGTGACAGATTCGGTCGTGATCACATCCGGTGGGCAGCCTTCGGACTTTGATACTTCAGGTTTAGGCTATGTCGATACGGCTGCAGAGGCCGCGGCAAGCTATGACACCGCTTGGAATGATGAGGAAGCGTCATCCGTTTCGATCCCGCTGTACTGTTATTCGGTCAACCGGCAGCCTGCCAGCAGAGGTGTTTTGTATGAACGCACAGGGAGAGACCAGGAGGGGCATCTGGCGGACTTTGTCTGGCAGAAAGACTCTGGGATCGATCCATCCACAATAACTTTCCTGGAACTGCAGGAGCTGCTCGAGGCCTGTCTGAAGGGGGAACCGGCAGATCCCGGCACTGATCCTGAAAACCCGGAAGAGCCGACAGATCCGGATGAGCCGACAGATCCGGATGAGCCAATCGACCCGGATGAACCGACAGACCCAGATGAACCCACAGACCCGCAACCGGTCATGATCCTGATCCAGAGCCTCGATGCGAATGGGAAACCGGTCAGTCATTATCTGAATCCCAATTACAGCGATACATCATACACGGAATATCCCTATCCGGCTTCCTTTATGCATGCCTACCGGATCACATTAATGGATGTGTATTATCTTATGCCGTTTGGCGATGTCGGCAGCAGCCAGGTGACTGGTGTGTCCGACAATACCGGAAGCGGCATCCTCGGCGGTTCCGGAAGCGGCTCACTGCCCGGCTCCGGTGCGTCCAACGATACGGGACTAGGAGGATACACGGATCCCGATCCTGCGGAAGATTCTTCTTCATCTGAAAGTTCCGCAGAGGAGTCGACGCCGGATGAGAGTTCTGCGGGAGAATCGACACCTGACGAGAGTTCCGTGGAAGAATCGGCACCGGATGAGAGTTCCATGGAAGAATCGGCATCTGACGAGAGTTCCGCCGAAGAGTCGGCGCCGGATGAAAGTTCTGCGGAAGAGTCGATCCCTGATGAGAGTTCTACGGAAGAGTCGATGCCGGATGAAAGTTCCGAGAGCGAATCGAGACCGTCCGAATCTTCCAGGCCGGATACAAGGCCGTCAGAATCTTCACGGCCTGACAGGACGCCTTCCAGACCGGATACAACACCATCCGGGACTTCCGAGGCAGAAACGACTTCCCGGGAAGAAACTTCTTCCGAATCTTCCAAGGCAGGCAATTCTACTGCGGAATCCTCAAAAAGCGGGCAGAAATCCGATTCTTCGCGTCCGACTTCTAACACGGCAGAGAACTCATCAGGTGAAGCTGAGCCGGAATCCACGCCCGGAGAGACAACGCGGTCCGAAGAGGAGACCACCGTCGAGTCTGAGAAATCGGAATCCTGGAACGGTGGAAAAGAAGGAAGCAGCATGCTCCTGATCTTAATTGCCATGGCAGCTACCACCGTAGTCTTCGTCAGTATCCTGTTTTTCGTGATGAAACGCAGATCCCGTGAATAAGGGATTTCTGCAATCATCTGCGTCAGCGGAAGTGTTTTGATCGGAGGTGTGATTTGTACCAATACGACTCCTGCATTTGCTGCGTAAGCGGCGATGAGTCCCATGCGGAGAATCTGGCCGTACGCCTTGAAAAATACCGGGCCCCGAAGGGCATCGTGCTTCCGGATCCGGAGCTTGGCTACAACCGCATCCTGCGGGACTTCAAAGGCGAAAGCTTCGGTGAAGATCAAAAGCAGCAGCTGGCAAATTGCCGCCAGCTGATTCTGATCTGTACGCCGCGGACCAAAGCGGAGCCCGCGGTGCTTCAACGCCTGCGCTTTTTTGAGGAGGAGCGCTCCTTTCAGTCCATCATCCCGGTTATTGCGGAAGGAGAACCGGCAGACTCCTTTCCCGAATTTTTCATCCGTCAGAAAAGAACCGAGCATATTTTGCCTGACATGACGGTGACGACCCGCCTTGAAACGGTTGAGCCGGTGGCGGCAGACCTTCGCGGGGCGACACCGAAGGAGCGGGAGGAGAAACTCCGCTATGAGGCGGTCCGGATCGCAGCCACTTCGCTGGAACTGCATCCGAACGTTCTGGTCCGCCGGCACGAAGTGAGAAGGAAGCGCCGGATCGCGGCCATCGCGGCCGTGACAGCCGCGGTCTGCCTCACGGTCGCCGGCATTTTCAGCTGGTACGGATGGCAGGCCGCCAGGGCGGCTGATCTCTCTCGCAGGCAGCAGGAAGAGGCCGAGCGCGCGGCGGACCGCCTTTTCGTGGATCTTCCCGGGATTTTCGCCGACGATCCGGAGGCACTCCGGGCCGTGGAGGAAGCGATCCGCGAAGCAGAAGAGGCGCTTGACGACATTGGAAGCGGGACTTCCGACGGGGAGCAGAACGGAGGAACACCATGAACGAAAACCATTATGATGTCTTCCTGAGCTACCGTCATAAACCGCTGGACAGTGAAGTGACCGGCCGCACCCTGCATTTCCTGGAGACCTACCGACTTCCGAAAGCCCTGTTGGAGAAAGGTTGTCACGGCATTCAGAGGGTTTTCCGCGATACGGAGGAACTCCCGGTCAGCCGGATCCTCAGCAATACTATCGAAAACGCGCTGCAGAGCGCGAAATGTCTTGTCATCGTTTGTTCAAAGGACACGCCTTCTTCGGAATGGGTGGACCGGGAAGTGGCGACTTTCATCGAGTACGGGAAAGCGGACATGATCTTTACGCTGCTCATCGACGGCTCACCGGAAGTCTCTTTCCCGCCTTCCCTCAAGCTGATCCCGGATATCGCGGACCGCGTCATGGATGTGCGGGCTGCCAGCGGCAAAGCAGGAGATATCCTAAAAAACGCTTCCCGGGAACTGCTGAAGGTGATTGCCCGGGTGGCGGACTGTCCGCATGAAGAGCTGGTCCGTGAGGATCATCTGCGTCGCATGATCAGGACCGCGCGGATCGCAGCAGGCACGGCAGCGCTGTTTCTTTTCGTTGCGGGCATCGCCGGGATGCTTTGGAGAAGCGCAGAGAAGGACCGTCAGAAGGCGGCGCTTTCGCAGCAGACTTCGATGGAAGTCCTGTCACGCCTTACTTACGGCCTGCCGGACAGACTGGCGGAACGGCCGGGTGTCTTCGGCACTGTTGCGGACATCCTTTCTGAGAATGCCGCCCAGATCCGCCGGATCCTCGAAATGTCTCCGGAATCCGTTGAAGTGGAGATCGCCGTCGCAGAGAACGAAGAGAAGCTTTCGACCGCTCTGACCAAGCTCAGCAGATACGAAGATGCGGAAAAGGCCCAGCAGGAGGCCCTCGGCATCTACCAGACGCTTGCTGCGGAAGCCTCCGAAAACCCGGACAAGAGCGCTGAACGGCTTGCTTCGGCCCACAACAATCTAGGAGTTATTCTGACGGCGGAAGGGCGTTACCATGAGGCTTCGGAGGAATTCGGCCGGGCCCTTGCCGGGCTCGGAGACCGGATGTCAGCCATCCGCCCGACGATCCTCAGCAACCGAGGCCGCGTACTGCTCCTCCTCGGCGAGTACGAGAAGGCGCGTGACGTCCTGAAAGAAGCCGCGGCTGATCTGGAGCCTTCGGGCAGTACAGGGAGCCTCACAGACGCGGCGATCCACCTGAATCTTGGGCTCACGCATCTGCAGCTCGCGGAGTATGCGGAGGCCGAGGCGGCTTTACGTTCCTCGAGAGAAACGTATGGACGTCTTGTGGAGACCTATAGCTCCCGCATCGACCGCATCAACGCGCTGCATGCCGATTCGGCGCTGGCTGACTGCCTAACCCGGCAAGGCCGCCTGGAAGAGGCGGAGCAGATATTCAGCACCGCCGCAGAGGATGCGGAGGCTTTTGCGCAGGACCGCAGCAACGATGACGCGCAGCGCATTTACAGCGAAATCTGCAACAATTACGGGCTCTGCCTGAACCAGGCGGGCCGTTTTGCGGAAGCAGATCCGTGGTACCGCCGCTTTGCCGAGATTCAGGCGGTCCGCTACGAGGAGACCGGCACGGCGGAATCGGCCGCGTCTCTGGCACTTGCCTGGTACAACATCGCCGAAAACGCTTTCAAAGCCGGGGATCAAAGCACGACGAAGGAATTCTTTGAGAAGTCTCTGGAACTTTTCGACCCTGTTTCCGAAGAGCTCGGCAGCTACAGCCGCAGTGAATATCTGGCGCGCCGCGCTTATTACGAGATCATTGTGGAGCGGGATTACGCAAAAGCGGAAGAAACGGCGCTGCAGGCCTACGGTCTTCAGCCCAATTCCGTTTTTGTCTGGTATAATCTGGGATATGCGCTTCTCCTGAACGGAAGCCGCGCCGACGCAGACACCGTGTTTCTGGCGCTTGCTTCGCTCGGAGAGGGCGCACTGCAGTCCGTGGAACTGGATTTCACGGCGATGAAAAAAGCCGGAATCAATAGCCAGGCGATGGATGAAGTCCTGGCCATGATGCGCGGGGCAGCCGCCAACTGATGTCTCCGGACGCGGGAACAGGCGGACTTTCCTGAAAACAACGGCACTGCCGTTTCATGAGAGGAAAAAAGATGGAAATTGCACTGATACTGATGCTGATCATTTCAGGCCTGCTCTTTGTCGGGCTGCTGCTTTCACTGGGCTTCCAGCCGAAGGTCATGTCACGTCTGCTGGGCTTTCTGTTTTTATTCGTCGGGATCGCGGGGATCCTTTTCTATGGCTACGGCTATTACGTAATCTTCGGTCCGACGCCGAAGGCCGTGATGCGTACGCTGTTCTCGGTCTTCTGTATGTTTATCGGGCGTAATGAGATTTCGGCGATCGCATCCGTTCCCGCCTACAGCTCGGACGCGGTCCAGGCCTTCATTTACTTCTTCCATCTGATCGCGCTGTATCTGACGGCGAGTACCGTCGCGGCAGGCGTTGGCACACGGCTGATCCGTACCCTGAGCCTGATGCTCCTGCACCACCGGAAAGTCAGCCTGATCTATGGTGTTAACGATGATTCCCTGCGTTTTGCGGAAAAGCTCCGCAGCGAGAAATGCGTCGTCGTTCTGATCGGCGATTCCTCGGCCCTGAGCTATGATAATCGGATCCTGAAAAGCGGCTGGCTGCTGTTTAGCGATCCGGCCCTGCAGAAGCCCGGAGCACTGCTCCTGAAAAGGCTGGGTGTGCGCTCGGGCAGAAAACAGCTCGCCGTTTACTGCCTGGATCCTGACGGCAGCAAAAACCTCCGATTTGCGGAAGAAATGCAGGCGGCGCTGAAGGAAGCCGGCATCGAAGCTTCGCGGACGCGCGTCACGCTGCTGACCGAAGAGGAAAGCGCCGGAGTGCTCCTGCAGGCTTCTTCAGGAGAGAGCGGATTCGGTTCGGTCACCCTCTTCAGCCGGAACGACCTTCTCGCTCGTCTGCTGATCCGGGTCTGTCCGCCCTGGAGTACGATGCGCTTTACGAAAGAAGGCCGTGCGGATGAGAACTTCGAGGCGCTCATTGTCGGCTTCGGACAGACCGGTCAGGCCGTGCTGCGCAGCCTGATCTGCAACGGCCAGTTCGCCGGCAGCCGCTTCCACGCACTCATCATTGCCAATGATTACAGCCGGCAGGCGGGGCGCTTTATTTCGCACTACGGCCAGATGCTGGAGGAGTATGAGGTCGATTTCCAGGAGGATAATGCCCGGAGCGTCGCGGTCTACCGCTATCTGGCAGAGCACGTCAGGGAGCTCAATATGGTCGTGATCTGTACGGGCAGCGATTCTGAAAACGCCGAGATCGCGCGCGAATACCGTGATTTTCTGGCCGAGCGTGAGAGCAGGGCGGTGCTTCTGCAAGTCTCGTCCCGGGGCGTTACGAGCTTTTCCGGCGATGATGGTCTTCCTGATACGGCGGATCCCTATACGCCTGAGATCCTTGATAACGGCATGGATGAGATGGCCAAGATCATCAATCACCGCTACCATCTGGACAGCGGCCGAAGCTTGGAAGAGGACTGGGCCGACTGTGATTATTTCAGCCGCATGAGCTGCCGGGCTAGCGCCGACTATCGCGACGCCTTTGTGACGATGGCCGGGCTGGATGCGAAAGAGCTGAAAACGAACGGTTTTCCGGACGATCCGACCCTGATGGAGAATCTGGCCGAGACTGAACACCTGCGCTGGACGGCTTTCCACTACACGATGGGATACCGCCCGATGCCCGGGGAGGTCTTCGAAGCAAGAGCGGCACGCTACCGTGAGGAGATGGAGAGCAAGGGAAAGAGCAGCCTGAAGGTCGCAAAGGACAGTGAGGGCCGGCTCCACGCCTGCATGATCCCCTGGGACGAGCTGCCTGAACTGAGCCGTAGAGAAAAAGAACTGACGGGTCGGGACGTAGACTACAAGCAGCTGGACCGTGACAATATCCGGATGATCCCTTCCCTGCTGGAGGCTGACGAAGATGAATAACAAAGGAAAAAGACTGATTCTGGTTGCCGCACTCTTGCTCCTGTATCTGGCGCTGCTGGGACTTCTCGTGTTGA
The DNA here is from genome assembly GCA_017442535.1 of Bacillota bacterium. GTDB lineage: Bacteria > Bacillota > Clostridia > Lachnospirales > Bianqueaceae > RUG12817. Next base: position 130,622 of record JAFRZL010000015.1, on the reverse strand, counting down.
CGGAAAAAGGTGCGGACGGCGCGGGCATCACCTCGCTGCCACTCGCGTTCTGGTATTCGCTGACGACGCTGACGACGGTGGGCTATGGCGACCTTTATCCGGTGACCGCCTGGGGCCGCGTGATCGGCGCTGTTTTCCAGCTGATGAGCCTTGGGGTCCTGGTCTCTCTGGTCGGTCTGCTGCTTCGCATCCTTCGCGGACGCTGGCTTCCGGTCCTCAGGTTGAAGTTCCTCCGTAAAATAGACTGGTATGTGTTTTCCGCCGCCTCTACGGAAGCGCTGGTGCTCGCCCGCGCTATTCATGAAAGCGAGCCGGACGCTGTGCTGATCTTCCTGTCCGGAGAAAACGATGAAGGAGTCCGGGAATCCGGAGGCATGCTGCTGTCCTTGCCGCTCCGTGAACTGATCGGTTTGAAAAAGACCGGAAAACTTCCCTACATCCTCTGCATGGACAGTGACCCGGCCGTAAACGAACGCCTTTCTGCCGAAGCTGATGCCCTGGGCGCGGAGAGCTGGTGCCTGAGCGAGCACGAACCGGACAAGCTTCCCCCGACCCGGCATTTCTTCCATGCGGCAGAATGCTGCGCGCGCAGCTACTGGAAGCGTTATCCGCTGAAAGATGCCCGCGAAACCATTGTGCTGGCCGGCGAGGGTGCTTTTGCAGAAGCTCTTTTGGAGCAGGCACTGCTTACCAATGTCGTATCTCCTGATCAGTCCGTCCGCTATGTTCTCATTGGCGACTGGAGCGATTTTTGCCGCTGCCACCCGTATCTTGACCGGTTTGCCGATCTGAGCGGGGGAGATTCCGGAGGTGATAGCCTGGTTTTTGCCGGCGAAGTGTGGAATCAGGACTGGGCTCCGTACCAGGACGCCGACCGCGTCATCCTCTGTTGGGAGGATGAGAATGTCACCGCAGATCGGCTTTCGCGGCTGCAGCGCTACTGTCCGGTGAGTGCGCCTGTGCACGCCCGTCTGTCCTGGCAGCGTGAAGGCGTCATTACCTTTGGATCACAGGAGGAGATCTTTACGCCCGAAAATGTGCTGCGCGAGGAGCTGAATCAGCTGGCCGTCCGTCTGCACGGGATCTACTGCGCGAATGCCGGAGGAGTACAGCCCGGCTGGAACGAAATCGGCAGCTTCCTGCGCCGCTCTAACCTTGCTTCCGCGGATCATCTGACGGTCAAAAGCCGGATCTTACTGAACGGAAGAGAAGATTTTAAAGAAGCGTTCCGCGTCTGGTGCAAACTGGATCCTGCAGGGCACGAGTGCTGCCGGCGCATCGAGCATGAGCGTTGGAGCCGCTTCCATCTGATGAATAACTGGAAGTACGCGCCGGTCCGTGACAACGCGAAACGCCTTCATCCGATGCTTGTTCCGTTTGAACAATTGTCCGAAGCAGATCAGGCAAAGGATGATGGTCCCTGGAAGCTGCTGTCAGACGCCGCGGGCCTGGGCCTTAAGTCGGACCGGCTGTAAACCTCAGATTACCGGAGATGAACCGGCTGCACAGCGGGCTTCTTTTGAATAACCGCTGTCCGGAAAGACACAAAAAAACGGATTGCTGTAACGAATGCAGCGATCCGTTTTACTTTCTCGGTCAATATGATCAGTACTGCGCTATGGGAGCTTGCGCTTGCGGCAGGTGACGAAATAATAGGGTATCTCGAAGGCTAGCATCAAGGTCCAGCCGATGGCGCAAGAGATGGCGATACCTGTGATCCCCATGCGCGGAGCCAGCAGATAGGTGCAGGCGGTGCGGAAGAATACCTGGATAAATGTGCCGAGCATGGTCGTATACATCATACCCATGCCACGGTAGAAGCCCTGGAAACAATTTGTCATAGCCGGCCAGAGGTAGAAGAGCGACATATACAGCAGATACTGGCTGCCCAGACGGACGACTTCATTGGCACCCTCACCGGTCACGAACATACTGACAATGGGACGGCGGAGCAGAAGTGCGATACTGCCGATAATCAGCCAATAGCCGATCTCAAGACGCAGACCAGCGCGGAAACCGGGACGGATACGTTCTTCTTTGCCGGCACCGCGATTCTGCGCGATAAAGGTGGAAACAGCGGAAGAGATGCCCTGTTCGGGAATACAGGCGAAATCATCCACCCTGGTCACCGCATTGAAAGCCGCGATGACATTGACACCGAGCGCATTCACCTGACCCTGGATCAGAACTTTACCGATGGGCTGAACCGCCTGCTGCAAAGCAGTGGGGCCGCCGTAACGGAGGATCTGTTTGAGCAGGGGCCGGTCGATCTGCATGTCTTCGCGCTTGGGTGTAAGCTCGGGAACCTTTAACAGCATATATCCACCCGCAAGGATCGCGGAAACGGCTTCTGCTACCACCGTGGTAACGGCGCTGCAGACGATTCCGAAGCGGAAGATACCCAGGAAGATCAGGTCCAGAACAGCGTTCAGAATAGCGGAAATCGCAAGGAATTTAAGCGGTGTCTTGGAATCGCCGACACTCTTCAGCCCGGACGCGAGCGCATTATAGAAGAAGGTGAACGGAGCGCCAAGAAACGTGATTCGCAGATAGATGACGGTGATGTTGAAAATCTCATCGGGAACCGCCAGCAGACGCAGGATCAGAGGCGTAAAAACCAGCCCCAGAACGGTTACCAGACAGCAGGTAATTGCCCCGAAGATCAGCATGGTCGCCATGGAACGCTGAAGCTTCTTGAAATTCTTGGCACCGAAGGATTCACTCATCAGAACACCGGCGCCGATGCACAGACCTGTGATGGCCAGAATGACCAGATTCATAACCGGTCCGGCGATACCCTCCGCGGCAAGCGCATTTTTACCGATAAAACGTCCCGCAATAATCGAATCGATCGCGTTATAGGCCAGCTGCAGCCAGTTGCCGAGTAAAAGGGGAAGAGCATAACGCCACAGATGCGAATGCGGTGACCCCTCCGTCATATCTCTCATTATCTGTATCTCCGAAAAAATAATCTTATAGTATTAAATCAGGCGATCGTGCGGAAAACACCGCGGACCTTGCCCAGAATGGATGCATCCTTAACATAGATCGGATTCATGAATTCATTCTCGGGCTGCAGACGGATAAAATCCTTCTCGCGGTAGAAGCGCTTGACCGTCGCGCTGTCATCGATCAGAGCAACAACGATCTCACCATTCCTGGCATTATTCTGCTGATGCACCAGGATCAGATCACCGTCCAGGATGCCGGCGTTGATCATACTCTCGCCTCGTACGCGAAGCATAAAGTATTTATCGGGATCGGACTCGATAATCTGCAGCGGAATCGCAAAATGATCCTCGATATTCTCCTGCGCCAGGATCGGTTCCCCTGCCGTAACCTTGCCGATGATCGGGACCTGAGCAACCTCCACAGGAGGCGCATCGACAAAATCGGGTTCGGGCATATCCTCGGCGAGGTATTCCTCCTCAGGCTTATAAAGGATCTCAATGGCTCTGGGCTTGGTGGGATCGCGGCGGATGAAGCCCTTCTTCTCAAGGCGTTCCAGATGACCGTGGACCGTGGAAGTAGAACTGAGATTCGCTGCTTCGCAAATCTCACGAACGGAAGGCGGATAACCGCGCACCGCCTGCTGTTGAATAATATAATTCAGAATCTGCTGCTGCTTGGCAGATAACTCTTTGCCTTTCATGAATAACTCTTCCTCCTTTGGACTGCAGACATTCAGCCTCTGGGTAAATTATAACATATACGAACAAAAAAGTCAAACAGTTGTTCGTGTTTTTCGCAAAAACATTGCAAAAGAATTATAACAAAAAATGAATTGAAACACTTGCGAAATACGCTGTTTTCGGGTATACTATAATAAGGGTTTTATGGGGAAAGGAGGCCTTGGTGTTGAGCAGAGTTGATTCGGTTATTATTCGCGAAACCATTTATGTAGCGGTTATTTCTCTGATACTCAGCCTTCTCATGCAAGGCGTTTTCCTCGTGATCGGACAATGGAACATCACAGTCCTGTGGGGTAATCTGCTGGGGCTGGCGGCAGGAATCTGTAATTTCTTCCTGATGGCGCTGACCGTTCAGCATTCCGTAGGGCTTGAGGAGAAGGATGCCCGAACAAAGGTGCGTTTCTCCATGTCCGCCAGAATGATGCTGCTATTCGCGGTTGCCGCGTTAGGAGCGCTTCTGTCCTGCTTTAATATCGCGGCAGTCTTGATTCCGCTGCTTTTCCCCGGAATTGCCGCAAAGCTCAGACCATTATTCAACCGTTGGATGGAAGGGGGTGAAATAGAGAGTGAAGGAACAAACGAATGTTCAGGCCGGGAACTTTAAGCTTGTGGACTACTGTTATCTGGCGGGAATGCTGCTCCCGATCCTTGCCGGTATTCTATTGAAGATTCTGTTTACGCCGGCGAGCAGCGGGATACAGGTTACGGGTCCGATGATTTTTTTCACCATTCCCATGCCTGTCCAGGATCTTCCGATTACGGAGTCCCAGGTTAATTCGTGGCTTGTCGTTATCTCGATCACGTTCTTATGCCTCTATTTGACACATGGCATTCAGGCTGTGCCGCACAGCAAGCGCCAGATCGTCGCGGAATGGATCGTTGAAAAGACGGATCATCTGGTCCGTGAGAACATGGGAGATTTCTTTATGGGGTTCGTGCCTTTCATCGGTGCGATCCTGGGACTGTCCGCGTTCTCCAGCCTTTTGTCGCTCTTCGGGCTTTTCCCGCCCACATCCGATCTGAATGTCGTAGCCGGATGGGCCATTATGGTATTTGTGCTGATCACGCATTATAAGCTTAAGGGAGGCATCGTTTCGTACTCCAAGAGTTTTCTGGAGCCTACTCCCGTGCTCCTGCCGATCAATATTATCAGTGAATTCGCGACGCCCGTCTCGATGGCCTTCCGTCATTACGGAAATGTCATGTCGGGCTCTGTCGTATCCGTGCTGGTAGTTGCAGCGCTGCAGGGCCTCTCCAACATGCTGCTCGGGTGGCTGCCCGGGTTCTTAGGTGAAATACCTTTCCTGCAGGTCGGTCTGCCGGCCATTTTATCTGTTTATTTCGACCTGTTCAGCGGTTGTCTGCAGGCATTTATCTTTGCCATGCTGACAATGATGTATGTGTCCGGGGGCTTCCCCAAAGAAGACTATGAACGCAAGATGGCCCGCAAGGCCGCTAAAAATCAATAATTTAGGAGTATTTTCAAAATGATGGAATTAGCGTTGGGAATTATCATGGGATGCTGCGCTCTGGGCGCCGGAATCGCAATGATCGCCGGTATCGGCCCCGGTATTGGTGAAGGTAATGCTGTTGCCAAAGCTTGCGAAGCGATCGGCCGTCAGCCTGAAGCCAAGAGTTCAGTCACTTCCACCATGGTCATGGGCTGCGCCATTGCCGAGACAACCGGTTTGTACGCCCTGATTATTGCCATTCTGCTGATATTTGTTGCGCCCAATGCCATGGGCAATGTTCTCGTCAGACTTTTAGGTTAATTCATAAGGAGAGATCATGCAATTTTCAGAAATCATTTCGGTCAATATATGGCAGACACTGATTTCACTCGCTAATCTCGTACTTCTTTATTTTCTGGTCAAGCATTTTCTGTATGAACGCGTCCGTAAGGTTCTTCAGGACAGGCAGAATGCGGTAGATATGCAGTATCGTGCCGCCGATGAAGCTTTGGATAAAGCCAATCAGCAGGAAGCCACCTGGAACGAGAAGATGCAGAATGCGCAGGCCGAGGCTGATCAGCTTATTTCGGATGCTGCGTCGACAGCAAGCTATCGTGGCAGCAGGATCATCTCCGATGCTGAACAGAGAGCGGATCAGATCGTGCGGCGTGCAGAGGAAGAGGCCCGTCTGGAGCGCCAGAAAGCGGAAGAAGATATGAAGCGCGAAATCATCGATGTGTCCACGGCACTCGCCAGCAAACTGCTCGAGCGAGAGATCAATGCTGAGGATCATCAGGCCATGATCGATTCTTTTATCGCATCCGTAGGTGAAGACGATGACCGAGGTCTATAAGGAATACGCGGACGCCCTTTACGAGATTGCCGCGGAACAGGGCAGGGAGCGTGAAGTCTATGAAGGCTTGGAACTTGTCGCGAAACTATTTGCAGAAAATCCTGAATACAAGGACCTGCTTTCTTCGCGCAGCTTATCGGGTACGGAACGGAATCAGGTGCTGGAAGATGCCTTCGGCGGAAAGATCCCGGAAGAACTTCTGTCATTTTTGATGCTTCTCGGGGATAAGCGCCGCATCAGAGAGTTTGACCGCTGCCGGACGGAGTATGATCTGCTATACCATAACTACATGCACCAGACGACTGTTCTGATCAAAAGCGCCGTTCCTCTGGGGGACGATGAGAAAAAGCGTTTACAGGAGGCTATGTCCAAACGCTTGAATAAGGAACCTCTGATGCAGTATCAGGTCGATCCGGCCCTGCTTGGAGGCATTATTGTGGAATATGACGGCATTGTTCTGGATGGCAGTCTCAGACATCGGATTAAGGATTTGAAGGAAGTGATTACACAATGAATATGAAACCGGATGAAATCAGCAGCATTATCAAGCAGCAGATCCGCCATTACCGTACCAAGATCGAGATGCAGGAGACAGGTACGGTTATTCTGGTCGGCGACGGAATCGCACGTGCTTACGGGCTACGTGACTGCATGGCCAATGAGCTTCTTGAATTTGAAGACGGCAGCATGGGTATGGCGCAGAACCTGGAGGATGAATCTGTTTCTATCGCAATTCTATCCGATAAAAATACGATCACAGAAGGTACAGAGGTGCGTCGGACAGGCCGTGTTCTCTCCGTGCCTGTCGGCGAAGCGCTGCTTGGACGTGTCGTTAATGCTCTGGGTGAGCCGATTGACGGCAAGGGCCCGGCACTGTGCCGCGAGACGCGTCCAATTGAATCGGAGGCTCCGGGCATCATCGAGCGCAAGAGCGTTTCTGTCCCGCTGCAGACCGGTATTAAAGCTATTGACAGCATGATCCCGATCGGACGCGGACAGCGCGAACTGCTGATCGGAGACCGACAGACCGGTAAAACAGAAATAGCGATCGACACGATGATCAACCAGCGCGATACCGATGTACTCTGCATCTATGTCGCGATCGGACAGAAGAGCTCTTCTGTCGTGCAGCTTGCCACTGAGCTGGAAAAGGCCGGCGTCCTGAGTAAAACCATTATTGTGTCCGCGTCCGCTTCCGAAAGCGCGCCGCTGCAGTATATCGCGCCTTATTCGGGCTGCGCCATGGCAGAATATTTCCGCGAGCAGGGGAAGGATGTTCTGATAATTTACGACGACCTTTCCAAACACGCGGTAGCTTACCGAGCGCTTTCGCTTCTGATCCGGCGTCCGCCCGGACGTGAAGCTTACCCCGGCGACGTTTTTTACCTTCACTCACGTTTGCTGGAGCGCGCGGCCTGCGTTGCTCCCGAATACGGCGGAGGGTCCATTACCGCGCTGCCGATCATCGAGACGCAGGCAGGTGACGTTTCCGCTTACATTCCCACGAATGTCATCTCCATCACGGATGGACAGATATTCCTCGAGACCGAGCTTTTCCACGCAGGCATTATGCCAGCTATCAACCCCGGCATCTCCGTCAGCCGTGTCGGCGGCAGTGCTCAGCTGACCGCAATGAAAAAGGTCTCCGGCGAGCTGAAGCTTATGTATGCACAGTATCGTGAACTGCAGACCTTTGCCCAGTTCGGCAGTGATTTGGACGCTGACACCAAAGCCAGACTGGCACTGGGCGAACGCATCGTTGAAGTGCTGAAACAGAAGCGCAACAGCCCTGTACGCCCCGGCTGCCAGATCGCAATCATCTATGCCGTCACCAATGGCTGGCTTAACAATGTCGAAGTCGACAAGGTGCAGCAATACGAGGCCCGCCTGTTCGAGAAGCTGGAAAACCAGTATGCCGATCTGCTGCAGGCTTTTGAGCGCGGCGAGTATTCTGACGATCTGATTGCGCTGCTGCAGAAAGCGCTTGGTGAAATGAATGGTGACCGCTGATGGGTGGCGCCAATATTAAAAACCTGCGCCTGCGGATCAAAAGTGTTGATAACACACGGCATCTGACTCGTGCCATGGGTCTCGTTGCTGCTTCCAAGATCCGCAAAGCAACAGAGGCGATGATTGCCGGCCGCGATTTTGCCCAGGCTGTCAGCTCGATTATCGATGTACTGGTAACTTCTCCGGAATGCGCCCAAAGTCCTTTTATGCAGGATCGCGGAGCAGAGCGGACCAGGATCATCGTGATCGCGGGTGACCGAGGCATGGCGGGAGGCTATAACTCCAATATTTTCCGACTGGCGGCAGAATACCCTGATGCCGAAATGATTCCGCTCGGCAAACGTGCCTGTGACCGCTTTCACCGGGATAGAAACTCATCTGAGCATTTCTTCAAAGCGGATGCTGCGAACATGGCTGCGCTCCTCTGCAAAGAATTTGCCGCGGGTGAATTCGACCGCCTTGGCATTATCAGCACCCATTACCGTACGGTATTGAGCCAGGAGCCCGGAATTGAATGGATACTGCCTCTCCAGGCAAAGGAGAGAGTCTCGCGAGCCGTGATCTTTGAACCGGACGAACTGAGTATCTTTCACTCCGCCGTGCCGGAATATGTTGCCGGAAAGATCATGGCAGCCGTCCGGGAGAGCTTTGCCTGTGAAGTGACCGCGCGCCGCACTGCGATGGATTCAGCCGATCGCAACGCACAGGAAATGATCGAAGATCTGACATTGCAATATAATCGGGCCCGCCAGGGATCAATTACGCAGGAAATCACCGAAATTGTATCCGGCAGCGGCCAAGGAGGGACGATATGAGTACAGCAAAAGGAGTCGTTTCCCAGGTTATGGGGCCTGTGGTGGATGTCCGCTTTGAAGAAGGACATCTCCCCACCATAGATAACGCTCTGACCATTCCGATCGGGAATCGCACATTAACAGTAGAAGTAGCCCAGCACATCGGCGACAATACGGTCCGCTGCATCGCAATGGCTTCAACGGACGGATTAAAGCGCGGAACGCCGGTCACCGATACCGGTAACGCCATCAGCGTTCCCGTAGGCCGCGAAACGCTGGGACGTATCTTTAACGTTCTGGGTAATACTGTGGATAACGGGCCGGAAGTTCATACCGATGAGCGCTGGAACATTCATCGTCCCGCTCCCGGCTACGAAGAACTTTCCACATCTACGGATATTCTGGAGACCGGTATCAAAGTCATCGATCTGATCTGCCCCTATGCCAAGGGCGGTAAGATCGGTCTGTTCGGCGGCGCAGGCGTCGGTAAAACCGTTCTGGTTATGGAGCTGATCCATAATATCGCGACCGAACATGGCGGCCTTTCCGTTTTCACCGGTGTCGGTGAACGTACCTGTGAGGGCAATGACCTGTATAGCGAAATGAAAGAATCGGGCGTATTAAAGAATACGACCCTCGTCTACGGGCAGATGAACGAACCGCCCGGTGCGAGAATGCGTGTGGCACTTTCCGGACTGACGATGGCGGAGTATTTCCGCGATGCCGAGAATCAGGACGTTCTGCTGTTCATCGATAATATCTTCCGTTTCACGCAGGCCGGTTCCGAAGTATCCGCGCTGCTGGGCCGTATGCCCTCCGCGGTTGGCTATCAGCCGACTCTGGCGACGGAAATGGGTACTCTGCAGGAGAGAATCACTTCCACCAAGAAGGGATCCATCACATCCGTACAGGCTGTATATGTTCCGGCCGATGACTTGACAGACCCCGCGCCGGCAACGACTTTCGCCCACCTGGATGCCACGACGGTTCTGTCTAGAAGCATCGCTTCTCAGGGCATTTACCCGGCCGTAGATCCCCTGGAGTCTACCAGCCGAATTCTTTCCCCTGATATCCTGGGCGAGGATCATTATCAGGTTGCCAAAGAAGTACAGCGCATCCTTCAGCGCTATCAGGAGCTGATGGATATCATTGCCATCATGGGTATGGATGAACTCTCTGACGAAGATAAAATGCTTGTACAGCGTGCCCGTAAGATTCAGCGCTTCCTCTCCCAGCCCCTCTTTGTCTCCGAGAAATTCAACGGTTTGCACGGCATCTATGTGCCTCTGGCCGAAACCATTCGCGGTTTCAAAGAAATCATCGAAGGCAAACACGATGATCTGCCCGAATCTGCCTTCCTCTATGTCGGCACCATTGACGAAGCCATCGCCAAAGCGAAGAAAGGCACGGTATGAATACCTATCACCTGACCATCGCCTCGCCCGATGGCAATGCCTTTGAGGGAGAAGCCATCAGCCTGATCGTGCGCGGAGTAGAGGGGGATCTGGCGATTATGGCAGACCATGCGCCTTTTATCACAGCTCTGGTACCCTGTCATGTCAAGCTCCTGATCCCCGGCGAAGAAGGCGAATCCGAACGTCACGGTATTGCCCGCGGCGGACTCCTTTCCGTTTCGCAGAATAAAGTCGTTTTGCTTTCGGCAAGCTTTCACTGGGAATGATCCAGCATGCAAAAAGCAGCATAGCCTCAAAACTATGCTGCTTTTTTTGACGAAAGATATGATCATAAGGTGAATGCATAATGCGATGTACGCACATTGGGATCACAGTGAGTAAACGAAACAGTAGAGAACGGCTGTTCGAATCAGCTCGGATAATAATCAAAAAAACTTCGGATAATTTTGAAAAAAGGTATTGACAGGAACAAATGTTCGTGCTATAATGCGAACATACGAACGGGGAACATACATTCCCTTTCGCGAAAGGAGAATCCGTCATGTACTGCAAATCATCCTTTACTTCTAAGAATTATCCGCGCCGCACTTCTTTGGTTAAGAGATATCATCTTGTTTTCCCCGGACTCATCGTTCTTGGCCTGATTCTTGCCATCCTTATGATTTCGGCCATCAGCAGAGCACATGTTGCCTATGCCAAGTCAGACAATGTCAGAGTTTACCAGTCCGTACAGATTATGCCCGATGACACGATCTGGGATCTGGCCGTACAGTATTCGCTGCCGGATGAGGACCCCAGACTTCTCGTGAATCAGATCATATCACTGAATCACCTGGAGGATACAACGATAGTCGAAGGTTCCTATCTGATCATTCCTGTTCAGAAGAGCTGGTATGATCTGCATCAGCCTCAGGTATGACCGTTTCAGAGGCTTCTGCAGGTGCTGAAACTGTTTCCGGATCTTTCCGCAGCAGGACAGCGTTGGCAGCTCGTCTGCGCCTTGTGTCCTCCATCTGCGCATAATGACGCCTTGTCGTATTGACATCCTTATGACCCAGCACATCGGCCACCAGATAGATATCTCCTGTTTCATTATATAACTGTGTGCCGTAGCTGCTCCGGAGCTTATGAGGAGAGATGCGTTTGATCTGCGTAACGATGGAGGCATATTTTTTTACGATATTCTCGACTGCACGCACTGTTATGCGGCGTTTCTGCATGGATAGGAAAAGCGCGTCTTCATGTCCTGTCTGAGGGATAATATGCCGGCGTTCTTCCAGATAGGGGAGGAGGGCTTCTTCGACTTCTGCACCGTAATAGATGACGGCTTCGTTACCGCCCTTGCGGGTGATCTTCAGGCCATTGACGCGATAATCAATATCGCTCAAATTTAAGCCGACACATTCCGATACACGCATGCCGGTTCCCAATAATAAGGTGATCAGTGCAAGATCCCGCGAGTGGGTATATTTATGATAAGCCTGCTGGCGCTCGGTCAGCTGTTCGCCGGAATCAACTTCATCCAGAAGCCTGGCGATCTCATCGACTTCCAGACGAATAATATTCTTCTCATGGATTTTGGGCGTATCGATCAGAGAGGCTGGATTGCTGCTGATTTCCTGCTTCCTGTAGAAATACTTGAACATGCTGCGGATCGCAGCCACTTTACGGGCTTTGCCCGTTTCGCCGTTCTGCAATTCGATCTGGATCCCTTCATCCGTTTTCTTCTCATAGAAGGTCAGATATTCCATAAAACGCTCAATATCGCGGACCTTCACCTGATCCAGATGAGCCAGGGTCAGTTGATGCATTTCCAGACCTTTGAATTCAGTCTTGTACTGCAGCAGATATTCGAAGAAGATCTTCAGGTCGTGTGCGTAGCCGAGCCGGGTGCGTTCAGCCGTCGTTTGTTCGATTCCCTGGAAATATTCAAAGCAAAAATCCGGCATTTCCAGCATCAGATCCCTTAATTTGAGGATATTCTTCCTGCGCTGTTCTTCATGATAGCTGGTACTCATCATTGATCTCCTTTTCTGCGGCGTATCGAGGAAGGGGACAGCACTTCCCAATCCGGCAATCCATCCTGAATGGCCTTGAATGTACGCTCTGTATTATGACCGAATTGCCGATTCCATTCACGAATCTGGTTCTTTATGATTTCTCTCTGCGTATTCCCGTCAGCCGGACATGGATTCTTGACAATGGGCAGCTGTTCGCGCCTAGCAAATGAAATAATATCTGCTTCCTTAACATATATCATGGGACGAATGGCAACGAGACCCGATCGGTCCCATTGGGTAACGGGAGAGAATGTATGGAGTCTGCCCTCATAGAACAGGCTTAAATAGAAGGTTTCAACGACATCCTCCGTGTGATGGCCGAGAGCAACTTTGTTGCAGCCATGCGCGGCTGCATGCTTGTTAAATGACCCTTTTCTTAATTTGGCACAAAGCGAACAGGGATTCTTCTCGCGACGGTCCTCAAAAACGATTTTACCGATGTCCGTCTCGATAAGAGAGTAGGGGATATCGTACCGGTTCATCAGCTCACGGATTCCCGTAACATCGAATTCAGGGAACCCCAGGGACACTGTAAAAGCTTCCAGTTCAAAATGCTTCGGATAATAATCCTGCAGGCCGCGAAGTGCCAGTGCCATGGAGATACTGTCCTTGCCGCCGGATATACCGATCGCAATTTTGTCGCCTTCCTGGATCATTTGATAGTCGTCGATAGCTCGGCGCATATAGCCCATAAGCTGCTGTAAAGTCATAATGGATCCCTCATCTGGATAATATGGTAAAGCAATGAATGACAACAGGATCATAACACAATCCAAGTGATCTGTCAAGTATTCGTAAAATATTTTTTATTACGAATACTTTGTGGGTTTGACAGGCATCCAAGTATGTGGTATAATTTGATTATCATACAATGCAAGGAGTATCCGGTATGAAAAAGATCCTGTTGATCCCAGTCATTCTGGTTATCATGACATGTATGGCCTGCATCCGGCTGCCTGTATCCCAAAGCATTCTGGATGAAAAAGATCCTTTCAAATTGTATCAGCAAGCCTATGAATTGACCACTGGACTTAAGGAACAGCATTTTAAGGGCAATTTTAGCTGCAAAATCGGTTCGTTAATGCTCAAATCAGGTTTTATGGTTCAGTTGGATGTACGTAATCAGATTCTTGACACAGAGATTCCCGCTGTAATGCAGATGGAAATATACGCGTTTAATAATTCCGAACCGGCTGAAACCATGGATGTTTATTCTCGAGGCGGTTATATCTATTTGAACGATCATCATGAAAATACGGTTAAATGGCGATATAGTCAGGATCATAAGGATCTATACGGTATTCCGGATCCGACGACCGTTATATATAAACCGATCGCGCCACAAGCAATTCAAAAGCTGAGTTCAGAGCGTTCCAGGGATTATGCGATACTGAAGTATACGGCCGATCCTGAGAAAATGATCGATCAGATGTCCGGATCCATCTTGGAATTATTCTGGAGCATGCTGACGGGTGAAATGATTGATAATTCTTTTACAGAGACTATGCTGCACAATATCGATGGCATGAAGGGAACGATGACGGTCAACAGCGAAGGTTACATTGTGAGTACAGTCACATCATTTGAGCTGAACGTCATCGAGGAAGGAATGCCGGAAACGCATGTTCACGTTCAAATAGAATTGCAGCTGGAAGACCCCGGCAAACCTGTCGAACTTGTTTTTCCTGCGGAAATAGATGATTATCCGGAAGAATAATCATTATTTCCGATTATGCCAAAAAGAATGCCAAAATCAAAAGGGAGCCTTCATCAAGAGGGCTCCCCCTATTTTTACGGTACAACTATTCGTAAAACTTGCCTTTTACGAATAGTTGGAAGCATTTGAATCAGGTAAACGCTGAACTTCCCTATCCGGAAATGGCTGCCTCCGACATCATTGCCTGTTCCATTGGTTTTAATTCCTTCTTTTCAAATTGCACATAGGCTATGATCGAAACAGTTACTGTCAGTATATCTCCGGCAAATTGGGCCCAGACAATGCCGTACATGCCAAACAGCGCGTTCATGATATACAGCAATGGTATGTTGAACATGGCCCAGCGTGCAAAAGGCAAAAAGAATGCCATTTTACCTTTACCAAGTGCCTGAAAGGCATTTACCATATGAAAGCTGGTAAACATCAGCGGCGTAGCAATACATCTGACACGAATGAAATTTGTTCCGATCCTGACGGTTTCCGGATCATTGATAAATAGTCGCATCACTGCTCCGCCGCCTATCTCATATAGAATAATACTGATAAACGCAAAGATTAATCCGGCAATTCTCGAATAAGAAATGGCTTTACGCATCCGCGGTAGATTCCGGGCGGCATAGTTATAAGCTGCGAGCGGCATCATTCCCTGTGCCAGACCGACGCCCACATTCAGTGGAAGCCTCTCGGCTTTAAGAACTATACCGATCGCTGCCAGAGGAATATCGCCATAAGAAGTAGCCAACTTGTCAATTACTATAAAATCCAAATCGAAAAGGAAGGAAGCCAACGCGGACGGAATTCCAATGGCAAATATGGCCTTAATATTCTGCAGGCTCGGCATTCCCGCCGAAGGCGAAAGCGTCAGGACAGTATTCCCCTGAAGGCGTTTAATCGTGATAACAAAATAGATGCAGGCAAGCAAATTGGACGTTGCTGTCGCAAGGCCCGCACCCAGGATCTCTTTTCCCCTCGGGAAAATCACAAACATAAACAGCGGATCCAGAATCATGTTAATGATTCCACCCATCGATACGCCAAAAGAAGCTTCGCGTGCACATCCGGTACTTCTCAGCAGATTCGCCATCGTGATGGAAAGAACTGTCGGAATACCGCCGACTACGATGACGCAGATGGCATATTCTCTCGCAAAAGCTTCTGTTTCACTGCTCGCCCCCAGGACATTCAGCAGAGGGTTCATGCCAATCAGCACGGAAAGCGCAAACAGAAAGGCGACGCCGATAGCCGTATAAATACTGAAAGCGCTGACCTTTACGGCTTCATCATCGCGTCCCGCACCGAGCAGTCTGGAGATCAAGGCTCCGCCGCCGATGCCGACCAGACCGGCTATGGAAATACAGATATTATAAACCGGCAAAATTAAGGAGACTCCCGCCACCATATAAGGGTTGTTGACCCTCCCGATAAAAAACGTATCTGCGAGATTATAAATCAGGATGATCAGCTGGCCTATGATGGTGGGAATCGCCAAAGTAGCGAGCGCTTTCGGCACGCTCAGGTTCTCGAATACTTCTCTGTTTTGAGCAGCTTTATCTATATGCCGGCTCATTCGCAACCCCCTCTTACAACGGACTTATTCCTCAGGATGAGACTCCTTAGCCTTACCGGCCTTGATTTCTTCGAGCTCTGCACGGATGCGGTCATACTCATCCTCATCCAGTTTATACTTCTTCTGATACATACGGTAAGAAATGATCATCAGTGCGCAGGGCAGGACTGTAATGCAGAACAGCAGGCAGATGATCTGACCGGAGCTGACCTGCTCAAGAAGCGTTTTGATCTGAGCGAGCTTCTCCACTTCCGTAATCTTACCCATATTCGTCAGCTGCTCCAGATCGGAGATACCGTTCGTGTATTTGAGTACGCCGAAGATCAGGAAGCTTAAAGAAGTCAGCAGTGCGGTAAGCGCGGATGCAAGCTTGGTAACAAAAGGACGGACGGAGGTAATGATCGCTTCGTCACGGACACCATGCTTCAGTTCGTTATACTCCACCGTATTGAAGATCGAAATCATCATGATCAGGTAGAAGCAGTACATTCCGAAGTTCGCCAGCATAAAGCCGATCGTGATAGCCCAGAATTTGACCATGGAGGTTGGCATCAGCAGTCCGACAAGCAGCATAATGGCATAGCCCGCCAAAGAAATGATAGCCATGATCTTCATCAGCGGTTTACGGTTGATATGACGGGAAATCATGGGATAGAAGACCATCAGGAAGCCGGTAGCCATCAATCCGACCATGGAGAACAGCGAATAATAACCGCCCTCATATCCGAATTCGAAGTAAATATAGGTCGAGCCGAGACCACCGATGACGACATTGTTACCAATCTGCTGGATCAGGAAGATAATGGCGATCCAGATCAGCTGATCATTACCCTTGAAGGTATTGATGATCGTCTTGAAACTGACCTTCGGAACAGGTTCTGCATTGTAGCTGTAATCCTCTTTTACGCCGAACAGGGTTACACAGAGGAATAAGGGCGCAGCAATACCAAAGATCAGAGCGATGGTGCCATATGCGGTAGCAGCGTTTCCTCCGATCGCGTTTGATCCGGTGGTCAGCATCGGAATCGCGACCGTCGCCAGAACATTGCCGATACCGGCAAAGAGCGTGGCTCTGGAGGTAAACTGGTTTCTGGAATTGGCGTCATGCCCCAGAGAAGGAGCCATGCCCCAGTAGGAGATATCATGCATCGTATAAGTGATGCTGTAAAGGAAATAGACAATACCGAACGCGACGATAAAAGCCCAGCCCTGAAGCTTGGTGTTAAAGATATAGATCACAACCAGGGAAGTGCTGACGACGCCGATCGCAAGCCAGGGCTTGAATTTACCCCACTTGGTACGCGTCCGCTCAATGATATTGCCCATGATGGGATCATTCAGGGCATCAAAGATACGGGCAGCTACCATAATTGCGGTAATGACGCCTAATTGCGCGTCGGTAAGATTGCGGGTAAAGATAACGTAGATCAGGATGAAGCTGTTAAAAAGCTGATAAATGGCATCCCTTCCCACTGTTCCGACGGGATAGGTCCATAGATTCCTTCTTTTGATACGCTCCGCCTCCGTTAAGGCCTTACCGGTACTCATAGTGGTTCCTCCTTATAATTCATTTCAATCAGCCCTGACACCATGCAGTACTGATTTAATATGATGAAAAGCCCGGCGTGGGCTCTTCAAACAGAGTAAAACAGAGAATCAAGCCAGCTCAGACGGATCGATCTTCTTGCCGTCGGACCAGATTCTCTCCAGATTGTAAAAAAGTCTTGCTTCTTCACTGAAGATATGAACAATGATACGGTTGCAGTCAAGCAAGCCCCAGGTAAAGGATTCCATGCCCTCTTTAGACATGATTTCATACCCGGCCTCAGCCAGTTTATCCTCTACTTCATCCAGCAGAGCCTGTACATGGCTGCGGTTACGGCCATGGGCGATGACAAAATAATCGGCAAGCACAGATACATCGTGGATATCCAGTACACGGATGTCTTCGCCCTGCTTGCTTTCAAGTGCCTGATAGGCAACTTTGGCCATATGAGCGGATTCTTTTAAATCTTCTGCAAGATTAAACTGATCGGACATTTTTACCTCCTAATCAAATTGGTCATCTTCAGACGCCATTGGACAGATCCGTAAGGGCCGTTAAGGTCAGTGGATGGATCAAAGCGCCTTTACGCTGTAAATAATAGACATTGTTGCGGATAATATGAGCTGTTCCCAGGCTGAGGTCCTTGCGGATCAAAGCCCTGGCCTCGGCCAGACCGGCAAATTCTTCGCGGCCGGGCTCCGTATAATCGGCTGAAAAAATCAGTTTTTCCAGAGGAGACATCGCGCTGCGGCCGGTCGTATGAAAACGGATGGCATTGGCAATATCTTCCGGCAGCGGTCCGAATTGATCCTCCGCTACATACGGACCGGCGAATGCGTGAAGCACCTGTGGAAAATCCTTATCCGCATAGGGATCCTGATGGCTCTCAAGTATGCGCAGCATCTCTCTTTCCGGCAAATTCTTCGCACAATCATGCAGCAGCGCCGCAACCGAGGCTTCACGGAGAGGCAGTCCGTGGATCATAGCAAGTTCAATCGCCTCCTGCTCCACGCCCAATGTATGCAGAAAACGTTTCGGCTTTAAATTACTATATAACCACCGCAAAATCTCAATTCTGTCAGGCAGCAATACCTACAACCTCCTTTATTCTTGATAAAGGCCATATTGATAAATCATTTGTTCGACAATTTCCGGTACCATATACCGGATGCTCTCTCCTCTTCTCACCCGCTCACGCAGGTCGGAGGAAGAAATCTCCATCTCGGGGACGGATACCCGATAGAATCCCTTGCAGCCTTCTTCATTAAAGATATCCGGCACGATCGAGTCATACCCCGGACGGTTGACACTGACAAAATGACAGAGAGAAACCAGTTCTTTCACATGATACCAGGAGGATAATCCGGAAATGGCATCTGCCCCGATGATAAAATAGAATTCGGTACTGTCCGAATAAATCTGCCGCAGCTGATGAATGGTATCGACCGTATAGGTATAGCCATCCCGCTCCGTCTCAATCGGAGAGGCAAAGAACCAGGGATTATCTCTTACAGCGGCCTCCACCATCCGAAAACGGACGTCGGGAGGCGTCACATTACGATTGATTTTGAAATAAGAAACACCTGTAGGAATAATCAGGACCTGATCCATCTGAAGCTTTTCACGGACGGTCTCAGCGGTCAAGAGATGACCGTAATGAATCGGATCAAATGTACCGCCCATGATCGCGACCCTGCGGGCCATGCGATCATAATCCTTCTGTGCATCCATGGCATTCATCGCGGCAGAATAATATGTGGTTTCTTGGATGGCCTGTACAAAATGATTTTCTTACCGATGGTCTGTACAAGCTCCGCGTGGGTGCGAGTGGATACGACATCCGCCAGATATTTGACGTCGTCTTCACAATTCTGCAGCACAGATATTTTGATCAGCTCACGCTTTTCAAGCGCGTCACTGAGGGCCTCTACAAGTTCCCTGGTCGCCCCGCCCTTTCCGATCTGGAAAATGGCTTCTTCGGTCTGGGCAAGAGAACGCAAATAGGCTCTTTGTTTGGTTGTAAGCATAAATATCTCCTCAATGCAAATGATTACGGATAGAATTCGAAAGCGATATCGGCTACGATAACCGTATCACCTTCCTGAATGCCCATGGCTTCCAGCCGGTCAATGACACCGCGTTCCCTAAGGAAACGCTGGAAGAAATCAAATCCTTTTTCCGTATCCAAATAAGTGTATCCCAACATTTTTTCGATCGCAGGTCCACCTATATTATACGCTCCATCAGGCATCAAGTCAATAGTAATTCCGCCATCTTCCGACAAACCATTGTCCTGATTAAGCGTATTGATATCGAATTCTTTGTCGAAAACGCGGGGCTCGGGGGCAATGGAATCACGAACCTGAATGACGCGATCCAATAACGCCTGGATCCCTTTGCCGGTTGCGGCTGAAATCGGGAAGACCTCATAGCCTTTTTCATTGCAATATTGTTCCAGCTCGGGATAGAAGGCCTGTGCGTCGGGTAAATCCATCTTATTCGCGGCTATGATCTGCGGCAGCGAAGCTAATTCAGCGCTGTAACGGGATAATTCCGCGTTGATCACCTCCAGATCCGAGATCGGATCACGTCCATCCAGACCGGCAGTATCAACTAAATGAATCAGAACGCGTGTCCGTTCCAGATGCTTCAGAAACTCGTGTCCCAGACCGGCGCCGTCTGCCGCGCCCTCGATCAGCCCGGGAATATCGGCGATTACCATAGACTTGCCATAGCTCAGGTTAACCACACCCAGATTGGGTTCAAGTGTAGTAAAGGGATAATCGGCAATCTTAGGCTTGGCATTGGATACACGGGATAAAAATGTCGATTTGCCGGCATTGGGATAACCGAGCAATCCAACATCAGCCAGCACCTTAAGCTCCAGGATCAAATCCAGAGTGTGCCCCGGCCGTCCGGACTGAGAATACTGCGGAATCTGCATTGTCGCGGTCGCATAGTGCTGGTTCCCCTTGCCGCCACGTCCGCCTTTTAATATGATTTCATGCATATCGGGCTTGGAGAGATCTGCGACGACCAGACCTGACTCCGCTTCCCGGAGCACCGTTCCGATCGGGACACGAATGATCAGATCATCCGCATCCTTGCCATGGCAATTTTTGCCGCCGCCATCGCCGCCCTTCTCCGCCTTAAAAATACGATGATGGCGGAAATAATAAAGGGTCGTCATCCCCTGCTCGGTCTCGAAGATGATGTCTCCACCCTTACCGCCATCGCCGCCGTCGGGGCCTCCCGCAGCCACGAATTTCTCACGTCTAAAAGAAGTACAGCCATTCCCGCCCTTGCCGGATTCAATGGTAATACGAGCTTCATCTACATACATGATAGTCCCTCTTCCTGATTTAGAAAAAACAGCAGGTCCCAAAGGATGCTTGGAACCTGCCTGATTGCTGAAGTATTCGGCTTGCGGCGATTAAACCGCAGCTTCCTCCACGGGATATACGGAGACCTTCTTGCGGTCGCGTCCGTATCTCTCAAACTTGACACGTCCCTCTACCAGAGCGTAAAGGGTGTCATCCTTACCGATGCCTACATTCGTTCCGGGATGGATACGAGTACCATTCTGGCGGTACAGAATGTTGCCGGCCTTTACGACCTGACCATCGGCTCTCTTCGCTCCCAGGCGCTTGGACTCGGAGTCACGTCCGTTCTTACTGGAACCTACGCCCTTCTTATGAGCAAACAACTGAAGATTCATCTGAAGCATTGAAATGCACCTCCTTCAAGTGTGCTTAACAGTTTTTACGGTTACATTGGATCTGTATTGTCTGGCAAGCTGTTTCAGGCCCAGATATAACAATCTGAAAACCAGTTCTGCTTTGTCCGAATTGGCCCCCTCACGAATCAAGGGCACTTGTGCAGCCATAAAGCCGTCATCGTTCGTCTTGCAGAGAACATGCTGACCGCATAATTGCTGCAGCCCATTAACTGTATTATAGGCAAGGGCGGAAACCGCGGCACAGACGATATCGGGTTCGCCATCAGCCGCGTACTCGGCGTGGCCCTTAATGCGGAATCCCCAGATATGCCCTTCGGAATTAGTGAATAGGACTGCCTGAATCATGTCAAACCAAGGAATTAAGCCTGGATCGAATTGATCTGAAGCTTGGTGAAGCACTGACGATGGCCCTGCTTCTTGTGATAGCCCTTCTTGGACTTGTACTTGTAAACAATGACCTTCTTGGCGCGTCCTTCCTTAAGGGTCGTCGCAGAAACCTTTGCACCCTCGACGTAAGGCTTTCCAACCATCGCTCCGTCATCGGTAAATACGGCAAGAACCTTATCAAATACATAATTCTCACCCTCGACCAGACCGAGCTTCTCGACAAAAACAACGTCTCCTTCTTGTACCCGGTACTGCTTGCCACCTGTTTCGATTACAGCATACATTACTAGGCACCTCCTTCTTTTAAGACTCGCCGACTATGGCTGCATGCCTCAAAGCATACCATTAAAGGCCTCGTCGAGCGGCAACATATCGATTTTATCACAGGAGTGTCTGCTTGTCAAGCATAAAATTGAGGAAAATCGCTTATTTTCAGTATTATTTGAGCATCAGACGCTTTGGGCTCGGCTCTACTCCGCCTGATATTCCAATAATTGCATCATATCCGCAAGCGTCCCGTCTTCCCGGCACTGATACAGTCCGGTCCTGACGATCTGTTCATTAGCCGTCTGCTCAGGATGACCGATATAGTTCCAGAAGACCTGCATCATTTTGTCAGGTTTAAGGTTTTCTTCGCCCGTACTGACGGCCAGCAGATAAAATGTATTTGCGTTCAGCGCCTTGAGTTCGCGGATTCTGGGGCGGATATCTACCGTTATCTCCTGTTTGCGCCCATGGAATTTGGCGAGCTTGCGTATCGGTATTTCCGGAAGCGATAAGAAACCTTTGAGCGCCTCAGGATAGTCAATATCCAGATCAGGAAGATGGATCTCGTATTCAGCCAGATCTACCATAGACATGGCGGATTTGGTGCCCTCCGGCATATCCGCCGCGTCCAGCAGCAGGATCCCGGGCGGAAGTACCGCGTTGATCCGCTCGATCAGCTCCTGATCAGTCATCGGAGAAGCGAGCTCCAGTTCCATGATCTCTCGCATGCCTTCCTGTCCCAGGGAGAGGGGCTTGGCAAATGACATCTGAGGATGCGGATTAAATCCATTGGAAAAGACCAGTTCGATCCCGGCCCGGTTCATGGCCCGCTGTAATACGCGAAGCAGATCAAGATGGCCTACAAAACGCATGCGGTCTCCTTTCCAGAAAACGACACGCTTCCGATATCTCTCAGGATTCATGATTCCACTCTCCTCTCTTCAAAGCAAAGACCCGTATGGGCGAGTTTCATCATACCGCATCCAGAACAGCGTTCTTTGCAGTTAGGTGTCGGTTTGCCGGCCAGGGCCCGCTCATATTCATGCCGCAGCCACTGTTTACTGACACCATAATCGATCATGTCCCAGGGGAAGATTTCGTCGGCCTGACGTTCGCGATAATTATAATATGCCAGCTCGATCCCGCATTCCTCCAGGGATTCCTTCCACAGATCCGCACGGAAGTGATCCGACCAGCTGTCAAAACGGCAGCCTTTCTGCCATGCGGTATAGAGTAATCGGGAGACGCGCCTGTCGCCGCGGGCCATCACTCCCTCAAGGGTGCTCAGGAAAGAATCATGGCAGTTATAGCGGATCTTGCGGTTGCGGATCTGGCCGTTCAGATAGGCCTGTTTCTCCGCATACATTTCTGGGGTCGCCTGGGGTGCCCACTGGAATGGTGAGAATGATTTGGGAACAAAGAAAGAAGTACTGACCGTAATAGAGACATCCCGCGAACGCTTTTCCTGCGGTGTCTGATACCACGCATCCAGAATCTGATATCCCATATGGGCAATGCCATAAATATCTTGTTCGGTCTCGGTAGGAAGACCCAGCATAAAATACAGTTTGACGCGGTCCCAGCCGCCGGAGAAAGCCAGTCTGCAGCCTCCCAGGACATCTTCCTCGGTAAGACCCTTATTGATCACATCGCGGAGGCGCTGCGTCCCTGCTTCCGAAGCAAAGGTCAGGCCGCTCTTCTTGCCCTCCGCGAGCTTCTCCATCAGGGATAGTGAGAATGCGTCCACGCGCAGCGAGGGAAGGCTGACCCCGACATGGGGATATTTCTCCCGGAACTCCGTCATAAGCTCTTCCAGCCATGGATAATCATCCGTGCTGAGCGAAGTGAAAGAAATCTCGTCATACCCGGTATTCTGCAGGATTTCATCACATAGCTGCATGACTTTCTCCTTACTGCGGTAACGGACGGGTTTATAGACCTGTCCGGCCTGACAGAAACGGCAGCCGTGGATGCAACCGCGGAAGATCTCAACAACGGCCCGGTCATGAACAGCCTGTAAATAGGATACAATGGGCTTGGTCGGATAGTAGGAATGCTCCAGATCGTCCACGATATCTTTACGGATAGTGGCCGGTGCGTCGGGTCGATTCGGCCTGATCGAACGGATTCTGGGGGTGTATTCGGCCCCCGGCGCGGGTTCTTCCTCATATTCGACATCATAAAATGCCGGGACATAGATGGGACCAAGGTCCAGGATTTTTGTCAGAAAATCCCTGCGGTGACCGCCGGCTTTTTTATGCGCTTCATAGCGGTTAAAGAGCTCTTCATAAGAGACTTCACCTTCTCCGATATAGAAGAAATCGATAAAGGGCGCCAGGACTTCGGGGTTGCTGGCCGTGGGTCCGCCCGCAATCACAAGCGGGTCATCATCCGTACGGTCTTTGGCATAAATAGGGATGCCCGAGAGGTCCAGCACATTCAGAATATTGGTGAAACTCATCTCATACTGCAGCGTGATGGCGAGGAAATCCATGTCCTTTACCGGAGAAAAAGTCTCCAGCGTATACAGAGGAATATGATGTGCACGCATCTTCTCCTCCATATCGGGCCATGGCGCAAAAACGCGCTCGCAATAGACATTGGGCATTGAATTAAACTGTCCGTACAGAAGCTGTAATCCAAGGTGGGACATGCCCACATCATAGACGTCCGGGAAACAAAAAGCAACCCGAACAGAGACCTGATCCGGATTTTTACGAACGGCGTTCAACTCGCCCCCGATATAACGGGCAGGCTTATCCACGGATAACAGAATCTGATCGGGCACATGCACTGTTCTCATGTTTTCACTCCTAGTTTATTTGTACAGATTCCTCCAGTCCAGATTCCCGCTTTCCATACCGAGAACCAGCATCTCGGCCGTAGCCAGGTTGGTCGCGATAGGAATATTATGTGTGTCACACAGATTTACGATCTGGTGGAAGGCTTCTCCGGTTTCACTGGGCTCATTGAGGAAAATGACCATATCCAATTCATTGCCGGAGATCTGCGCACCCATCTGCTGGATTCCGCCCAAGGGTCCGGCCAGATATTTATGAACATGCAGATTGGTGACCTCTTCGATCAGCCGGCCGGTCGTACCTGTAGCATACAGAGTATGCTTGGACAGGATCTGTCTGTAAGCGATACAGAAATTCTGCATCAATCTCTTCTTGTTGTTAATAGCTGCCAAAGCGATGTTCAAGTTGCGTACCTCCTGTCTCAGTATTAGGACTGCGCCGCAGTTCTTCCTGCATTTTGTGATGATAGTAGACATGCAGTACAAGTCCGATGCCGCCCATAATGGCGACGAGCGAGCTCGGACCATAGCTCATAAAGGGCAAAGGAATGCCGGTATTGGGAAGGACCGCGGTATTAACGCCTATATGGATAAAGGATTGCGTCGCGATCCAGGTTGCGACGCCCACGCAGATCAGTTTGCCGTAGGTATCGCGAACCATAGTGGAAATCCGGATAATATGTCCTACGATCAGGGTCATGATTCCCATCATGATGCTGCAGCCGATAAATCCGAGTTCTTCTCCGAGTATCGCAAAGATAAAGTCTGTCATGGGGACGGGAATCAATCCGCTTGAATTGAATAATCCGACGCCCGTGAGCCCGCCGGAGCTGATGGCGTACTGTGATCTGAGCGTCTGATAGGCATAGTTCTCGGCATATTTTTCAGGTGTTATAAAGGCCCAGATACGCATGGCCTGGTATTCTGAGAGAATCCTGGGGCCATCCGGATTATACGCATCAGCGAGGATCACATAGATCCCGATCCCGGCGATCAGAAAAGCTGCCAGTATATACTTCCAGTTAAGGCCGGCGGTAAAAAGAATGGCCGCGCCGATCGCGATCAGTATGATAGAGGTGGACAGATCGGGCTCTTTTAGTACCAGATAGAATGGTAAGACCAGAATCGCTCCAAATGCCAGAAGTACTCCGAAACGGTTGATCCTGTCGGAACGGACGTCACAGAAACGTGCCAGTACGATGATGATAAAGAATTTGGCAAATTCGGAAGGCTGCAGTGTAAAGCCGCCGATCAGCTGGATCCATCGGTGAACTCCCTCTTCTTCTCCCTCCGCTCCGGAACCGATACCGATCAACAGAACGATAAGCAGCAGGAGCAGCATGAAAAAGTAAATCGGGATGGTCAGAAAGTTCAACAGTTCACGGCTGACAAGCATCAGAACCGTTGCAAAAACCAGGCCCAATGCAAACCCGAGCAGCTGCCGCTTCATGCTGGGGCCGAGGGTAATGTGAAGCAGATCAAATGTACGTCCGCCTGCACTGCCGATCATGATGATGCTGAAGCCAACCAGCGCCGTAACCGCAAGGATCAGTGTAAAATCAATACGCTGTCTTAATTGCTTTCCCTTCACAGTATACCCTCTCCTTTCTGATTTTTCAAGTAAAAACTATAAAATATGCTGTAAATCCTTTTAATTCGCGGCATATTCTTCCGAACCCGCTTCGTCCTTATCCAGATCATAGTAGATTTTGGCAAGTTCTGCAAACAGGTCGACTGCATGATATGAGTTGCCTCCGAACGGCACCGTAACGGTAATCACGACTTCCGGATTATCTATGTTGGTGATGCCGGTGAAAAGCGCGTGGTCGGGACGGTTGTTCAGTTCCTGCGCGGTACCGGTTTTACCCGCGACGATGATCCCGCTGTCATCCATAAAGTTGGAGAGCGTCAGATTATCATTCGCCATCATCCTCATGCCCTGCTTGACCAGATCGAAGGAACTCTGGGAGACATTGGCCTTATGGTCCACATGAGGTCTGGTTTCCTCAATCGTGCGTCCGGCATAATCGGTGACTCTAGCAACCAGAAACAGATCTTTGACCACGCCGTCATTGGCGATCGTACAGGTGTAGCGGTTGATATTGGCAGTCGTGTAGGAGTTTGTGCCCTGCCCTATGGCACTTCTGACAGCATCCTGAACGGAAGTCTGAGGTTCGGCTTCATTCAGTTCGATTCCTGTTTTGGTCGCGAGTCCCAGATCTTTGGCAAAGGCTGCCATGCGTTCCAGACCGACGATATCCTTATAGTCGAAATTGCCCTGATCGTCTTCTACCGGATCGCAGAGCCGATAGCCCATGGTATAAAAGAAGTAGTTGCAGGAAACCATGATGGCTTCTGCGATATTGATGCTTCCGTGGGATTCCGTACTATGGCAAACCGGATTGTCGTTGCTGTGAACCTTGGTAAACTCATAGTCATCATAGATTTTTTCTTTGTCATCGATCTTATGATATTCAAGCGCGGTGATCGATGTGCAGAGTTTAAAGGTTGAGCCCGGCGCTCTGCCCTCTTCCAGGGCGCGGAAAATCATCGGCGATGAGGAACTGGTTACGACGGAGAGGTAATAATCCTCGTCACTTACAAAGCGGTTATTATCGTAGGAAGGATAACTTGCGATGGCCAGGACTTCGCCTGTCTCAACGGAAGTGATTACAGCGCTTGCACTGTAAGGATCCAAGTGAATATCCGTCGGAAGGATCTCACTGTCGAGGATCTTTGCGGCAAGGGTCTGCTCGGGTGTTGCCTGGTTAAGCATCAGACGGTCTCTGGAACCGTCCGCATTGGACAAATAGCCGATATCATAGAGAATCAGCAGAAAATCATGGTCCGAGAAGGCTTTGTCGCGCAGCAGCCACTCACACATCAGCCGCATAAAGCTTTCATTATCCTGCAGCTTTTCAAATTCCGCTTCAATAAAGGCCGGAAAGATGACATTCACGTCCATCTCGTGCGCAAGCCCGTATGGTTCCAGATCGATAAAATCGCTGTAGAAACAGTATTCCAGGAACTCTGCGGCGGATTTCTCGCCGTTCTTATACTGCTCGTAGAAGACGCCGGTCTTCTGATAATCTCTTGACAGTATGCCCTCGGCATCGCGCATGATCTCGATCCAGGTATTGTACATCGTCATCAGGTCTTCGTCATAATTGCGAAGCAGTAATTTGGGATTGACAACGGCTCCCCGCAGCTGATCGAGTTTGGTCCTGGAATACGCCTCGTACAGACTGCGCAGGTGGTTGGCATATTCGGAATTCGCATTAAACAGCTGTCTGGGACGGATCGTTTCGTTATCGATCATGGCGATCAGCACGTCGATGGCTGTATAGCTGGAACCGGTTTCTGATTTCTTGCCGTTGATTTTTTTGGCAAGCATTTCTTTGACGGACTGTTCCAGCTGCTCATAAACCATGCGCTGCAGATCCGCATCGATCGTCAGATACAGATGATTGCCCATCGTTGCTTCCTGAACGGTTGTCCGGGAGACCTCGGCATCGGTCAATTCATTATAAGTGATGTCGATCCGTCCCTGATTGCCGCGAAGAGATGATTCATAAACGGCTTCCAATCCGTCACGGCCGATCACATCATCGATCTGATAGCCGCGCGCTTTATACTGTGATTCATAAGCATCCTCGGGAATACTGCCAAGATATCCCAGAATATGTGAAAAAGCTTCGCCGCCTGGATAATACCTGGTCTCCTCCGAACGGCAGAAAAATCCGGGATAATCCATCTGCCGCTCATAGATGTTTACACGCAGCTCCTCCGGAAGATCCTGCAGAATCAGGATTGGCTCTTCCGTCTTGAAACGCTGGATATAGAAAGCATACCTGAACCGCATGATTTCAAGGATCTCCTGAACCGTATACTGATCGGCAGGAATTTTGAACAGTTCATCCCGCATAAAGAGGTACGCCTCTTCCGCTGTCGTCCTTTTTTCCGCTGAAGTCAGGTTGATGCTGGATTTGCTGAAAATCTCGGCCAGGAAAAGGATCCGGAGCGTCGCGCTGTTTTCATAACGGGGACGGTATACGACACCTGTTCCCTCCGAATATTCCAGAGCAAAATCAAGGTCGGCCTGAAGCTGGTGATTCTGCAGCAGGACGGCCATATGATGGCAGATATCATTAAGGTTCTTAGACTCGGTGGATGCATCATAATAAAGCGACCATACATAGCGGTTGCTCGCGAGCGGATGTCCAAACCGGTCAAATATTTCTCCCCTTACGCCTTCGGTGATGACGGTATTCACATAAGTGCCTGACTGAATATCCGCATATTTCTGAGGCTCGACTACCTGCAGTCTGAAGAGGTGGCTCCAGAGTGCGAATAGGATCACTGAAAAGATCAGAGCCAGCACCACGACGCGGTTAGAGAAGAATTCCTTAATCCTCAGCCATAATTCTCTCAATTATAGGGTGCACTCCTTACATCGACGGACATATTGCCTTCCGTCACATTATGCCGTTTGCGCTCCGTGATCCTGTCTGAGATGATTCCGACAGCGCGGACCAGAAGGTAGACCGGAAGCGCGGCAAGCATGGTATAAATCAGTTCAGGGAGGATCAGGTCCCGGAAATAGTCCATAACATTGATCCTTCCCTGGAAAAAATGCAGCAGCAGATAGCATACTGCGGAAAACGCGAAATCGATAAGTGCTGTGATCGATAGCGCCATAAATAAATTATTCTGTTCAAAGCCGTCTTTGAACTGCCCGGCTATATGCCCGGCCAGGAAGAACAGGAGTCCGAAAAAGCCTGTAAACCGCATAAAAAGCAAGTCCTGAATAAGTCCGACGGCGAGTCCAAGCCTCCGCCCGAACGCACTGCCGTATAAAAGCGCAGCGCTGACAACGACACAGACGGACAGGTTGGGCACCACTCCGGCAAGCCTGATCCGTTGCATGACAGTGGCTTCGAGGCAAAGCAGCAGGAAGGCCAGTATCGAAATCGATATGCTTCTCAGTCTCATGGCTGCGACACTTCCCCACTGCCCGATTCGGAAGGAACGGATTCCTCACGGCTTTCGGATACGCTCTCCTCCTGATCGTCCACATTCGTGATGTCGACGGGCTTTGCTTTTACTTCCTGCATGATCAGTACACAGGTGACATCATGGATCTCCGCGAACGGACGGACTGTGGCGATCCCCATGACGCCATCGCCTTTCTCGGAGATCTTGATGACCTCACCGATCCGTACGCCCGGCGGATATATCGTACTCATGCCTGACGTAACGATTTCGTCGCCTACCGCGATATCGACTTGACCAATCGCAAACTCGATCTCGCAGACGCCTTCCCGTTCGCCCTCCGCGGTCCCGATGACGGAGACTCTGTCCATGCTGCGGAGGATCTCTCCATAGACAAAGCTGCCGTCCGAAAGGATCGTTGTGACACGCGAAGTCTTCTGGTAAACCGTGTCGATATAGCCAAAGAGGCCGCTTCCCGAGAGAACCGGCATATAGGCGGCGAGTTTGTCCGCGGCGCCTTTATTGATCGTAACCGAGCTGAACCAATTGCTCGGAGAGGCAGCGATGATTTCAGCAGCTGTCTTGGGATAGTCAGAATATTGATTATCCAGCTCATACAAGGCCATCAATTCATTCAGACGGTTCAGACGCACTTCCTGCAGTGTATTCTCATACTGCATGGCTTCAAGCGTCCGTTTCAGAGACGCGTTCTCTTCACGAAGCTCCTTGGCGTCTCTGGAGGCGGTGGCGCGCTCCTCAAAGAAATTGCCGATAGCGGAAAAGGCGCGCTGGAAAGGAAGTGATATCGTGCTGAAGAACGATCCTGCAGGCGCCAGAAAATTGCCGAGTGTGAGGGTAATGACTATCAGCAGAATACAGGCAGCTGTAACCGAAAGGATCTTCTGCCGCACCGTCATATGGAATTGGTGTTTCTTCTTCTCTATCTCGATGGGTTTCAGATCTCGCAGCGATACACGGGTCAGATCTCTGAGAGAGCTGTAAAATGGTTTTCTGTTCTTGGGCATCCGGGGGCTCCTTTACAAAAGATTCCTCAGCGGAACCAGTGTGCTGTGATATTTCTTCATATCTTCCAGCACAATGCCCGCGCCGTTGGCCACGGCATTCATCGGGTCGGAAGCCAATTTGACACGGATATTGGTTTTCTCATACAATACACGGTCCAGCCCGCGAAGCAATGAACCCCCGCCGGACATGACCATACCGTTCTCAACGATATCGGCGGATAGTTCGGGCGGAGTATGCTCCAGTGTACTGAGGACAGCAGCTACAATGGCATCTACGGATTCGCGGATCGCCATTGCAGCCTGAAAATTCGTCATTTCTACGATCCTGGGCAAACCGGTCTCCCTGTCGCGCCCTTTGATCTCCATCTTTTCTTCTTCCATATGCGGATCAAAATAGGCGTTTGCAAGGCGGATCTTGATCTGCTCGGAAGTGTGTTCGCCGATCATCAGATTGAATTCACGCTGTACAAAACGTTCGATCTCTTCATTCATGGTATCGCCCGCGATCGGGATGGAGCGGCTGGTGACGACGCCGCCCATGGAGACGATCGCAACCTCTGTCAGCCCTCCTCCGATGTCCACGACCATATTACCTGCGGGGGACAAAACATCCATTTCGGATGCAAGTGCCGCCGCAACAGGCTGTTCAAGCAGATGGGTGCCGCTGTCGCTGAAGCCGGCCTGTACTGCCACATCCACCAGAACTCTGCGCTCCGTATCCGTCAGGCTGTAGGGAATGCAGATCAGCAGCCTGGGACGGGAAAAAGGAATCGCGCGCGGGAAAAGATGCTTGAGAAAATAGCGGAACATGGCTTTGGTCGTCAGCAGATCCGTAACAGTACCATGACGGATCGGATAGCCTGAAGAAACCTCGTTGGGCGTCCTGCCAATCATTTCTTTGGCTTCGTTACCGACAGCGATCACTTCGCGGGTACGGGTCTGAATGGCGACGGCGCTGGGCTCGTTAAGGACGATACCTGTGCCGCGTGAATATACACGGGTATTGGATGAGCCAAGATCGATGGCGAGGCTTCTGGAAAGCAGCATGAATGGTCCTCCTTCCAGCCGGATCCGATGTCCGGCCGTAATCCTTGGGTTAAATCAGAGCAGCCCGTCTTCTTTGAAGGAATAAAAACGGTTGTCCCCGATCACAATATGGTCAATTAACATAATCTGAATGAGCTCGGCGGCCTGGCGGATTCTGGCGGTTGCTTCGAGATCATTCTCGGAAGGCACGGGGTCTCCGCTCGGATGGTTATGCAGTAAAATAAAATGAACGGCCTTAAACCGAAGCGCCTCCAGGAATACATCGCGGATGCTGAAAACCGAATGATTAACCGTTCCGACCGAAATCAGCGAATCGCCGAGATAGCGAAGCCGGTTGTCCAGCCAGATGCCGAAAACATGTTCTTTCTGAAGTCCTTTGACTCTGGAATAGTAATGATCAGCGACCGCGGACGGGTCGAGTGCCCGGAACGAATCGGGCAAACGCTCCGAAGCAAGTCTGGATGCAAGCTCCCTCACCGCGGCAATCTGGATGGCTTTAACGCGTCCGATCCCGTCGATCTGAGCGAGTTCCTGAGGTGAACGTGTGAAAATAATCCGCAGATTACCGCCGGTCTCTGAACCGGGGCTTTCATACAGCAGACGCTGCGCCATCTGGATGGAACTCTCTCCGGAACGGCCGGAACGCAGGATGATCGCCAAGAGTTCCGCGTCGGAGAGGGCATCGGCTCCCTTCTCCCACAGGCGTTCATAGGGCCTCTCGGCAGGCGGCAGATCCTTCATCGTAAATGCGGGACGTTCGCCATTCCTTCCCCCGGACTGATCGGGCGTAAAATCTTCCGAACTTAATTGCAGCAACATCTTTCCTCCTGTTTCCGGGAAAGACGGCCACGGGATATTTGATCAGATGTATCGGGCTTATTATCTGTTTTTTATCAGCCGATACTAATTCATTATATCACAGAATCGCCCGATTGGGAATTCTTTTTCAAAGAAAAATTCAGTGAAAAGTTCGCTGAGCGTCATTGAAAAACGCCCCGTACTGACGGGGCGTTTTGGGGATAAATAACTGTAATCAGTTCTCGATGATATGAATGACTTTGGCCGGGCATTTGGCCACGCATTTGCCGCAGAGCACGCATTTGGCGGGATCGATACGGGCAACATTGCCTTCCATCTTGATTGCGCCGGCTTCACAGGTGCGGACGCAGAGCGTGCAGCCAAGGCATCCGGCTTCGCAGACAAGACGTACATCTTTACCGCGGTCCTGGCCGGAGCACTGTACGCGGACAGTCTGACGCTTGGGTACCAGTCGGATAATATTCTTGGGACAGACATTCACGCAGGCGCCGCAGCCGACACATTTGGATTCATCCACAACGGCCAGACGGTTCTCAACATGGATCGCACCGAACTTACAGGCGGAAACACAGGTTCCGAAGCCCACACAGCCGTAAGGGCAGGACTTGGGACCCGCGCCCGGGACCATGGAGGCTTCCAGACAATGCTTAACACCGTCGTAACGCATTTTGTCATGGGCATGGGAAGTGTCACCGGAACACTGGACATAAGCGACTTTTTTCTCGAAATGCCCTTCTTCTACTCCAAGGATCTCGGCGACTTTGTGCGCGACGGCTTCTCCACCGACAACGCAGCCGCTAAGAGAAGCTTCACCGCTGATGACGGCTTTTGCAAAAGCATCACAGCCTGCATAGCCGCATCCGCCGCAGTTGGCGCCGGGAAGAACATCACGGACCAATGGGAACTTAGGATCCTGAGGCACTTCGAATTTCTTGGCCACTACGCCGATGCAGAGGCCGAAAACGATTCCCAGACCCGCCAGCAGCAGAAAAGGTGTCAGAATTTCAATTAACATGCTGCCACCTCCTTAGATCAGGCCCTTGAAGCCGAAGAACGCGATTGCCATCAGCCCGGCAGCAATCATCGCGATCGGGAAGCCTTCAAAGGCGGAGAGAATGCGGTTATGCTCGATACGCTCGCGCACGCCGGCAAAAAGCGTAATACCCAGCGTAAAGCCGACCGCCGCTGCAAATCCGTTGACAACGGACTCGAGCAGATTATACCCTTCCTGCATGTTCAGAACCGCAACGCCCAGCACGGCGCAGTTGGTCGTAATCAGGGGCAGATAGACACCAAGCGCGGAATACAGCGTAGGGCTGACCTTCTGCAGCACCATTTCAAGCATCTGTACCAGGGATGCGATCACCAGGATGAACGCGATATTGTAAAGATATTCTACATGAAGCGGAACCAGCAGGAACTGATAGACCAGATAGGTAAAGGCGGATGAAACGGTGATGACGAAGATAACGGCAAGGCCCATTCCAAGCGCCGTATCGGTTTTCTTGGAGACGCCCAGGAACGGACAAATGCCGAGGAACCGTGACATCACGAAGTTGTTGACCAGAATAGAACTGATAAGAATGATTAATAATTTAGGCATGGATTACAGCTCCTTTCTGGCTCGGATATGGTTGAAAACCGCGAGCAGGATTCCCAGAACGATAAAGCCGCCCGGCGCCATGATCATGATGACCGCAGGTGTAATCGCGGACGGGATGATCTGGAGGCCGAAGATAGTGCCGGCGCCGAGGATCTCACGGACGGATCCGAGAAGCGTCAGCGCAACGGTAAATCCGAGGCCCATGCCAAGTCCGTCGAAGAGCGATGAAACCGGATCGTTCTTGGAGGCGAACGCTTCGGCACGTGCCAGAATAATGCAGTTAACCACGATCAGCGGAATGAAAAGTCCCAGTGATTTATACAGGGAATCATAGAAGAAAGCCTGCAGGAACAGATCCACTACCGTAACAAAGGTCGCGATAATCACGATGAATGCGGGAATACGGATCTTGTTGGGAATCACATTACGCAGAAGGGAAATCACAAGGTTGGAACACATCAGTACAACGGTAACCGACAAGCCCATACCGAGTCCATTGATCGCCGCGGTCGTCGTCGCGAGCGTCGGGCACATACCAAGTACCTGGACAAAGGTCGGATTTTCGGTGATAATACCGCGCTTCAGTCCGTCAGACAATTTTGACATGCTTATTTCCCTCCTTTCAGGCAGTTTTCGTAAAAGGTCAGCGCCGTGTTGACGCTTGCCGTAACGGAGCGGGACGTGATCGTCGCACCGGAGATCGCGGCAACCTGGCCGGCACCGGCTTCTCCTTTAACGAGCTCGACCGATCCGCTCTTCCCCGTATACTGGCTGCGGAAAGATTCGTTGGTCGCGTTGGCGCCAAGACCCGGCGTCTCAGAATGCTCCACAATCTCAACGCCTGTAACCTGGCCGGATGCGTCTAGCCCGACAGCAATGATCACCGGGCCGCCGTAGCCTTTGCTGGAAACGCGCAGGCAGTAGCCGATCGTCCCGCATCGGAAGGCTTCAAGGACCGAATCCTTGTATTCATCGGGCACCTGCACTTCTTCAAGTGCATCCACCGAAGCCCCTTCTGGCAGGACAGCCGCATAAGCCTTCTTATTAGCCGTCTCTTTGGCGGAAGCGATCCGGTCCTTGGTCAGGACATTAGCACCGCCCAACAGAAGTCCCATGCATCCGGCAATGATCAACAGAATAATACCGAGTTTAACCGGAGCGGAAACAGCTTTTAAGTTCTTCTTCTCACTCATTTGGACTTCACCTCCCCATAGATTCGCGGAAGCGTAAAGCGGTCAATGATCGGAACCATGACGTTCATCAGAAGGATGGAGAAACTGACGCCTTCCGGATAGCCGCCGAAGCAGCGGATCAGTGTCGTCAGAATACCGCAGCCAAGGCCCATGAAGAAGCGGCCTTTGTGTGTCATGGGGGTAGTCGCGTAATCGGTTGCCATAAAGAACGCGCCGAGCATCAGTCCGCCTGTCAGGATCTCATAAACACCATTGCGTCCGAAGAGGAAGCTCAGGCCAAGTACAACCACAATATACGTGAGCGGAACGATCCAGTCAATAATGCCGCGGATAATCAGATAGATCCCGCCGAGCAACAGAAGCAGCGCGGAGGTCTCGCCCAGTGATCCGGGAATGGTACCCAGGAAGCAGTCAAGCATCTCGGGAAGTTCTCCGCCGTTCTTGATAATGGTCAGCGGTGTGGCGGACGCAACGCCGTGAACTGTAAAGTTCGTCATGGCCGATGACCAGGCGACAAGCATAAAGCAGCGGGCCGAAAGAGCGGGATTCATAAAGTTCTGCCCGATTCCTCCGAAGATCTGCTTTACGATGATAATAGCAAAAACAGCGCCTACGGCAGCCATCCAGAGCGGAATGCCGGCCGGCAGATTCATCGCAAGCAGCATGCCCGTTACAAGGGCGCTGCAGTCTTTAATCGTAGTCTTCTGCTTGGTAAGCTTCTGCCAGACCCACTCCGAAAGCACCGCGGAACCCATGGTTACCAGATAAACGAATAATGTCCTGATTCCGAAATACCAGATGGAGAAAATGGCAGCGGGTGTAAGTGCCAGAAGGACTTCGCACATAATGGAAGTCGTCGTCTGTTTGGAACGTATATGAGGAGAGACCGACAGATGGTATAAGACCTGTTCTTGTTGTTCAGCCATAATAGTCCTCACTTTCCAGCCGGAGCGGCACCGGCTTTATCTTCAGCTTTGGCAGGAGCCGGAACTGCTTCGGCGGCTTTGGCTTCGGCAGCTGCCTTGGCATCGGCGGCAGCTTTGGCCGCGGCGGCTTTCTTGCGTCGTTCATCGGCAATGATCTTTTTACCGGCTTTGAATGTCTGTGTCAGATGGCGCTTGGCCGGGCAGACATAGGCGCAGGATCCGCATTCGATACAGTCCATGCCATGATACTTCTCAAAGGAAGCCCAGTCACGGTCCAGCGCAAAACGGTTAAGCATGAGTGGCATCAGATGGATCGGACAGGCGCCGACACATTTGCCGCAGCGGATGCAGGCCGTTTCATCGCCCATGAAGTCCTGTTCTTCATTAAAGAGGAGGATGCCCGAAGTGCCCTTAAGTACCGGGATATCCAGAGAAACCTGAGCCATGCCCATCATCGGGCCTCCGCAGATGATCTTGGAAGGTGTTCCCACTACTCCGCCTGCGGCCTCGACCAGTTCCTGAACATTGGTGCCGATCCTGACTTTGAAGGTACAGGCTTTTGCAACGGCTCCGCCGGCGATCGTCACGATGCGGCGCATCAGGGGACGGCCTTCGATCATGGCGCGGTAGATGGCGACGACCGTATCGGCATTGTGGACGATACATCCGGCATCCGCGGGCAGGCCGCCCGACGGGACCTCGCGTCCAGTAATAGCCTCGATCAGCTGTTTCTCACCGCCCTGCGGATACTTGGTCTTTAACGTGGCGACGTGAATGCGCTCTTCACCCGTTGTAAGAAGGCTCATCAGAGAAAGCGCTGTGGGTTTATTGTCCTCGATGGCGATAAATCCCTCCGCCTCCGGGAACATATGCAGAATGATGCGCAGTCCCTCGACGACTTTCTTAGGCTCCTCGATCAGCAGACGGAAGTCGGAAGAAAGGAAGGGTTCGCATTCCGCACCGTTCACGATGATCGTATCGATCTTCTTGTCAGGTGGTGGATTCAGCTTGACATGAGCCGGGAACCCGGCTCCGCCCATGCCGACGATACCTGCATTCTTGATCACATCCAGAATCTCAGCCTTGGTCATATTCTTGTAGTCATGAGCTTTGTGCATACCCTCGACTTCATTGTACTGATGGTCATTCTCGATAATGACCGAAAGCACCTTGGAGCCGTTGGTGTGCAGCATGGGCTTCACATCCTTGACCTTGCCGGAAACACTGGAATGGATCGGCACAGAAACATAGCCCTGTGCTTCTCCGATAACCTGTCCGCGCAGCACAAGATCCCCTTTCTTGACTGTGGGTTTACAGGGCGCACCGATATGTTGCACCATAGGAAAGACAAGATCCATCTTAGGATCCATATACATCTGAATCGAATTTCCCTCTGTAAAGGACTTGAAATCCGGAGGATGTATGCCTCCCTTAAAAGTGCGGGGTGCGTTTAACAAAGGTTGTTTCATTGAGAAATTACCCCCTAAAAGAGTTTCATGAGAAATCGGCACTCATTCATTCGTTAATTATATACCATTTTTAGCAAAAATACAAGAGTTTGTAACATGTTTCTGAAAAAATCGGAGAATAGCAGTACATTATTGTTAAAAAATACACAGAGTCAGATGGAATGCCGATTTTATCTTGCAAAAATCGATTCGAAAAAAGGATACCGGACCATTGCGTCGAATAATATAACTAAGGATTATGTCCATTAATAAAGGAGGAATTTATCATGATACAGATAATTGCAGGATTGCAGGGAGCCGGCAAAACCAAGAACCTGATTGAGCTTGCGAATAGTGAATCCAAGACCAGTCACGGCCACATCGTCTATGTAGACGCCGATAACAGCCGCATTCTCCAGCTTTCCCACAAAATCCGTCTGATCAAGCCCGATGAGTATCCACTTGAGACTGCCAGCGAATTCTTTGGATTTGTCTGCGGCATTCTCTCCCAGGATTATGATATTGTCACTGTTTACATTGACGGCCTGCTCAAGAACGCCAAGGCCGAGCTCTCCAATGTTCCCGATCTGCTTCATAAGATCCGTCTGGTCTCCGAGCGGACAGATGTCAATTTTATCATCAGCATGAGCTGCGATCCCGCTGCCCTGCCCGATGATGTGAAAGAGTTTCTGATCTGATCGAACCGCGTCAATTCATAAAAATACGTTGTCTGTCCGGAGATTATCCGCGGCAGGCAACGTTTTTTTTGCAGTTTGAATTAACCGGCAGTTTTTAATTGTCCAGATAGGTGATAAGGTCCCGCAGATACTCATATACTCTGCCGAACGAAGCGATCTCGAGCTTCTCTCCCGAAGTATGAATTCCCTGTATATTGGGGCCTATTGAAACAATATCCATCTCTGGGATGGCTCTCTGAATCACTCCGCATTCCAGGCCCGCGTGAAGCGCACGGATCTGGGGAAGCATGCCGTACATGCGTTCATAGACTGCGGCCATTCTGCTGCGGAGCACGGAATCCTGTCGATAATCCCAGGCGGGATGCGCCATTCCGAACCAGTAATCCATATTGTCCATCTCGGCCATCAGCTGGATCCGATCGGTCATAACAGAAACAAGCTGCTGCACATTGCTGCGGATCGAAACACTCAGCTTCCACATGCTTTCTTCCGTCTCCATAACGGCTACGTTTTGTGAACTCTCCACTACTCCCTGGAGATCTTTACTGATGGAGCGGACGCCTGTCGGGCATAGCTGCAGGAAATTGATCACTTCCCATGAATCGTGCTGCGTGACCGGAAGCCCAAACCAGCCCTCCACCTTCGGATTATCAACATATCGCAGATGAATGGAGGCTTTAGGGTCGGAAGCAACGAATTCTTTGGCCAGATCCTCGCCGAACCACCAGACACCTTCTTCGATCGCTTTAATGGAATCCGCGGGAATCCACAGACGGCATCTCGCATAGCGGGGAATTGCATTTGCTTTGGATCCGCCGACCAGTGAGTCCAGACGGGAATCCGGGCAATGATTAAACCATCCCATCAGAAAGCGCCCGAGCAGAGAATTCGCGTTGCCTCGGCCCAGGTGGATATCTTCACCGGAATGGCCTCCCCGCAAACCGTCCATTACGATCTCCACCGGGATCATGCGTCCGGCGATCTCCGTTCTATCCAGAACATGCTCGAAATGAACGGTTACACCGCCCGCACCTCCCGCGATAAAGGTGCCTTCTTCTTCTGAATCCAGATTGATCAACCGGCGGGCATTCAGTCGTGAATAATCAAATCCCGCCGCGCCGTCCATGCCCGTTTCTTCCGAAACCGTCATCATCAGTTCCAGTTCAGGGTGACTTGCCGGCAGATCTTCCATCAGAGCAAGCATATAGGCGATCGCCACGCCGTCATCCGCGCCGAGTGTAGTCCCGTCCGCCCGCAGATAATCGCCGTCTATGACAAGCTGCACAGGTTCGGAAAGAAGATCCAGATCCATGCCGGGGGCCTGATCACATACCATATCCAGATGGCCTTGCAGGGCTAGTGCCGGATCCCCAACGCGATCGGGGGAGGCCGGGATACGGATCAGGAGATTATAGAGCTGATCCTGATAAGCGTCGTACCCTAAGCGCCGCGCACGTTCCAGAATCGCGTCAGACAGGGCTTTTTCGTGAGAGGAGCCATGGGGAATCGAACAAATCCATGCAAATTCCTCAAAGGCTTTTTGGTTGATCCATCCTTCAAACATGTTTTCACCTAATTGATTTTTTGCTGCCAGCCGGGAAAATGACGGTCCAGGAGGCGCGTCATATCCGTGGGAGGCTGCGCTGTAAAGGAGCGGCTTGCGAGCGGCCGGAAGGCTTCGGTGTCCTCGGGCAGCTGATATCTGTACGCGTGCAGCATCTGGTGTGCGGCGCGTGCACCGTTATTGGCGCCGGGACCGTATTTACGGTCTCCCAGGATCGGTATGCCCTCTGACGCCAGCTGCGCGCGGAGCTGATGGCTCTTGCCGCTGATAAGCTCCAGCATGAGGAGCGAGAGCCCTGCTTTGGCATCTGTCTGTATCACACGGGCACTGCAGCAGGCCACATCAGCCGGGATTTGTGCCGGCATCTCGGATCCGCAGCTGATCAGCTCCAGCGAAACTTTATTGTCGGCACGATTCTTGCGCCAGTGATGGACGAGATAGCGGACTCCTTTCCAGCTGCTGACACCCGTCACAATGGCAAGATAATACTTGCGGCAGTCTTTATGCCGGATCGATTCATTTAAGGCCTGCTGCATCCGCAGGTTTTTGCCGCAGAGGACGATCCCGCTCGTACCCCGGTCCAGACGGTTGCAGAGCCCCGCTCTGAAGGAAGCTGCTTCCGATCCGCGTGCCACATAATCCGCGGCATATTCAGACAAAGAACGGCCGGCAGACTGATCCTTCTGGCTCAGGATGCCGGCTGGTTTGTTGAAAACAACCAGATAATCGTCTTCATAAACGACCGGAATTTCGGGGAAATCATCCATGGCAGCTTCGGAGCGTACGGCTTTCCCGGCCGCGTGGTAGCCAAGTGAGGCAAGACGTTCATCCGGAAAATAGAATTGCAGTACATCCCCCGCTTGAAGCACCTGGTCCGGTTTGGCGGGCCGGCCGTTAACTTTGACCAGCTTCGTCCGCAGCGCCTTATAAAGCAGACCGGAGGGGGCCTGTGGCAGCATTTTCATCAGAAAACGCACCAGCCGGCGCCCCTCCTCATCTGATAAAACCGTATAAGTTTGCATTAGAGCTCAATATTGAAATACTTGACGGCGTTCTTGAAACTGATGCCTTCAACGATCTGCGCCAGCGTCTCCTCATCATTGGGATATTCGCCATTCTCCACCCACTCACCGATCAGGTTGCAAAGGATGCGGCGGAAATACTCATGACGAAAGTAGGAAAGGAAGCTGCGGGAGTCGGTCAGCATACCGATAAAGGTTCCCAGTACGCCGACATTCGCGAAGGCGCGCAGCTGATCGGTCATGCCGTCAATGTGATCATTGAACCACCAAGCGGAGCCAAGCTGGATCTTGCCGAAGACGCCCTCGCCCTGGAAGCAGCCGCCGACGGTCATCAGCGTATAATTGTCGTTGGGATTCAGGCTATAGAGAATCGTGCGCGGAAGCTTGTCATCCTCGGCACAGGCATTCATCAGAGCCGAGAGGTTGCGGGCCAGATGCACGTCAAGGATCGCGTCATTACCGACATCGACGCCGAGCTTTCTGTACAGACGCTTATTATTGTCGCGGATGGAAGCGATATGCCACTGCATGACCCATCCCAGATCATGATACTCAGCCGCCAGGAACTTGACGATCGCGGTACGGTACTGATCACGCTCGACCTGTGTCAGAGGCTGTCCGAGCAGCGCTTTGGCCAGAACGGCATTGACTTCGGCCTCGGTAGCTTCGACAAAAGGAATATAATCCAGCGCATGGTCGGAAACACGGCTGCCATTTTCATGGAAGAAAGCCAGACGTTTATGCAGCGCTTCCTTGACATCGGCAAAGGTACGGATATCCACGCCGCTGACTTCGGAGAGCTTGCCCATGTATTCCGCAAAATCCGCACGAGTGGGATCCACGGCCTTGTCAGGACGGAAAGCGGGAAGGACTTTGGTCTTCATCGCGCCTTCTTCACGGATCAGCTTATGATACTCCAGAGAGTCGATAGGGTCATCGGTCGTCGCGATCAGCGCCACATTGCTCATCTCGATCAGTTTGCGGCAGGGAAGCTCTTTAAGCGCAGCATTTGCTTTCTCCCAGATCGCGGGCGCGGACTTCTCGTTCAGCGTCTCGTCGATTCCGAAATAATGCTTCAGTTCCAAATGCGACCAATGATACAGGGGATTGCCGATGGCCAGAGACAAGGCCTTGGCATAAGCCAGGAATTTCTCATAATCGGTTCCGTCACCGGTGATATACTTCTCATCGATACCGACCGCGCGCATGATTCTCCACTTGTAGTGATCTCCATAGAGCCATACCTGCGTGATGTTCTCATAAGACTTATTCTCCCAGATTTCCTTGGGACTGATATGACAATGATAGTCAAAAATAGGCAGGCTCTCGGCATACGTATGGAAAAGATGCCTCGCTGTCTCGGTTTTGAGCAGAAAATCATCATTCATAAAGGGTTGCATGTTGGATACCATTCCTTTCATTATAATGTTGAAATACATACCTATGACTATTATACCATACTTTCCGGCTTATGGGAATAATCCCGTAAAAATATTTGCATAAATGTCTTGACATTTTGGCGCGTTTAGGGTATTATAATACCCGTCCAAGATGCTACTATGGCTCAGCAGGTAGAGCGACGCACTCGTAATGCGTAGGTCATCGGTTCGAATCCGATTAGTAGCTCTTTTTTATTGCAAAAGGGGGGTTGGCGATGGCAAGGGCAAAGGATCTGACTCATGGTTCGCCGGCGAAACTGATTTTACTGTTTGCTCTGCCGCTCATGGCTGCCAATGTATTTGAAGAACTCTATACCATGGTTGATACCGCGGTCGTCGGCAAAGGCCTGGGCGTCCGCGCTCTCGCGGCGGTCGGTACGACCGATTGGATCAACTGGCTGATGTTCTCTACAGTAATGGGCTTTATGCAGGGTTTTTCTCTGCAGTGTGCGCAGGATTTCGGAGCAGGCGACCTGCTGAAGCTCCGCCGCACCATCGCTCATGCGATCCGTCTTGCGCTCATAATCGGAATCGTGCTGACGGTATTCAGTGAGAGCATGGTCTACCCTACTCTCCGTCTGCTTGGTACTCCTTCCGACATCATTGCTGAAGCGGCTCTTTATATGCGGATACGCTATGCCGCCATTCTGATCGCAGCCGCGTACAATCTGGCGGCCGCAATTCTAAGGGCGCTCGGGAACAGCAGGACGCCTTTACTTGCGATGCTCTCTGCCTGCATCATCAATATTATACTGGATCTTGTTTTCGTCCTGCAGCTTGGATGGGGTATCGCAGGTGCGGCTGCCGCGACCGTCGCGTCTCAGACCGTTTCCTTCCTGATATGCTTTCTGGGGCTCTCCCGTATGCCCGAAGTGCGGCTGTCACGTGAAGATTTCAGACGTGAGAAAGGTCTTTCCTCCCATCTGATGAAGCTCGCGTTGCCCATGGCTTTCCAGAATGTCACGATCTCGGTCGGAGGGCTGGCCGTCCAGGCAGTCGTCAATTCATTCGGAACGCTTTTTGTTGCGGGTTATACGACCACGAGCAAAATGTATGGCCTGCTGGAGATCGCGGCGACTTCATTCGGGTTCGCCATAGCGTCTTTCACAGGCCAGAATCTGGGTGCGCGTAATCCGCGCCGTATTCATCATGGGGTTCATTCCGGCGTATGGATGGCACTTCTGACATCCTCCGCCCTGGCGGGACTGATCTGGTTGTTTTCCACGCCTCTTATCATGCTCTTTATCTCGGGCAGCCCGGATGAGGTCCGGACCGTTTTCGCTTAT
The DNA here is from genome assembly GCA_017442535.1 of Bacillota bacterium. Taxonomy (GTDB): domain Bacteria; phylum Bacillota; class Clostridia; order Lachnospirales; family Bianqueaceae; genus RUG12817. The sequence goes on along the minus strand of JAFRZL010000015.1, from coordinate 87,262 downwards.
GCACAGAAATATCTGATGATAATGTGCCTTTTTCTGCCGGTCCTGTACATGCTTTATGTCTACCGTTCCGCGCTGCAGGGCATGGGAAATACCATCATTCCGATGCTTTCAGGCGTGCTTGAACTGATCATGCGTGTCGGGAGCGCTCTGCTCTTACCCGGCATCATCGGTGAAACAGGGCTCTTTGTCGCGGAGGTGGCGGCATGGTCGGGAGCAGCCATTTTTCTCTCGATCTCCTATTATGTAGAGATCGGCAGGCTCCGCAGAAGCATCGCTTTAGAGGAGGCCGCTGTCTGAATCAACCGGACGCGTTCCCTCACGGTAATCAGTCAGACAGTAATCACAGATGGCAAGCATATCCGCATACTGATCGGCTGAATACCGGTCATAGACCGCACACAGGCGGAAGCCCCCCTTTTTGGCGCCCTGCAGGGAATGCAGACTGTCTTCGAACACCAGACACTCCTCCGGCCGGCACCCCAGGCTTTTGGCAACATACAGGAAGAGGTCCGGATAGTGTTTGCCACGCGTGACGGGGGACAGATCCGTTGTCAGGTCAAAAAGATGCATCAGATGATTACTCTCAAGCCCCGCCTTATAATACGGCTCCGGCGATACCGTCGCCAGAGCCGTTTTAATATGATTTCTTCGCAGGGCTTCCAGATATTCCGCGACAAAAGGCTTGGGTCCGATCCGTCCTTCATACTCGAAGAGCGCCAGATCATCCCATTCCTTCATGACTTCTTCCGGCGTCAGCCTGAGCCCGTAGCGGTCGATCGTATACCGGGCCGCTTCCGGATAATGCATGGTTTTAACAGCCGCATTATAATCCGGTGTATAGACGAGGCCATGATTCTCCAGGAAAATGCGGTCTACTTCGGGCCACATCCCCATGGAGTCCAACACCGTCCCGTCCATGTCAAAAATCGCTGCCTTCAACCCTTCGGGAAATGCGTAATTCATCTTAGAAATGAAGCGTTTCCCCGGGACGGACTTCATAGGCCTTCTTATTGACCTCCACCCACAGACTGAGTGCCGTCGGGTTGTAGCAGAAAGTGCCGTCAGCTGAGAATTTAAGCTGATCCCAGGCCTTCAGATAATCGACGATCTCGATATTGGTCGCATACCAGATATCGTCTTTTCCGCCCATCAGCCGGCAGAAGTCTTCGATCAGGTCCCAGTTATTGTCAATGCCGAATTCATAGCTGTGTCCCCAGACATACATCATATACAGATACTGGGTCTTGTGCAGGTCAAGGAACTGCTGGCCGAGCTCCAGCAATCGTCCGTTCGCCTTATGATGGCAGGTCGGATTCCACTCCATGAAATCAGTCGGCATGTCAAAACGGAAGGTGGAAAGCACAGTGCGGGAATACTCGATACCGCAGACTTCCATGGCCTTGATCACCTCACGGCTGTAGGAACCGTTGGGATAGGACATTCCGCGAACCGTATAGCCCGCGATCGCTTCCAGCTCCTCGCGGTCTTTAAGCGTCTGCTTTACCATTTCGGTGCTGGGGCAGCGTGCGATCGTCGGATGCGTATAGGTATGGCATGAAATCTCCATTCCCTCATACAGATCTCTGATCTGTTCCTTGGGATTGCGTCTGTAGACCGGATCGTCATACAATCCGCTGTTCAGATGAAACGTACCTTTGATCCCGTATTTTCTGAAAATCGAGATCAGGCGCACGTCTTCTTCTCGTCCGTCATCATAGCTCATGGTAAGCACTTTGTGCTTGCCGCCGGGAAAAGCCTTGTAAATCGTCTGCATCATAATCCTCCTTTGTTTTGTATCAGGGCATTAATTCTGTAATGCGGTCGACAAGACCTTCAAAATAGGTGGTGGAAAGCTTCTCAACAGCGCCCCGGTCCACGGCCGCCGCAAGACTGCCGTCCATCGGGATCTGGCCCAGAACTTCCAGACCGTAGCGATCCGCGATCTCTTCCACATGACTCTCACCGAAGATCCTGAGCACTTCACCGCAGTGAGGGCATACCACATAGCTCATATTCTCGACAATGCCGAGGATCTTCTTCTGCATCGAACCGGCCAGGCGGACCGCTTTTTCTACGATCAGGCCGACGAGTTCCTGTGGAGAAGTTACGACCACGATTCCATCAACCGGAATGCTCTGGAATACCGTCAGAGGTACGTCGCCGGTGCCGGGAGGCATGTCGATAACCAGATAATCCAGCTCACCCCACATGACATCGGTCCAGAACTGCTTGACCGTCCCTGCAATGATCGGTCCGCGCCAGGCAACAGGTGAAGACTCGTCATCGATCAACAGGTTCAGGCTCATCAATTTGATTCCGCCCTCGGATACCGCCGGAACCAGCAGCTCATTCTGTACGGAAATATCATTGATGTGCACGCCGAAGGCCTTGGGGATGGAGGGACCGGTGATATCAGCGTCCAGAATACCGACACTGAAACCTTTCTCCCGCAGGCCGATCGCGATCTCGGACGAGACCATGGACTTGCCCACGCCTCCCTTGCCGCTCATGACCGCGATGACATGTTTGATATTCGTGCCGGCAGCCGTCTTTTCCAGAAGGCTCGCGGGATCACGCGATGCGCAGTTGGCTCCGCAGGTACTGCAGTCATGTGTGCAGTTATCGGGGGTTACGTTTTCCGATTGTTGACTCATTGTTCTTTCCTCCACTATTGCTGTTTTTATAATACATATACAGATTGCATTTCAGCATGCCGTTGTAAAGCTTGCGGCGCCTGTCCGCAGGCCGGCCGAAATACTCTTCAAACTTTTCGTCCGATGTAATCACATAATAGGAGTGATCGGGCTGCGGGTGACAGCGCGACCCGAGCACCTGGTACAGCTCCTCCGCTTCCTGACGGTCCAGCATACGCTCGCCGTAGGGAGGATTCGTAATCAGAATCAGAGGCGTTCTGGGCAGAATCAGACGGTGCAGGTCCAGTTTCCTGACTTTGATCAGATCCTCCACATGGGCTTTGCGTGCATTGCTCTCCGTTAATTCCACGGCATTCGTATCAATATCATAGCCGATCGCCTGGAATCCTTCCGGTTTGCGGATCAGCGCCCTGGCCGCTTCACGTTCACGGGGGAAAATCTCCTCCGGGAAGCAGCTCCATTTCTCACAGGCAAAGCGACGTGTGAGTCCAGGACTGATATTGCGTGCTTTCAAAGCAGCTTCGATCAGAATGGTGCCCGACCCGCACATCGGATCCAATACAGTACTGTCGCGCCTTACATGAGCCAGATCCACCATTCCTGCCGCCAGCGTCTCTCTGAGCGGAGCCTCATTGGCATTCGCGCGGTAGCCGCGCTTGTGCAGCCCAGGGCCGGAAGTGTCCAGCATTATACTGACCTCATCCTTCATGATGGAGAACTGGATCTGAACCGTCGGGCCGGTTTCTTCGAACCATTCGATTCCATAATGGGATGAAAGCCTGTCTACGATCGCCTTTTTGATGATGCTCTGACAGTCAGGTACGCTGTGCAGGGTGGAATTAAGCGACCAGCCTTTCACGGGGAAAGTATCCGTCCGCCCGACCCAGTACTCCCAGGGAATGTCACGGACGCCCTGAAATAACTCCTCGAAGGTCACGGCGGTAAAACGGCTTAATTCCAGCAGCACACGTTCACCCATACGAAGCCGGATATTGGCGCGGGCCGCTTCCTCCAGGTCACCTTCAAACAGGACTCTTCCGTTCTCGGCCCGGACCTGCTCCATGCCGAAAAACCGCAGTTCGTCGGCGACAAGGCCTTCCAGGCCGAAAAGGGTGGGAACGACTATAGTCATGCCCTAACCTCCTATTTATCCGAGTTGAGCGTTCGTGCTAAAGAAGTCCAGTGTTTTGCTGCCGTTATACTGATGTCCGCCGTCCCAGAAATTGGTTACCAGTGCGTCTTCTTTGCCATAAACGGCATATACCTTGCGGATACGGTCCGCGGCTTCTTCCACATTGCAGATACCGCCTTCGCCGTTCAGCCCATCCTGGAAACCGTTCTCATACAGCATGGGTCTCGGGGCGATCAGTCCGGCCACGTCGGAGAGCTCCATATCCCTGAACAGTCCGGGAACGAAATTGCAGGAGCACATATGGTTGTACAGCATGCCGCCCTTAAACTGATGCAGGTATCCGCCCGCGTACGCGCAGACGATTCGCTCATCCAGCGCCGTTGTAAAGATGGTCTGCTCGCCGCCTCCGGAGAAGCCCATCATCACCACATTGCCGAAATAAGGCTGCGCCATCATATAATCGATGATCCGCATATGATCCCAGACAAAGAGACCAAGCAGCGTAAACCCGCAGGCCTCGGCCGCGTCGGAAAGCTTGGTGCAATCCGAAGCGCCGTACTGGCTGCGGTCCAGCACGCGGCGTTCGCCGAAGCCCCACATATCGGGCGCATAGACCATATATCCGGCCTTAACCATCTGTTCGCCGTAGCTGCTGCCCCTATTGATCTGTCCGAAGATCGGATTGGGCATATTGCCGATCGTACCGTCTTTGCCGGGACCATGGCCATGAGCCGCCAGGACGACGGTATGCTTTTTGTTATTATTGAATCCGTCCGGAACAAGGACATACAAAGGCATATGGATTCCGGGCATCACTTCCATCATCCAGTGCTCTCGCACATAGCCGTCGCAATTGATCCGCTCGTTGACGACGATCGTCGGCGCGGGAAGCTTGGCGACATGTCCCTCGCTGTCATAACGCTCCATCCCGGCTTCCGCTGCGATGGCGTCCAGCTTTAACAGATCTTTAAGCCGTGTGCGGATCGCAGTCTGCTTCCCGCACAGGGCTTCTACGGATGCAAGGTCCTCGTCGCTGACCCTGTATTCATTCGAACGGCGTGCCAGAATTCCTTCAAAGAAATCACGCATTTCCTGATTTAACATGATGAATCCCCCTTTTGGATTATTATTATCAATATAGCATATTTCAGCCGAAAAAGCAAGATGCGGCGCAGAATCCCCTCGCAGATAGCTTGCTTTATTCGGTTTCCGTCAGTAATTGCTGGCGGCTGAACTGAAGCGAATAGAGCTTATAATACTGTCCCCGTTTAGCCAGGAGCTCCTGATGATTGCCCTGCTCCAGGATCACGCCGTTGGACAGGACGATAATATTGTCTGAATGCTGGATGGTGGACAGACGATGCGCGACGATCAGCATGGTGCCGATATTCTTGATACGCTCCAGAGAGTCCTGGATCAGCAGCTCAGTCTCCGTGTCGATATTGGCCGTCGCTTCGTCGAGAATGATCACGGAGGGCTTGTGTACGATGGTACGGGCAAAGCTCAGCAGCTGACGCTGACCAGCTGAAAAATTATTGCCGCGCTCACGGACAACTTCATCCAGGCCTCCGTCCAGCCTGTTAATAAACGAATCCGCATTCACATAGCGGCAGGCTTCCATTACTTCGCTGTCGGAGATCCCGGTCTCCCGCAGCAGAATATTGCTTCGGATATCACCGGAAAACAGGAATACATCCTGCAGCATCTGCCCGAAATGTTTACGCAGGCTGGCGATCTTTATGTGCTTGATGTCGATCCCGTCGATCAGGATCCGGCCTTTCTGAATATCATAATTGCGGCAGATCAGCGAGAGGATCGTTGTCTTGCCTGATCCGGTCGCACCTACAAAGGCCACTGTCTGCCTGGGCATTACATGGAATGAAACGCCTTTCAGTACCCATTCATCCGGCTTATACGCAAACCAGACATCCTGGAATTCGATCTCTCCGCGGATTTCATCCAGCTCAACCGCATCAGGCACATCCACCACCTCCGGCTCGATATCCATGATCGTGAAAATCTTTTCCGCCGAGGCAAAGGCCTGCTGCAGACTATCGAACTGCTCCGCCAGGCTCTGGATCGGATTGAAGAATTTGGAGATATACATATAGAAGGTGACAATGATGCCCGAGGTCATCACCTGTCCCAGCCACTGCCGGTGCTCGATCACTCCCCGTCCGCCCATATACAGGAGGCACATGACCGATGAAATATAGAGCATATATACGATCGGACGAAAGATGCCGAACACGAACATGCGTGTCTGCTTGGCTTTCTTAAGGGCATCGCTTTTGACCATGAATTCCTGCATCTTGGTCTCTTCCTGGTTAAAGATCTGTGTGATCTTAATGCCGGAGAGGTTCTCTGACAGATAGGTGTTGATATCCGTCGTCGCATCGTTGACTTTGCGGTGAGCCGTGCGGGAGAATTTGCGGAAGATCACCGTAAACAGTACTACAAACGGTACGAAACAAAGCACCATGAGCGTCAGGGCGTAATTCAGGCTGAGCATGGCTCCTAGTACGCCGAAGATCACCATGACATTTTTGATCAGCGTTACCAGAATATTGGTGAACATGAAGGAGATCATATTGGGATCATTGGTGGTACGCGTGACCAACCGCCCCACGGGAATATTGTTCAGCTGTTCGTGAGAGAGGCTTTCGATATGGGTGAAGATGTCCTGGCGCATGGATGTCAGGATCTTCTGACCGGTCTTCTGCAGGATCATGGCCTGCAAATAGGTCCCTACGAGGCTGACCACCAATATGCCCGCATAGATAAAGACAAGTGCGAAAAGACGGCTCAGCTCGAACTGTTCCTTGACCAGTTCTTCGATGCGGCCCACAAGGATGGGCGAAGCCAGATCATATCCGATCGAAAGGATCATGACCAACAGAACCGCAATAAAGCTTTTATAATATGGCTTCGAGTAGCGCAGCAGGCGCCGTATGATCTCTCCGTCAGACATATGCCGGTTGAATTCCAGCAGTTCTTTCTTGTGCTTGCGGATCACGAACGCGATGATAAAGACGATCGAAAAGACGGCAATAATAGAGGCAACTATCAGAATCGGTTTTAATTCACGCATTTTGAAGGCCTCCTTCCTCTTCCAGCTTCTGCAGGTCGACCATCTTGCGGTAGGGCTTGCAGCTTGCATAAAGCTCTTCATGGGTGCCCACGGCGATCATCTTGCCGTTTTCCAGGAAGAGAATCTTGTCCATCTGTTCAATGGTGGAAATGCGATGAGCGATCAGAATTGTCGTTTTGCCCAGGCGTGTCTCCTTGAGATTACGCAGGATCGTGCGTTCGGTATCAGTGTCGACAGCGGAAACGGAATCATCCAGAATCAGGATCGGAGCGTCCTTCAGGAGGGCGCGCGCGATAGAGATTCGCTGCTTCTGGCCTCCCGAGACAGTGACGCCGCGTTCGCCGAGTACTGTCTGATACTGCTCCTGGAATTCCCTGATATTGTCATCCACATCCGCAAGCTTTGCTGCCCGGACAACCGCTTCGGATCCTGCTTCACGGTTGCTGAAGGAAATGTTGCGCTCGATCGTATCCGAGAAGAGGAAATTGTCCTGGGGCACATAGGCGCAGGCCTCGCGTACGGAATGAATCGAAACATCATTCACATCATGGCCGTCGATAAAAAGCGTTCCGTCCGGCACATTATACGTACGCAGGATCAGATCGACCAGCGTCGTTTTGCCGGACCCGGTCTTGCCGACCAGACCGACACTCTCCCCTGCGTTGATTCTGAAGGAAACATCTCGGAGCGCGTTATACTCTCCGTCGGGATAACGGAATGTCAGATCGCGGAATTCGATATCGCCTTTGACATCGGAAAGCTCGGCAACACCGTCGCGGTCCTTAACATCCTGTTTGGCATCGAGGAGTTCACTGATACGGTTGAGCGAAGCCCTGCCGCGGGAAGACATATCAATCAGTTCCGAGACAGCCATGATCGGCCAGACAACGGCGGTAAAATAGCCAATGAATTCTACCAGCTGACCCGCGTTAAAAATGCCCTGATAGACCAGATAGCCGCCATAGCCAAGAATGATGCAGATCACGCTTTCGACGAACATGGTTACCAGGATGCGCATCATGACCGCTGCCTTGGTATGCGCCACGTTGGCGGTCTCATTTTCGCGGTTCAGCGCCGTAAAAGCCATCAGTTCCTTCGCTTCTTTTACAAACGCCTCGATGACGGCGATGCCGGAATAGCTCTCCTGTGAAAAATCAGAGAGCCTGGAAAAAGCTTCCTGCCTCTCCTCCCATTTGCGCATCAGATACCGGCCCACGACCGTTGCCGAAGCAAGCAGCAGCGCCATGGGGATGAGAGATAACAGCGCCAGAATCCAGTTCATCCTCCACATTTTACTGATGGCAAGGACGCCCATGAAGAGCGCGTCGAAAAACATCATGATGCCCCAGCCAAAGCATTCCTGGACAGTATTCAGATCATTCGTGAAAAGACTCATCATATGCCCGACTTTATTGACTTGATAGTACTCCCTGCTCAGATCTTTGGCGTTATTAAACATCCGGTTGCGCAGATCGGCTTCCATTTTGATTCCGGCGCCGAAGAATGTCACGCGCCACAAAAAACGGCCGAAAACCAGTGCCAGAATGACTCCGACCATGGGCATACAAATACGGTTCACCAGGAATTCCATATCAAAAGCAGCCTGCTCTCCGTCGACGAAAACATACCCTTTATTCACACCGTTAATCACCATCTGATACAGGTTCGGTATGATCAGCTGCAGATAATCGACGGCGATCAGAGCAATCAGGCCAATGACAAGCATTCCTGCGAACCGCAGATAATACCGGTTAATGTGTTTGCCGAAAATCATATGCTCTCCCCACTTCTGTTTCTGTAAAATGCGACACAGAGGTAAGTATATAGCAGTTGCCCGTATTTGACAAGCTTTTTTTCTGTTTTTTTGATTCCGGAGAAAACCTCCCGTAATGTCCTGGATCACCCGTCATAACGCTGCAGAATACTTTTAAGCAGGGGCTCAAGGGCTTTTGCCATGGAATAAAAGCCAAGATCATTGGGATGGCAGTTATCCACGGTACCATCGCATTTTGCGGCAGCCATCAGAGCGGGGCTCTCCAGGTAATAAACATTACGGTCTCCCGCAGCAAGTGCGTTTTCGTAAGTCTTTTTTATCACAGCGGCCCGTTCCTGCTCAGCCGGACTCGGACGGTACTGAGGACGCGGCAGAATGATGATGGGCAGATCCTGCCGTGCTTCGCGAATCGTGCGGAACATCCTCTCATGGGTCCGTTTCAGATGCTCCGCGTCGGGTGCATTGTGGTCATAATCCATAACAAATACGGACATATTGAGAGTGCTGATGTATGCCGCCATCTCCGGCTCTCCCTTTGCCTTGCCGGCAAATCCCAGATTGAGATGATCCACATTCAGCCATCTGGAAAGCATGTTCTCGTATGCGTTACCAGGCCGAGAGGCACAGCCTCCCTGCGTAATGGACGATCCATAGTAAACAACCGGCGGAATATTACGGTACCCCGGAGCGGGCAGGACGCAGGCATCGGGCGCCAGCCCGATGCTAAGCTCTCTGACATTGGCATATAAAGGGAAATGAATCATCAGTTCACGCATCCTGCTGCCGCCCAGCTCCACACGGCTCTCATAACCGTCCCGCATATCGGCCGGCGGTACAAAGCTGCGTATATACTCTCCATCCGCGTACAGATCAAATCCTGCAGACCCAACCAGCGGAAAATGCGGCATATGTGAAAAACCGTCCAATCCGGCATTCACGATAATGTATGGGCTGTCCGAGCAAAAGCGCACGCGGCCCCCTGCGGCATGTGCATGCAGATAATGGACTCCTTCACTGATTCCGAGCGCTTTCTCCTCGGGCAGTCTGCGGTAAGCCCCGTTATCATAGAAAACACCGTAAATGCAAAACGGCTCCATGCGCGGGTCATAAAAAACCGCATCTCCATGCGCGGTATTCGTTTCGGCTCTGAAATTCTTATCGATCTCATAGATTCGTTCCAATTCAGTCACCCCCATCTGATTATAACGACATCCGGCGGCGCTTGTCAAGGATAAGCGTGATAACATCTCCGTGATGACCGGATTTTCATCTCCCGATTCGATCTTCGTCAAGAATCCGATTGAATCTTTTGTCCCGATCTGTTATAATAAAGGAAATTAAACAGTAAGGAGGTCATATTATGTGGAACGATTTGAATACCGGCGCCTATGAAGGAATGATCGCCGAGACCATCAGTCTGCGCGGCTATGGCGATGATCCGATCAGAGCTTATTATTCGCGTCCTCTTGGCGGCGGCCGTCACCCCGGATTGGTTCTGATCCCCCATATGCCCGGATGGGACGAATGGTGCCGTGAGGCAGCCAGACGTTTTACCCAGCATGGTTATGCTGTCGTCTGCCCCGATATCTATGCACGGGTCGGTACCGGTACACCAGTCGAAGTTTCCATGAAATCACGTGAACTTGGTGGACGGCCGGATGATCAGGTCATGGGCGACACCAAGGCTTCACTGGATTTTCTCAAACTCAGCCCCGAAAGCAACGGTAAAGTCGGCGTGATCGGAATGTGTTCCGGCGGACGTCATGCCTTCCTCGCGGCCTGCACGGTAGAAGGCTTTGATGCGGCTGTGGACTGCTGGGGCGGCGGCATCATGAATCCTCCCGGCAACGCTCCCATTGATCATACGGAGGACCTTGCCTGCCCGCTTCTCGGAATCTTCGGCAACGACGATCAGCATCCGACCCCCGAGGAAGTGGATCGTCTGGAAGAAGCCTTAAAGAAACATAATAAAGACTACACCTTCTACCGGTATGACGGGGCCGGGCACGGGATCTGGTACTATGATAAACCCATGTACCGGCAGGCGCAGGCCATGGATTCCTGGAATAAATGTCAGGAATTCCTTGACGCCCATCTGAAGGAGCCCTCATGACCGCTTCTCCCTCTGTTGACAAAGGCAGCCGCAAGCTGCCTTTTGTTCTCATGATCAAACCCGTCGGATCGCTCTGCAATATGCGCTGCGACTACTGCTATTATCTGGATACGGATTATGCCGGTCACGCTCCCGCGCATCTCATGACCGATGAAGTGCTGGAGGCCGTGGTTAGCAAGTATCTGGAGGCTGCGGCCGGACCACAGGTCTCTTTCACCTGGCACGGAGGCGAGCCTGCACTGGCGGGCCGTGATTTTTATTCAAAAGCCATTGCGCTGCAGCAAAAATACTTGCCGGAGGGAATGACCTGCATCAATAATCTCCAGACGAACGGGACACTTCTCGATGAAGAATTCTGCGCTTTTCTGGCCGAGAATCATTTTGACGTAGGCATAAGCATCGACGGCACTAAAATGATACATGATGCCCACCGCAGAATGGCTGACGGCAGTCCGACCTATGAACGTGTCCGGGCCGCCGTGGAACGGCTGAAAGCGCATGGGATCCGGCCGGATCTGCTTTGCACGGTTCACTCGGATTCCGTCCCTCACGCGGTGGAAATATATCGTGCGCTCCGCGATCTCGATACCGGATGGATCCAATTTATCCCCATTGTAAACCGTCTGGGTGATGATTCGGTGACGCCGGATTCGGTCACACCCGAGGGGTACGGCGAGTTTCTGCGGAATGTTTTCGCATGTTGGGTTTACCATGATATGGGCCGCGTCAATGTTCAATTGTTTGCGGAAACTGCCTCCGTCCTTGCCGGAGGACAGGCATCCCTCTGTACCCTTGCCCCCACCTGCGGAAATGTCCTCGTCGCGGAATATGACGGCAGTCTATATGCCTGCGATCATTTCGTGGATCAGGACCATCTGCGCGGATATATTTTGCAGGATGATCTGCGGCAGATTGTCGCCTCTGAAGTGCAGCAGGCTTTCGGACTGCGCAAAAAAACGGCTCTCCCCGGGGAGTGCCGTTCCTGTCCCTATTTGAAATTATGCTGCGGCGGATGTCCTAAAGACCGCTTTACACACACCGCGTCCGGAGAAGCCGGGCAGACATGGCTCTGTAAAGGCCTGAAAGCCTATTACAAGGATGCCATACCTCTCCTTAACCGTGCCATTCAGATGTCTTCCATGCACATTCCTGCCGATCAGATCATGCGGCAGCTCGCCTCCGAAACGCGGAGCCGTTACCGGAATGTGAACCGCAACGATCCCTGTCCCTGCGGAAGCGGCCTTAAGTTCAAAGCCTGCTGTGCAGGCAGGCTGCCGTAAACTGCTCTTACAACCGATCAATGATGCTTCCAGTACTCCCGCTCCGCCTGCAGCGTCGTCTCCTGCCGGTGTCCGGGCAGTACCCTGGCGTCTCCCGGGAAATCCACAAGGAGCCGCCTGATGGAAGCGATCAACCGCTCCCTGTCTCCGCCGGGGAGCGTTGTTTTACCATGCCCTTCGCACAGTAATGTGTCCCCCGTCAGAATCGTTCGCCCGGCCACGATTGCCATAGATCCATCCGTATGTCCCGGCATTCCGTAAAAACATAATTTCAGCTCGTCAAGCCACAGTTCGTCCCCTTCCTGCACCAGGATATCGGGTGTAACGGCTTTATAGGGGACGGTAACATAAGGTCTCTCGTTGATGCCTTCCGGATCGAGCAGCCTCGGCGCATCGATGGCGGAAATGATCACCGGCACCTGAAACGCGTCTCTCACGGCTTCCAGTGCCAGAACATGATCCGCGTGTCCATGCGTCACAAAAATATAACGGAGCCGTACTCCGCTCTCCTGAATCCATCTTATGATCTGCTCTGCGTCGTCCGCAGGGTCGACCAGAACGGCATTCCCGCGGGCCGAAATAACCAGATAGACATTGGTATGACAGGCGCCGATGACCCGCTTTTCGATACGGGGATCAGGCTCCGTGAGAGTCCTGCCTGTAACAATGGCCTGTACGCGGCTTTTATTCTGCTCTTCCATCATTCATCGCTCCTATAATAAAGCAGGAGGAGTTCCTCACTCCTCCCGCCTTTCATCAGATCATGCGTAATTGACCGTACCTTCGGCTCTGGGTCTCTCCGCAGCCGGACCGGCAGCATAGCCAAGCGCAGCCGTTCCCCAAACCACATGAGTCTCCGGTAATCCGTATTCGGTAAGCAGCGCGCGCAGCGGTTCCTTATCACAGAAAGCATACAACTGATTGACCCATACTGAGCCAATGCCCAGCGAATGCGCTGCCAGGAAAATATTCTCCATCGCACATCCGGTATCCAACTGGCCCAGACTGTTCTCGCGATCCGCGGCCACCAGGATCAGCATATCCGGCTTATAAAGATTATAATTGGGATTGCCCAGCAGCTCCTGCATAACGGCGGCCAAACGTGCGATCTTATCACGGTCATGAATTACCGTGAAATGCCAGCTCTGCAGATTGCGTCCGCTCGGTGCATAGATCGCTGCCTGTACGATCTGCTCAACCGCCTCGTCGGGAATCCTCTCCTCGGTAAAGGAGCGGATGCTGCGGCGTGTCAGGATATTCTTTAATACTTCATTCATAACCAGTACCCCCTTCTATGGATTTGTTATTATTATACCACAGAAACATGCCTTTGTGAATACCCGCCTGCAGATATTATTGCATTACTGGATCTCTGTCTTGAGCGCGTCGATCAGATTCTCTTTGCGGATCCGGTTCATCGCATACAACATCGAGATAAAGACGACCAGGAATACGCTTAATACTGCGATCAGGATCGCGTTCCAGGGCAGCGTAAAGGCCGTATCCGCACCGTTACTGGCCACTTTCCAGATCAGGTAGGTGATTACGCCGGATACCGGCAGTCCGTACAGGAGCGCACGTACTCCGTAGAAGAGGCACTCATACATCATCATACGGATCAGGCCCTTCTGTGTCATACCCACGGAACGCAGCATCGCAATGCTTTTACGCCGGAGCATCAGGTTGGTCGAGATCGTGTTAAAGACATTGGCCACGGCGATCAGGGAGATCAGGACGATAAAACCGCCGGAAAGGAGCTTGACGACAAAGATCAGATTGCGTACCGTTTCCTCTTCTTCGCGGACATCGTAGAGATTATAGGCCATTCCGGGATGACTTTCATTGAAATAAGACTTGATCTCTTCGACGGCTTTCTTGTGGTTGGGGGCAATAATGGCAAGCTCGACCGCACCTTCGGTGTTGAACGCCTGAAGATTGTCTACCATGCTATCCTGAGCGCTTGCGGGCAGGAAAACGCACATCATCGTCAGTTTGAGCCTGTCATCACTCCACGGATGCTTATCCGTGATGGCTCCGGGAATGGCTGCGATCTCATGAGTATTGCCTTCGCCATCATCCCAGGTCATGGTAAGGTTTTCCGGGAGCTTCTCCAGGATGGATACATAGTTGTAGCGGTCGGCTACTTCATCAAAGAAGCGGAAAGTACAGTTAATAATGGTTTTTGGCGCGGAAGGATCCATGAAACCGTCTGCGTTAAGCCCACAATCCAGCGCATACTGTCTGTAATATTCATCATCCAGGAAGACCAGTTTGGCGTTGATAGGAACTACCTCTTCCTCACCGCTGTCATTGGTATAAGTGAAGGTTTTCTTTGCCTCAGCTGTGTAGAAGTCCTGAAGGCCGGCAATCGTCACCATATGCTGGTAATACCTTTTGACCTCTTCCACATCAGTAATCTCTTCCATCTGCTTCGCGGAAGCATGGTCAAACATATGTCCCTCTTCATCGGTATAAATTGTCATGGAGAGATCATATTCACTTGTCTGCATGATCTCTGTCACGCTGCCGAAAGCATATTTCAGGAAGGCGCTTGCAGAAATAAAGAGAACGACACTCATAAAAAGCGAGACAATTGTCGCGCGGTATTTCCTCTTATCACGCTTATAGTACTTATCGGCGAGCAAGCCGGGCAGTCCGAAAAGCCTGTAAATCAGCGGGTTCTCGCGGATCTTCTTTGAATTGATTCTGATATCGCGATTCCCCCGGATGGCTTCCACGGCCGATATGCGCATCGCTCTGCCGGCCGGGATCCACGCAGAGATCAGCACGGTCACCATACCGAGAATCAGGGAAAAAGCCATGGCGCCCCAGGACACGATCATCCTGAGCTGACTGCCCTCGGCACGCGCTCCCAGAAAGAGATTGCCAAGTTTGGCGCCGATGATCCGGATCGTTATGCCGATTCCCAGGAGGCCCGCCAGGATCCCGAGCGGGACACCGATACATCCCACGATCAGAGCTTCATAGATGACCGACTGTCTGATCTGTTTCCTGGTTGCGCCGATCGAGGAAAGAAGTCCGAACTGACGCGTCCGTTCACTGACTGAAATCGAAAACGCGTTATAAATCAGAGAAACGGATCCGAACAGGATCAGCGCGATCAGAATGGCTGAAAATCCATAGAGGACGCGGTAGAAGCTGGCATGACGGGAAACGCCCATGTATAAGAGCAGATCACTGTTCGTTTCGTACTGGTCCAGATTGGCCTCGGCCCAGTCGTATACCTGACGCGCCGATTTGGTACGGATAAATACCTCATACGTCTCAGCGGCACCGGTCTCCTCCGCATAAGTAATCGCTGTAAAACCGGGAGCGGAATAATCTTCAAAGCCCGGTCTCGCATAGATGCCCACGACCTTGAAGTTATAGGGGCGCAGATCCTCGAGTGTTTCAAACTGTATGTCCGGATTGTCATAATCGAACATGAAGTCATTGTCCTGCCCCAGCTCGCTTCCATGAGCCATGCGGCGGCCCAGGTCGATCCGGAGCGTATCATTCGGCGAATATTTGACCTCGCCATTTGACATTAAATGCTCCGGCAGAATAATCTCTCCCTCTCGTTCCGGGAGTCGCCCTTCCGTCAGATGGATTCCCATATTCTTCAGGAAATTCTCCTGAACACCGATGACATACAGATATGGCTTATACGTATTGCCGGAACCGACCTTGCCGTAGCCAAGACGTTCGGCCAGGTAGACGGATTCCAACTGCTGATCCTGCCGGAAAGTACTGACGTCTTTCTCACTGACAAAATCGCCGCGCACATACCAGTTACCTGTCTCCGAGACCACCATATCCACCATCATTTGCCGGAAGCTGACGACCAGTGTTGCCACGGCGGTGATCATAGCGGCAGATAGAATGATTCCAATGATGGTAACTAGTGTACGGGAACGGTTTTTTTGCAGCGTTTTTGAGGTGACTCTGAAGAAGATATTCATGAGCGGATCACCTCATCCCGGGTAATCCTGCCGTCTTCGATCTTCATGATTCTGTCGGCCTGGAGTGCGATGTTCTCATCATGTGTGATCATCAGAAGCGTCTGATGATATTTGCGATTGGAATCCTTAAGCAGCTCCACGATCTCCTGGCTGTTGCGGGAGTCCAGATTACCGGTCGGTTCATCGGCCAGGACAACAGCCGGGGCATTCATCAGTGCACGGCCGATCGAGACACGCTGCTGCTGTCCGCCTGACAGCTGATTGGGCAGATTCTCGACCCTGTCCTTCAGGCCAAGCAGTTCGACCAGGTCATTCAGACGTTCCTCATTGACTTTGCGTCCGTCCATCAGAACCGGCAGTGTCATGTTTTCCCTGACATTCAGGACGGGGATCAGGTTATAGAACTGATAAATCAGGCCGACCTGACGGCGGCGGAAAATGGCGAGCTGCTCCTCATTCTGCGCATAGACATCCTGTCCGTTCATAAAAACATGACCGGATGTCGGCCGGTCCACGCCGCCGAGAATGTGCAGCAAAGTCGATTTACCGGATCCGGAGGGTCCGACGACAGCTACAAATTCGCCCTGCTCCACGCTGAAACTGACATCATTCAGCGCATAGACGATATTCTCTCCCTCGCCATAGGTTTTGGTTAAATGTTCGACTCGTAATATTTCCATCGTTAAGCCCTCCTGTGATCTGCCGGCATTTTCCTGTCCGGCTGATCCTATCATACCATAATGGCAGAGGACTTGCGTGACTCTCAGGTGACATTATTGTCACTTAAACGACTTCGCGGTAAAAACGTATGGTAAACAGCGCGCCTCCGTCCTTCACATTCTCCACACGGATCGTGCCGTTCTGCTCTTTGATAATCATTCGGGCAAGGGCAAGTCCGATGCCGATACTGGAGGACGTCGCGTTGTGCCCTCGGTAGAAACGCTCGAAAAGATGTTCCGCGTCATTCTGATCAATTCCCAGTCCATGGTCACGGATCGTTATTTCCGTATAAATCGGTGTTTCCGAAGCCGCGATCTCGATTGAACCGCCCGTCTCCATATGCTCCATACAGTTTTTGAGAATATTGCTGACCGCTTCCACCGACCAGGATAGATCACCCGTATAGGTCTCGTCTCCCTCAAGCCGGATGGAAAGCTCCTGCCCGCGAAGTTCCATCGGAATCTCGACCAGCTGAGCGGCCTGACGGATCAGCTGCTCCACACTGACCGTATCCTGACGGAAATGCACCGTCCCTGAATCCAGTTTGCTAAGCTTTAGAAGTGTCTCGATCAGCCATTCCATCCGGTCGAGGAGCCGCGAAATATCATAAGGGATCTTTTTGCGCTTGTCCTCGGAAGTACGCGGATCCTGCAGCAGGGTCGTGTAAAGCCTGAGAGAAGTCATGGGTGTCCGAAGCTGATGCGAGATATCTGCGATCAGATCTCCCAGGAAAGTCTTATCCCGCTGCAGCAGGCTTGCCTGCTCTTCCAGCCGGACAAGAAGCTTTTGCAGTTCCGTCGCGAGTACCGCAAGCTCGCCCTCCTGATACTCCTCCAGAGGAAGATTTTTGTGCTGGTGCAGTACCCGGTCCAGATGATCCGTCAGTTCGGATATCCTGCGGTAACGTTGCGAGGCAGTCCACAAATGATAGATCGCACTGATCAGAACACAGAGAGCCATACATAAACCGGCTGCGGGAGAAATAACAAATCCGCCCGCCACTCCCGCGATCAGCATTCCGGCACCAAAAATCCATATATCCCGGCGGATTTCGGAGTTACGCAGCCAGGACATGACTATTCACCGAATTGATAACCGATGCCGCGGATCGTACGGATGTACTGCGGATCGGAAGGGTCTTCCTCGATTTTTTCCCTGAGCCGCTTGATATAGACGGTCAGGGTATTATCGTTCACGTATTCACCGGCGGCATCCCACAGTTCGGTCAGGAGGCCATCGCGGGTCATTACCTCTCCCTGATGACGCATCAGGATCAGCAACAGACGGTATTCAAGGGCGGAGAGAATGATTTCCTCGCCGGAACGGGTGATTTTGCCGCGAAGGGTGTCGGCGCTCAGTTCGCGATATTTCAGCATCACAGGCTGTCGGGTATGGCGCAGGACATTTTTGATGCGGCTGATCAGTTCCCTCGGACGGAAAGGTTTCGCGATATAATCGTCCGCACCCATCTCAAAACCGGCGACGGTGCTGAATTCGTCGCCCGAAGCCGTCAGAAAAATGACCGCTGTCTGATAACGCTGTTTGGCCGCGGCGCAGACGGCATAGCCATTACCGTCGCTCAGGGAAATATCCGTGAGCACCAGCCCGTAAGGTCTTTCTTCCAACAAGGCCAGTGCCTCGCTCTGCCCGGCGGCGCTGTCCGCCGTAAACCCTTCCTGCTGCAGGATCGTTTTAAGGCCCTGCACGATCTCTGCTTCGTCTTCCACGATCAGTATTCTGTCCATCAAATCACTTCTCCCGTAAAATGCCCTGATAATGCCTGTCCGTATCTTTATCATACCGCAGGTGGACACACTTGTCAAGGTCATGCGAGTTTGCCGTAAACGCTTCTTAAATGCTTTTCAAATCCGGATGATTATGGTATAATAGCAGCAAATATAGAAAAAAAGGAGTGTGGAAAGCAGCCATGATCAACCGGCATGAAATCGTTTCTCAGTTTTCTCCCGTCAATACTACATGGGATCCGTATTCCCCGTTCTCCATAGGCAACGGCGAAGTTGCTTTTACCGCCGATATTACCGGTCTGCAGACTTTCAGCGCATTTTATGAAGATGGCATCCCTCTGCTCACGCAGGCTCAGTGGGGATGGCATACGTCTCCGTACCGCCCCGGCGAGCCGCGCTTTGATTACCACAAGCTGGCCAGAACCCTGTATTCAAACGGTGTCCGGGACGTGCCCTACACGACCAAGCCCGGCTATCAGCCGGCCGAATTTGACTGGCTCCGCAAGAATCCGCATAAATTCCACATGGGCCGTCTGAGCTTTATGTTTCCTGATCATACGCCCGACCGGATGGAGATCGAAGCCCCTTACCAAAAGCTTTCTCTATGGGAAGGGATCCTGTCCAGCCGTTTCCGCTGGAGGAACCGTGATGTGGAAGTCCGTTCTTGGGCTCATCCCTCGCTGGATATGTTTTCCTTTATGATCCGCACTCCTCTTTTCGGAGAGGGGCTTAAGCTCTCGCTCGATTTCCCCGGAGCTTCCCCCACCAGGACCGGCGCCGATTGGGAGCATCCCGAAGCACATCAGACCATGATTACACGCCAGGATGCACAGCGTACCGAGATCCTGCGTATACTGGATGACGACAAATACTTTGTCACACTGCTTGCCGGGCCCGGTGTTACAGTCACCAAGACCGGTATGCATCGCGTGGAGATCGCTTCCGGGTCCGAGGTGATGGAACTTTCCGTTCTGCTGACCTCACGGCCCGCCCCCGAGGATCTGCCCTCTCTGGCGGATTCGCTCCGCGATACGGTGGAACACTGGGAACAGTTCTGGAGTAAAGGCGGTTTTGTCCACATCGGAGCCGGCGGTGACCGCGGGCGTGAACTGCAGCGTCGCATTCTGCTTTCCCAGTATCTGACGGCCATCAACTGCGCAGGCAGCCTGCCTCCGCAGGAGACAGGTCTGACGATGAACAGCTGGTATGGCAAATTCCATCTGGAAATGCATTACTGGCATGCGGCGCATTTTGCCTCGTGGAAGAGGCCGGAACTGCTGGAGCGAAGCCTCTGGTATTATCAAGCCATCCTGCCTAAAGCGCTGGAGCTGGCCTCGGGCCAGGGCTATAAAGGCGCCCGCTGGCCCAAGATGACCGATCCTTCCGGTGTGGACAGTCCCTCACCTATCGGCCCGCTGCTGATCTGGCAGCAGCCCCATCCGATCTATTATGCCGAGCTGATCTACCGCGCGAACCCGACCCGCGAAGTATTGAATACCTATCGGGAAATCGTCATTCAGACGGCAACCTTTATGGCGGATTACGCCCGCTGGGATGAAGAGCGTCAGTGCTATATGCTGGGTCCCGGCATGATTCCTTCGCAAGAAAACCATAATGCCCGCATCGTCATGAATCCTCCGTATGAACTGGAATACTGGGCCTTCGGACTGAACACGGCCAATGCCTGGCTGAAGCGGCTGGGTGAGCCGGAGCGGGAAAACTGGCTGCGTATCGCTGCCTACATGGCACCCGCTCCCGTCAAAGACAATCTGTATCTGGCGCACGAGCGCTGCCCCGACACTTATACCCCGGCTTTCAACAGAGACCATCCATCCATGGTCGCCGCACTCGGAATGCTTCCCGGAAAACGTATCAATCCGCCTCTGATGGAACGCACGCTTCGCAAAGTGCTGAACGGCGGATGGCAGATGCAGGAAACCTGGGGCTGGGATTATCCGATGCTCGCGATGTGCGCGGCGCGTCTGGGGCTGCCCGAGACCGCGGTTGACTGCCTGCTCTATGATTCGCCCAAGAATGTATATCTGAATAACGGCCACAACCGGCAGGCGGACAGGCGTGATATTCCCCTGTATCTGCCGGGAAACGGCGGGCTGCTGCTGGCGGTCGGCCTGATGTGTGCCGGCTGGGACGGATGTTCCGAGAAAGTCCCCGGATTCCCGACTGACTGGGATGTGGAATTCGAGGATATCCTGCCTCTTCCCTGATGAAAAGAGGTCGCACTATGAATCAAGCGAATTTCTGGGCGGTCGTCGCCGCCGGCGGGAGCGGCTCCAGGATGCATCAATCCGAGAAAAAGCAGTTTCTTCCCTTAAGCGATGGCCGCACGATCCTGGCCCACAGCCTGTCCGTCATGCAGGAATGCCCCTTGATCAGGGGAATCGTCCTGATCTGCGCCGCCGAAGACCGCGAGCGCTCCGAAGCCATCGTGCATGCAGAAGGCATTACCAAGCTGCGCTGCCTGGCCGGGGCGGGCACCACTCGGCAGCAATCCGTCTTACACGGACTCGAGGCGCTTCATGCACTGCTGAACGATGATCCGTCCGAATCTCCGGATTATGTGGCTATTCATGACGCGGCCAGGCCCTATCTGACTCAGGAGGATCTGCTTCATGTTCTGCTTGACGCGCAGGAACATGGAGCGAGCTGCCTGGCTGTGCCGGTCAAGGATACCATCAAGCAGACCGACGCGAATGGTTTTGTGATCATGACTCCGCCCCGGGATACTCTCTGGAGCATGCAGACACCGCAGGTCTTCCGGATGGATCTGATCCTCGCGGCTCACCGGGCAGCGGTCCTGGCCGGTGATAATGCCTGCACGGACGATGCTCAGGTGCTCGAGCGCTACGGGAATTGTCCTGTGCATCTGTGCCGCGGTTCCTACATCAACCGCAAAATCACGACACAGGAGGATCTGTAACAGACTGCTATGCGGGTGCGTTTCTTACCGGGACGCACCCTGCTTCTTTGACCAGGGCCATGTCTCTCAGCGTTTTTTCAGAAAATCAAAAATTATGCTTGACAAGATGTCCCGATTAGGATATAATATTGGTCGTGTCAGTGACTGACACGCTTGGAGAGGTGTCCGAGTGGTCGAAGGAGCTGGCCTCGAAATCCAGTAAACCGTAAGGTTTCGTGGGTTCAAATCCCACCCTTTCCGTTTTACGCAATATGATTGTTTTGGTAGGCAACATGGAGAAGTACCCAAGCGGCCGAAGGGGCTCCCCTGGAAAGGGAGTAGATCGTTAATAGCGATGCAAGGGTTCAAATCCCTTCTTCTCCGCTCAAAAGCAGCTGCATAACAGCTGCTTTTTTCTTTCAAAAAATCCTCCCAAGAGTTGACATCGGGCCATGAATATGATAAATTAATTGAGTTGGTGCTCTTATCCTTAAGAAAGAGGTCTCGCTCATGAGTAAGATAGGTTTTGATCCCGAGAAATACTTGGCAGAGCAATCCCGGTTTATTCTGGAACGTGTGCACAGTTTTAATAAGCTTTATCTGGAGTTCGGCGGCAAGCTGATGAATGACCTGCATGCCAAGCGTGTTCTGCCGGGTTATGATGAGAACTGTAAGCTTCGTCTGCTGCAGAAGCTTAAAGATCAGGCGGAGCTGATCATCTGTGTCTACGCCCGTGATCTGGAGCGGAATAAGCAGCATGGTGATTTCGGTATCACCTATGGCGAAGAGGTTTTCCGTATGATCGATATGCTGACCAGTTATGGGCTGCTCATCAATAGTGTCGTTGTGACTCGTTATGAGGAGCAGGCTGCTGCCAAGCAGTTCATGGTTCAGCTGGAGCGGCATGGGATCCGCTCCTATGCGCACCGCTCTACTCCGGGTTATCCTACGGATGTCGACCTGATCGTCAGTGACAAAGGTTATGGCTCTAACGCATTTATCGAGACGACCCGCCCGATCGTTGTCGTCACGGCGCCCGGTCCCGGCAGCGGTAAGCTTGCCACCTGCCTCAGCCAGCTTTATCATGAATACAAGCATGGGGTCAAGGCCGGTTATTCCAAATTCGAAACATTCCCGGTCTGGAACCTGCCCCTGCAGCATCCGCTGAATGTGGCTTATGAAGCGGCTACTGCGGATCTTAAGGATGTAAACCGTCTGGATTCGTTCCACTATGATGCTTACGGTACGATCGCCGTCAACTATAATCGTGATCTGGAGACCTTCCCCGTCCTGCGCCGCATCATTGAACGCATTACCGGTAAGGAATCCTTCTACAAATCCCCCACCGATATGGGTGTGAACCGGATCGCTTTCGGTATCGTGGATGACGATGTCGTGCGCGCTGCTTCTCTGCAGGAAATCATCCGCCGTTATTACAAAACCGCCTGTGATTACCGCAAGGGCTTTGCCGATGCCGAGACGCTCGAGCGGGCCACTCTGCTGATGAACGAAGTCAATCTGAAGCCCTCCGACCGTTCGGTGGTGCAGCCTGCACTGGACCGTTCCGCCAGACTTGCTGAACAGGGCAACGGCCCTGCTTTCTGCCAGGTAGTGGCGCTTGAATTGCCTGACGGACAGATCATCACCGGCCGTCATTCGCCCGAGCAGGTCATGAGTGCGGTTTCCGCCTGTCTGCTGAACGCGCTGAAGGCGCTTGCCGGAATCGATGACCAGGTTCATATGCTGGCTCCCTATGTTCTGGAACCCATCAGCCGTTTGAAGACGGAGATCATGCATGAATTGAGTGGTGAGCTCAATGCCGAGGAAACACTCAACGCCCTCTGCGTCTGCGCGGCCAATGACAAACTGGCCAAGCAGGCCCTGGACCAACTGGAGAAGCTTTCAGGCTGCCAGGCACATTCCACCTGCCTGCTAGACCATACGGAGGAACAGCTGCTGCGGCGTCTGGGCATCGACCTGACCTGTGAGCCTGTATTTGCGAGCCGCCACCAGTAAGATCCGTCCCCTTTTCACGCTTTATGTATAACAAAGCCCTGCGGAGTTTAAGGACTCATGCAGGGCTTTTTCATGTCTGTTGGGAAGATAAATCATTAGGCCAGTCCCGGCTTGCAGGGATTACCAATCTGTCTGCGGTAGGCAGAATACAGTTCTTCAGTCGCGAGCGCCATCTTGGTCACCGCGAATTCGCAATCATGCGGATAGATATACCAGGTGTCCTCGAGTGTATTCAGATCCACACAGTCCCCGAACTTGCCGAGATACTCATATTCGATATGACAGGAATACAGCGAGCTGACGGGCTTGACCATCTCAAAGGGATCGCCGTCCACATCTGTGCCACTCACACGGAAGCCGTTCATATCGTGGATCATATGGCCTTCGCCCAGGCGGATAAACTTTTTGGCATTGGGCAGGGAGTCGACTGTCACGGGCATTTCACCGGTCGAATAGGTGCCTGCCTCCACTTCACGGCGGACATTCGCCCTCTCCCACTCATACCAGTCCGGGATGTGAGTGAATTCGGTCTCGCCCTGATCCGCATGCAGTTCGCCGAGCTCGGAAAGTGTCCATGTTTTGCCGCAGGCTTCGCAGATCAGAGAAGTCCCTTTGGAAGTCATATGGTATTCTTTTCCGCAGGCGGGACACTGATAAAGGACTTTGTGCAGACCCTCGGCGCGTCCATTGTAGGTCACATGGATGTTTTTTTCTTTCTGCCAGGTGTAGTCATCATATTGAAAACGCTCCACGATCCGCTGATTCAGTTCATCAGGAGAGGAATTCTCGAGGTCCTCCGTCGTAAAGAGCATGGATAATTCCGCCTCGATCGGCCTGACCTTACGGTCGTGCAGATTCCAGAAAGGAGAATTAATATGATGCCCGTGGCAGATCAGCGTTACGACGGGCACTTTAAGCATCTTGCAGAGCTTGCCCAGCGAGGAAGGCAAGACGGCGGTCGTGCCGCAGAGGGAATAGCGGGCCTCCGGATAAACCACGGCGATATCGCCGTTCTGGATGACTTTTTTAAGCTGACGGACCAGGACCAGATCATTGGTGAATTTACGCTTGCAGATGCACCCGACGCGGCGCAGCAGCCCTTCCCGGCCAATAAAGCCATCGATCGCGACAACATAGTTTGCCGAGTGGGGAAAAACAGTCTTTGCGGCGACCTTAATGTCCATATAGGCATTATGATTGCAGAGCATTAAATAGGGAGGCTTCAGCCCTTCCACACCGGTGCGCATCATTTTTGCATGATGCTTCCAGAGATCGGGAAGCGCCAGTGCCATGGTCAGCGGCTTAAGATACCATCTGGCCCGCATGGGCGGACGATTCATATCAAAACGTTCCAATTCTTCCTGATGCATGATCATATCTCCTTATTTACCATCGATCATAAACCAGTTCCCGGGAGCGGTCTCTGAAGGGACTCCCCCTACCCCGGTCAATTCGTGCGTATTCTCATAGATGCGGATCATCCGCGACGCATCCTGCGGATAAGCCTTTACAAACCTTTCTGTAAAGCCGTAATCCAGCCATTGATGCATCGGTGCAAAGCGACGAATATCATACCGGCTCACCAATTCATGGACCGATGCCAAGCTGACATCGCCAAGGCGCGGATCCATTGGAAGCATCGCAAAATGAACACGCTTACCCTGCAGCAGGGTCGCGGAATCCCTGCGGAAATCCTGTTCCAACCGCACTCTGTCATTCTCGGAATGCCTTCCCGGATCATACCAGTTAGTCAGATCTCCGGCATGATAAACCCTGAATCCATCGACGTCCACCAGGAAAGCTACCCCCGCATCCGTCGACTCCGAAGTATCGATCGAGATCCTCAGGCCGGATTCCAGCACCCAATCCAAATGATCCTCCGCATTCATGCTTTCAATGCAGGCAAGGATATGATCCTCATCGCCGAAAGGTCTGACCATGGTTCTGGTCACATAGATATCGCTGCTGACGATAAAATGCACTCTGCCGCAAACGGCGGCCAGCTTGAAAATCTCAGGATTAAAGTGATCCGGATGTGCATGACTGATCATGACAAAGATCTCTTTGTCCGGGTTAAACGGAGGCAGTTCACCGGTATAGCAGTCAAACAGGAGGTTCACCTCGGGCAGCTGGACAAAGAATCCGCTGTGGGCGATCATCCAGGCTTTACGTCTGCCATCATCCTGACGCACAAGGTTGTCGCAGAAAATGCTTCCCGTCTGCCTGACACCCTCCACCCATTTCGATGCATGTGCAATCTTCCGGCCTTCCCGTCCTTCTTCCTTCATAAAAACGCCGTTGCGCTTATTGGCTGTCCAATGGCCCCACTCCGAGACGCCTTTTGTGGTCAGTTTGCCATAGCCTTCGTAGCGGTTCTGGTGAAAATTGCCTTCGTAAACGGTACCCGTCTCAAAGGTATACGTCCCCCAGCCTTCCATCTTGCCGTTCTCGGTCTCACCATAATAGGTGCCGCCGGGGTAAATCAGCTTCTTAACGGGACGCTTCACCGGAGCAGGCGCGGGCTTAGATGCAGGCATAGACACGGGCTTAACAGACGGCGCAACTGTAGGCTTAGATGCTGATGCAACTATTGACTTTGACGCCGGGGTTACTGCAGGTTCAGACACCGTTACAGGCTTTGAGGGCACCTCTTTTTTGTCACCATGATCCTCACTGTAAACCAAATTATCGAAACGTTGCGGCTTGACAGTGGTTTCAGATTGAGGCGGCTCGACCCGGGGTGCTTCTTTTTGAACAGATTTTTCTTTCTTTTGAGCATATTTATCCTGAACGGCCTCTACTTTATCCAGAAGAATATCAACACCGTCACTGATGGCATCTTCCACATGGGCGGCCGGATTACCGAATAATTTTGCAGCGATCACCTGGAAAACGATCGCTATGATTTTAAAGATGATTGCAACGGCATTACCGGCATAGAAGCCGTAAATCCAGCTTCCGATAGTTTTCCCGGCTAATTTGAAGCCCCAGCCGGCCAGGCCTGTATCCCAGCGGGTAAAGAAAAAGAGAATGGAGAGGATCAGGATCGCCGCGGCATACAGCAGCTGCTTGGACGCTTCCGTAAGATTACCGTCTGCTTCTTCCACTGCCGCGTTCTCTTCGGTAAGGAAAGAGAAACGGTGATCCGTCTCCAATGCCTTCTTACGAAGCTGCAGTTCTTCATATGCAGCCCGATACTGTTTATCCCAGTAAGAATAGGCGTATACCTCGATGGCGATCAAAACAGTCGAGATCGCAGCCAGTTCCAGATACAAGCTCCTGCCATGCTGCTCGGTATGAAGCTCCACCACTTCGCCGGCAACGGTCAGCATGATACCGAGCATCAGGAAAGAAGTGATGCTGACCAGTACTATCACCATATAGAGAATCCGGGCGATCAATGGAGCCCCCTTAAGGTTTCTGAAGAGCCTTATCGTCGTCCAGACCGCCAGTAAAAGCATGATTACCCCTATGACGATATACGTGCCGGGATGTTGTGTAAACTGATCTTTCAGGGCATTGATGCATTCGCCTATAAAGCGGATCAGCGACATAGGCTCCTCCTCCTTCCTGTTTTTTTGTGTCAGAATTCTTGATGATACATTCTGATTCGTATTTTAGCATATTCTCCGACAAAAATCAAGCACAGTCTGCGGTCCCATTGACCGCAACTTGTAAACATTGTAATTTGTTTTATTCAGGTTGCTGATCATCTCTTTGCACGAAGCGTATAATATCAATTCATTTGTCAGTATTGTCAGACCCGGCCAGATGCGCATATAATCTCTGCCGTGAAATATTCTCCATTATATTTCATAAATGAACGAAGGAGGTTGATACAATGGAATTACGTAACATTCGCAGTTTTCTGTACGCAGCCGGGGAAGAGAGCATCACGCTTGCCGCGGCCAAACTGCATCTAAGCCAGCCCACCGTCACCAAGCATATTCAGGCGCTTGAGTCGGAACTGGGCCGGAAACTGTTTATCCGACAGCATTTCCAAGTCAGGCTGACCGATGAAGGCATTCTGTTGAGGGACCGGGCCGAAGACCTGATCCGTTTGGTGGACCAGATCGAAAACGAATTCAGCTGTTCTGTCGCTTTAGAAGAATCGATGCTTTCGGTCGGGATACCGGAGCTCTGTGCGAATCCATTGATATTACGGGAATTGATCCGCTTCCGCCATCGCTATCCGCATCTCAAACTCCTGATTCAACAGGAGCCGCCGCTGCGTCTGCGTGAAAAGCTTTGCAGAGGCCTGCTGGATCTGATTATTGTACCGGAAATACCTGAAGGAGCTGATATGGGCTGGCTTGCTCTGCCCCGGGCGGACAGGTGGGGGATCCTGTATCCGCGTCAGAAGCGTCTGCCGCACAAGCTTCTCTGCACACCGGACGATCTGCGGAAGCTCTCCCTGATCATCTCGGAGAACTGGGTTCAGGATCTGGTCATCGGCTGGCTTGGCAACTCATCCCCTTCTCCGCAGTCCATAGCAATTATTCACTCCGCACTTCTCGCGATCCGATCCGTCAGGGAGGGGTTGGGCTGCTTTTTGGTCCCGGAACATTTGATCGATGTCTCCGTGGATAACGGTCTGGCCTTCTGCCCGCTGCGGCCCTTACTCGAAACAAATTGGTATCTGGCGTGGCGCAAACAAACACCTCGCCGTGTTCTTGCAGAGCGCTTTCTGCGGCAGATCCGGAGAAACCTATAAAGAAAAGCGAGCGAGGGACAATATCTCACGTCTCCCGTCCGCCTTAATCACAGGCATATTCAGTTTAGTCGAAAAGATCCTGATGATCCTTGAAAAAGCGGTAATACAGCTGGATATTCTCAAGCTCCCACCAGTTCCGGACTTCTACAGGGGATGAGTCCAGGTCATAGATTCTGGCGTCTTTGATGGACAGCAGGAAGGGAGAATGTGTCGCGATAGTCATCTGGCTTCCGCAGCAGCCTGCGAGTTTTTCAAGGATAGCCTTCAGCTCCAGCTGCATGGCCGGTGACATACTGTTCTCCGGCTCATCCAGGCAGTATAGCGTGTCGGGTTCCAGCCGCGCGTCAAAATACCGCAGTGCGGTCTCTCCATTACTGATCAGATGCATTTCCTTTCCGGCCGTTTCCCGAATGAACCGGCGTCTGGAAACGGACCTTGATCTGGCATGGATCTGATCGCGCAATTGCTCATAATCGTCCATACTGTTGAATTTGACAGTCCGGCCGTATTTCAGCCTGGCATATTCTTCCCTGCTCCGCTCGATCTCCTCGGCGATTTCCTGATTATTGGTTCGGATCGAGAGCATATAGTCAAAGACATCATCGCTTGTGATAATCCTGCTGCCCTGCGGAATCCGGCATGGTTTACCCTCATCATCTGAAGCTAACGTATACCGGCATGCTTGGGCATATGCATCAAACAGTTCACTGCTGTTGAAGGGAGCCGTGCGCTCCAGCCCTAGCTTTTCCGCGATCAGGTTAAGCAGTGTGCTCTTTCCTGAGCCGTTTCCCCCGTAGAAGATCGTAATGCGCCGGAACCAGATTTCAGATAATTCCCTCTCCTCAAACAGACGGCAGGGATAAGTATTATCGATATAGCCTAAATTCGGTCCGCCGTTGTACAGCATCCGCTCTTCGATCAGATGATCTTCCTGCCCGATAGGCAGCGTGAAGCTTTCCAGAAACATGATTCAAATGATCTCCATCAGAAATCCCACGGCAGGAACGCCGCAGCGATCGCAAGAATGACAGCGGGCAGCATATTGGCGACACGGACTTTCTTACCCCAGACCAGATTGATGCCGACGCAGAAAATCAGTACCGAACCGATCAGCGACAGATAACTGACCGCCGTGTCTGTGAGGATCGGTGCGATCAGTCGGGCAAGCAGCGTAATGCCGCCTTCAAAAATCAGAACCGGGATCGCGGAAAACGCACTTCCCTTTCCCATGGAAGAGGTCATTACTGCGACGATGATGAAGTCCAGTACGGATTTGACCGCCAGAATCGAATAATTGCCCGAAATACCGTCCTGGATCGCTCCCACGATCGCCATCGCACCGATGCATACCGTCAGCGAACAGGTGACAAAAGCATTCACAAATTCTTTATCCCTGCTATTCCCCGTCTTTTGCTTCAGCCATTCGCCAAAGCGCTCAAACGCATGTTCAAATCCGGCCAGTTCTCCGATGATCGTCCCTATTGCCAGGCACAGTACAACCAGCATTGACTTGCCGCTCAGCAACGCGCCCTGATCGATCCTGAGCATTCCCTGCATGGCTCCGGCGATCGCGATAAACATGACGCTGATGCCGCAGGCCTGATTAAGCGCGTTCTGCTGCTCTTCTTTGAAGAGTTTTCCGGTAAAGTGGCCGACAATACCGCCCCCAACAATGCTTCCGCAATTGATCAGCGTTCCCAATCCGATCATTATGTATCCCCCTCTTTTTGTTGCGGTCTCTCTGTGTTTTTATGATCCGCTGCAGAATATAACAGGGCTATAAGCCCATTAGCACGGCATTCTCTCGATCAGTTTCTCCATCAGAACGGTGTAGCCGCTCTCACCCCTGCCCGCCGTCTCCAGTACCTCCGTATGTGAGAAAGTATGGTCTCCGACGCCGGCAGCCATATTGGTGACGCAGTTGATGGTGCAGACACGCATCCCCATATGTCTCGCGGCAATGGTTTCGACTGCGGTACTCATGCCGACCGTATCAGCTCCCAGAATGCGGCAGGCGTGGATCTCGGCCGGTGTCTCGTACTGTGGTCCGGTAAGCTGCATATATATGCCGTTATGCACGGTCAGGCCTAGTTCCTGCCCGATCTCCATCACCAGTTTCTGCAGTTCGGGATCATACGCGTCCACCATCGGACTGAATCGAACACCCAGCTCGGAAACATTCTCTCCGATCAGCGGTGAAGGTACCATAAAGGAGATATGATCACGGACGACCATCAGATCCCCCGGTTTAAAATCCGGATTGATTGCTCCGACCGCGTTGGTCAGGATCACCGTCCCGGCACCCAGCAAATGCAGAACACGTAGCGGATAAACAACGTCCTGCATGGAATAACCTTCATAGAAATGCACTCTTCCCTGCATGATCACGAGATTCTTTCCGCCATACTCGGCAAAAATCAGCTTGCCCTGATGTCCCGCCACCGTTGTTCTGGGAAAGCCTTCGATCTCGGAATACGGGACTTCCGCCACGATGTTCAGATGTTTATTCTCGCCGAAATGGCCCAGGCCGCTGCCCAGAACCACCGCAATGGAAGGTACCATGTCCGTCCGTCTGCGGATGGAAGCGGTACTTTTAAGCATCCTTTTATAATACATATCCGCCTCAAAGGCAACGTCTACTCGGTTTTCCGAATGTTCATCTCTCATTGGTTTCACTCCATTTCATCCAGCGCCTGAAGCGCTTCCGTATAAATGTAAAATGCTTTTTCAAGCTGCTGCAGGCTGACGCATTCATCCGGCTGATGGCCTCCGCCGTGTCCGGGAGGCGTGGGCCGCTGCAGTCCGGGCATACCCGGTCCATAGGCCGCGGCGTTCGGCAGATGCCGCGCATAGGTGCCCCCGCCCATCGTATAGGGCTTCACGACGTCGCCGAGATATTTCCGGGAGATGCTATCCAACTGTGTAACATACGGATGATCGGGAGGCATATAGGAAGGCGGATCATCGCGCTTATTCTCGAGTTTCCAACCTCTCTCCGCCGCTTTACGGCACAGTTTGTCAAGCAGCTCGTCCCCTGTAACAACTGCGGGATAACGGATATTGATGTTTTGAACCAGCCGGCCATCGCATGTCCTTGTCATGCCCGCGACAATGGTCAGTTTCCCCATCTCCGCGCTTTCACACGCGATACCAACGCCTCCTCCGTAATAATCCGCAAGGTCCTCTGCGATCCAGGCGAGTTTGTTCTGCGCTTCAGGCCCGAGCCAGGGTCCGCTCAGCAGGCAGCGGGCAAGTTTGACTGCCGCGTTATCCGATCCTTCGGGACCTGCGGCATGCGCCGTCCTTCCTGTGGCATGAAGTTTCAGTCCATCCTGATCCTTTGTGATAGTGAGGCCCTCCACCCACTCGAATTCCTCCGGAATCAATGGACTTGTAAGCCGTGCTTCAGCTTCAGCGGCAACCGCATTAGAGGCATTGCCGGCCACAAAAGAATCCATCCCCACCGGCATATCCGTCACAAAATCGGCCTCAAGAATGCCTTTCTCCGCATAGCAGACCGAGAACCCTCCATCCGCCACGATCGACCAGGCAGGCGCCGGATGTTTCCGCAGGAAATACTTGATATCCTCCATTCCGCATTCTTCGTTGCAGCCAAGGAAGAGGCGGATCGTATGCTTCGGCACATATCCACTCTGCTTCAGATAATTCATGACATAAAGTGCGGTCACCGCAGGGCCCTTGTCGTCCGCGCAGCCGCGGCCATACATCCAGCCGTCTACTACATAGGGATCGTAAGGGGGATGTGCCCATCCTTCGCCCTCCGGCACAACGTCCAGATGCGCAAAGATGCCTATCTCTTCGGAGCCGGTTCCGCGAAACAGGATACTCCCCCCGTAATAATCGTCGTTCTCGGTCTCAAATCCCATTCTGCGGCCGGTCTCAAGTGCACAGTCCAGCACATCCGCACAGGCCTTGCCAAAGGGATACATCCCATTCTGGGCGATGCTGACACTCGGGATCCTCGCCCAGCTCTTCAGATCCTCCAGAAAAGACGGATAATTCGTGCTCCAGTACTCTTTTGCCTTTTCCATGATTA
This sequence comes from Bacillota bacterium, assembly GCA_017442535.1. Classification (GTDB taxonomy): domain Bacteria; phylum Bacillota; class Clostridia; order Lachnospirales; family Bianqueaceae; genus RUG12817. The sequence goes on along the minus strand of JAFRZL010000015.1, from coordinate 55,087 downwards.
TTCCACCTTTGAAGTTAACATGTAGACAGAGTCCACGACATGCCGTATCCGCGCGGGATCGATCCCGGTAGGAAGTGTACAGTCTGAACCCACAATGATATTACGGTAATTCATCTCCTCCAGCACATGCCGGGTGTGATCGAGGATCTCCGCGGGCGTGCCCGTGACAAGCACACCGGTGCGGTCAGGAAAACCTCCCAGAATCACGCTGTTCGGGAAGAGCTTCTGCCCTTCTGTCAGACTCAGGTGGTTCTGATAAATGCTCCAGTTGACCACGGCGGGCTCCAACTGCGTATAACGTTCAAAGTCAATATCCGACTTGCAGATATGGAGGATGTTATAAGGTGTTTTCTCCTTGATATGCGCATAGAGAAGCTGCTCGAAAGGCGCAACCGTCTCCATATACTCATCATGCAGGAACCACTTGGCCTCACCGCCGAGCGCCGCGTAAAAGATCCCGTCCGCCCCGGCTTCCAGGGAACAGTCCACCAGGTCCATCAACGTTTCGGTAAACATGTCCAGGACCCCGCGCATCTCGGCCGGCTTCTCACGGCAGAAAATCGCGAGCCCATAGCCCATACTCGTAAAATTCCCCGAAAAGCCCGTCGCATGGAAGATCGAAGCCAGCAGTCCGTGAATCGTGGCAATAATCGGATACTCACCTTTCGCCTGCTCAGCGATGCGCTTGATAATGTCCATCTGGTCCACAAACTGCCTGTCATGCCGTCCATACGGTCTGAACTTGGGAATATCAGCAGTGCTGAGGATCTTGCTCGTCCCGTCATACAGGATGTTTTCATTCATAACCTTAAGGATATCCGTTCCCGTCTGACGCATGAATTCCAGATGCGTACGCACCGCGGCATCCCCGTGATGCTTATCCTTCGGGAAATGCAGCCAGAACCCCACCGGCGGCCTGTCCACAGGCTGACCCTGCATGGCTGCGAAAACTCTCTCTCGTCTGTTCATGATTTACCTCACAATCTCATCAATCAGCTTCAGCTCTTCTTCAGTAAAAGCCGTATTATTCACCGCACCGAGATTGTCCAGAATCTGAGCCGGTTTGGAAGCACCGATCAGTACACTGGTCACTTTGCCATCCCGCAGGTTCCAGGCCAGCGCCATCTGCGCGAGCGTCTGTCCACGCCGCAGCGCGACCTCGTTCAAGCGCCGTATCTGTGTTAACCGCTCCCCGGTAAGCGCGCTTTCCTTGAGGAAACGGTTATCCACCGCTACGCGGCTGTCCGCCGGAATCCCGCCCAGATAGCGGTCGCTAAGCAACCCCTGCGCCAGCGGAGAAAACGTGATCAGCCCTTTCCCCAGTCGGTAAGAAGTCTCCTTAAGGCCGTTTTCCTCGATCCTGCGATCCAGAATATTATAACGATTCTGGTTGATGACGAAAGGCACCCTGAGCTCTCTAAGCACCGCTTCCGCACGCTCCAGCTGTTCGCCGGAATAGTTGGAAAGTCCGACATACAGGGCTTTCCCGCTCGTCACCGCACTCGCGAGCGCTCCCATGGTTTCTTCAAGAGGCGTATCCGGGTCCGGCCTGTGATGATAGAAAATATCCACATAGTCAAGCCCCATCCGCTTCAGGCTCTGATCCAGGCTCGCGAGCAGCTGCTTACGGCTGCCCCACTCTCCGTAAGGTCCGGGCCACATGTAATAGCCCGACTTGGTGCTGATGATCATTTCATCACGGTATGAAAGCATTTCTTCACGCAGGATCCTGCCAAAATTCATCTCCGCCGCACCCTCGGGCGGTCCGTAATTGTTCGCCAGATCAAAATGCGTGATCCCGTGATCAAACGCCGTAAACACCAGCGCTTTCATCTGTTCAAACTGTCCGATGTTGCCGAAGGAATGCCAGAGACCCAGCGAAACCGCCGGCAGTTTAAGCCCGCTTCTGCCGCATCGGTTGTAAACTGCGCCCTGATATCGATCCGAATTTGCCTGATACATCATGATTCTCCTGTCCATTTGAGGATTTAGTTATTGTTATTATAGCATTCACAATGCTAAAATGCAAGAGAAGGAGAATGTTTTGAGTGTGTGGAAGTGTAATAAAGCAAACTGTATACATTAAAGAGAAAACCCACTGACAAAGGCAGTGGGTTCTGCGATGATGGCTGGCTCTGTAAGTAGGTTTGAGGTGGTTCTCTATGCCCGTGGCATAGACTTTTGGCGTTTCTCTATGCCACTGGCATAGTCTTTCGGCATTTCTTTATGCCAGTGGCATAGACTTTTGGCGTTTCTCTATGCCTGTGGCATAGGCTTTTGGCATTTCTCTATGCCACGGGCATAGTCTTTCGGCATTTCTGTATGCCACTGGCATAGACTTTTGGCGGTTCTCTATGCCCGTGGCATAGACTATTGGCGTTTCTCTATGCACGTGGCATAGACTTTTAATGATGCATATTACACCTGGGACGCAGACCACCGGCTTATTCCCTTAGGAATCGGCTTTACAGTCGTCCCGGGATGATGCCATAACGTATTTTTCTCCGGCCCTTGAGAGCGCCAGGCTCAGATCGTCCGGGATGCCCCGCGGCCCTCGGATCGTATGGATATCGAATTCTTCGTAAAGCCTGGCAAAAGTAAATTGATCCGCCGGATATGTCTTGAGGCAGCGGATCCGCATCAGAGCATTGATCGTGATTTTTTCGTGATGACGGTCGTAGGGGATCCCTGTCTCCGTCACCAGACATTTATACAGGATGGCAGAAACAGGCGCACCGACATACAGATAAACTGTGTCGCCTTTCAGAATGCCTCTTCCCTGCTTCCATTCGATCTCCTGACGCTCGCGGAATGCAGTAATCACATCATAATAATGCGGATTGGATGGGATCACCCACTCCCTGGGCAGCCGCTCCTTTGCCTGCAGGCGTTTGGGCAGCGTTGCTTCGTAGCTGCGATCCAGCAGCATACAAATATCCGCGAAAGGGACCGTCCCGTCCAGCATAACCGTCATCCAGTGAAAATGATTCATGTGATAGCCTGGAAAACATCCCGGCTGCCGCAGCTGCATCTCGCGAAGCACCGAATCTTCGATTTTGATATTCAGTACATCGACCGGATCGGTGCCGGGCAGACCGAGCTTATCGCGGCCGACTTCCATCACAAGTCCGTACCATTTTTTATTCTCCGCATGGCGGAAAACAGCCGCGTCCGGCAATGTGCGCCAGGGAAACTCTATATCGCAGCCATATTCATTCCGCACATGGCTGAAAAGCTGTTCTCTTAACGAATTCATAGCAGTCCTTTCAGCGTATCGGGGTTCAGCCAATACGTAATATCCTCCGGGGAGTCGATCACGGCATTACCGATCAGTGTGGCAGCCAGAGCCGTATATTTCTCACGCTCATCCCAGGTTTCAAAGACAGCGGCGCGTTCGATCGGTCGTATATCCATTCTGGGCCAGATAGCCTTGGCCGCCTCGGCAAAAACAAATATAGCCCCGTCGTAGACTCTGGCAAGCTCCGGATCCAGCGCCGGAGGTTCGTTTTCGCGGCGCTCCAGAACACGTACCAGGCGGTCCCTCAGTTCAGTCTTCTTTTTGATCGTGATTCCGATCAGGACGCCGTTCGGGTCCGGCAGCCGCAGATTCATCTCTGGTACGGAAGCTTTCTCAGCTTCTAGCGTAGTCTGCGCCTCCAGCAGGAATAAAGCGATCAGCATTTTTCGCTCTCCGCCTGCTCTCTCCAACATGTCAGGCCGTTCCTTAATGCCGCGTTCAATGATGGCTTCATCTTCCGTAAAACATGCTTTACCGGAGAGTCGGAAAACCGTCCCCGCCTCCGGATCGCAGTTACACAGCTGAAGATATGGTGTTTTTGAAAGCTCTGCGTAGAAGCGGCTGCTCTTCAGCGTGAGAAAATAGAAAGCTCCTTCCTTCTCAAACGCAAAGTCCGCGAGTCTGACCTGCGGTCTGCCGTCAAGGCCGACCGTGCCCGCGTAAAGAGGTGAAAACGTCCGCAAAAAACTGAGCGTCGTCCCCACGGCATCCTTCGGATCAAGCCCCTCATAAAACTCCTGATTCGGACTCATCATGCTTCCTCCCGTAAAAATGAATAGAAATAGAATAGTGTGCGCAAGGTCCGCTGATTACAAGACTTTTCTCGCAATCTCAGCTGCAGCATTTTGCCCGCTGCGGTTGTCACTTGCTGTGCAGGCCATGGTCAGCGTATACCTTGAATCGCCGTAATAAACCAGTTTATAGTGTCTGCCTTCCTCGGAGATCCCGAAGCCGAGGTCATACAGCTCCTGACGAATGACGGATGTCATGGTACGGTAGCCGCGCAGCAGGTTTTTGATACGTTCCCGCTTCTCCCCGCTCATGCCAAGTGAAGCATTATTCTGCAAAATATCCGCCAGGATATCTGCACGCCGGCTTCCTGGCTGCTGTCGGTTCATCGCATCAGCAAGAATCTCCAGCAGCAAGTCACGTACCTCGCCCGGATAATAATCTTCTTCATCTCCGGAGACGATCAAAGGAGTGTTTTCCGTCGCGGCATACTTGGTCCGCAGGCCCCGAATCTCCTGTAAAAGGGCGTTGTTGACATTGGTCAGTTCCTGAACCCGCTGCTCCAGAGTGCGCAGCTCTTCGTCCATGGTCTCGTAGACGGAGTCAACTTCGTTCTCAGCTTTTCGGCGGGCAGTCTCGGAAGCTTCCCGAATAGATATCTGTTTGCTCAGTTCTTCCCGGATGACCGCGCTTCGGACGCCCTCCCAAGTCAATAGACTATCCAGGCGCTGTGCGATGCCGTAATGGATGATATCCCGAACAATGTGCTCAAGCCGCATTTCCCGGTCGCCGGCCTGACTTCGGTAGGTGTATTTTCGCCGCGGAACAGTCTCCGAAGGGAAATAGATCCTCACGGCTCCACAGGGCTCTTCTGTCTTTCCGTACAGGGTATGCAATTCTTTGCATTGTTCTGCACTCTGCTCGACCAGCACATGCGCCGCTCCTTTAACGCGTGAGGCCAGCCATGCAGTATCCAGCGGCTCAGCGTCCGCATTATCCCTGGTTACCACCACCACGGGCAATCTATAAGAAGACGTCTCGTTAACAGCTCTGCGAATCATGGGCAAATCATCATCACAGACGGAAATCGGCGCGCGCAAAACGGGAATACCCTGATCGGGACAAAGATACCCCTTTGCAATCAGCATGGATATAAAGTATGGTGTTGAGAATTTAGCGTTCATAACCAGACCGTCCTCACTGAATGTACGGTCCAGCTGGATACCGATTCTCTTAGTGTTAAAATCTGCTACAAAGTCCGAGTTCCAGACGACGCCATCCTCCGTTGTCTTAACATAGCGAACAGCCTGTATGTTGCGGCCGGCATACTCAAGGAAGGAGAGCGAAACCATATTATGGCTGAACTGAATGGTCCTCTCTCCGTTCCACTGGATGCCCGGGATCCGGTTCTCCTCGTACTGGCTGCTTTCATTCCATTCAATAACCAGCCTGAGGAAATTATCCGGCGACATATCGGACGTAAAGCCGAATGAGGTAGAAAATAATAGCATTGGGAAAACTCCTTGATCAGATTCGCTTCAGAAGTTCCTCTTTCTTAGACTCAAATTCGTCTCTTGTGATGACTTCCGTGTCATAGAGTTTTTTGAGGCGCTCCAAATCGGCGAATACGTCCTCTTTAGTTATTTCCTCTTTAACAAGTGAAGTCTTAGAACCTGTATCTTTCTCTTTTTTGGGGACAACCTTATTAATAAAAGAAGATGCTTTTTGGCGCGCAGTTTTTGCGTAAGCATTGAAAACATCTGCGGCCTTTATTTTATTGGGTTGCACGTTAGCTTCTTCCTCAAAATCAGATGAAGCGTTTTCAATAGTTTCCAAATCTTTATAAAACTCTTCCTCTGAGTAATGGAAACATGCTTTATTCAGTGTTTCCTGGAGGCGATTAGCCATCGGCATCATAGAGGCGAATGTCAATCCGCCAGTAATAATGCCACCAACAATAGGAATAACCTTAGCAATGCCTTTTGCAGCAATTGTCTTGGTCATTCTCACACCAATTGATGAAGCTATCTTCTTAACTATTGGATACCAAACAGTCTTAGTCAGTGCCTTCTGTGGAAGCTTCTTAAGAGCTGTTTTAGCAATTTGCACAGACAACACCCTAACCCCTGCTGAAGTTCCAGAGACACCAAACATAACTCCAATATACATAATCAACTGGTTCCTGACATGCTCATCAACAACCTGGTTTTCGTCAAAAAGGTCTCTAGCGCCGTATAAGTAGGATAGTTCTTGAGCCAATCTAATTGACATTCCAAAGAACTGTAAAACATCCGCAGGTACTGTTGCGGCCATAAGAAGTCCACCGGGAATGCCCGCAGCAAACGACATTATAGAGGATTCACTTGTCCTGACGAGAATGAGTCGCTTTGCCTTCTTCTGCAATTCATCTTCGGAGATGCCTGCAGCAATAGGTCCTTCATCAAGGATGCTCCTTTTCTTATCAGGATAATCCTTAAATGTCTCTTCAAGAAACGCCGTTCTTGATACCTTTACACCGGGAATTTTAACCGCTGTGGAAATAATGTTTTCCAGTGAAAAGCTATCGTCCTTCTTTTGTAATTCTTCTGCCATAATTAATGCCTCCTTATATTATAGAATTCCATTCAAAATGTCCTTCAGATACATCGCTTCTTCTTCACTCAAAACGATTCCTTTGCCAACCTTAGATCGGTCAGGCCTCCAAATACGTATGTCGATCTTCGGTTCCGCCCCATACCATGATATTAGGTTGACTTATCTAATTCAGTTTTATACTGGGGAATCTGTTCAATATCTTCTTTATCAAGTTGAATCAATGCCCATTTTCCAATTCTATTAACTTCATCTAAATCCCATCGGCTTGCTGATAGAATACCACGGCTTTTCGATATGACAGTTAAACATCTACATTGAGATAGTGATGCGATTTTTAATCCAAGTCCAAATCTTCCTAAATCATTTTCGCCGCAAACATCAAGTGAACTTTGGCTTCCATACCTCATAGCTTCATCAATCCTATCAGGATCTATTCCATGTCCATTATCGAGAATTGAAACATAAGGAGAAAGCTCATAAGGAGAAAAACACACATCTATCTCGGACGCGTTTGCTGCAATACTATTGTCAATAATATCTGCTACTGCAGCTTCCAAGCTATACCCAATAGCACGTGTGGATTCCATTAAAGCTGGCGCATGTGGAGGTATCTCTATATAATTCACAATGTATCCTCCTATGATTAATAGTCCAATTGCAAACATGAATCAAAAACGCTGCTATACTCTGAAACAATTGTAATTATACCATCAATCGCTACAAAAAACAACATATAATGACAAAAAAGTTCTCCATTGTCAAAAAAAGATCATTAAATTATACAGTAGATTCCAGCATTCATTTATCTGCTCAACAGATAAGTATTTCGTTTTAAGCAAAATATCAAAGTTTTTAACTTTTCGCGAAGAATTCAACTTGAATTTATTGAGAGTATCGCAAACACCTTAAACAAAGTATCATCAGCTCTTATTGTATTAATAAAGCAAAAACACACCTTTCCGGACTTTTACCCGGTCAGGTGCGGATGAAAATGCCAGAAGCTTATTGAGGCGCGACTGGAAGCTCCTACTCCTCCCAGCCCAGCACTTTCAGGTTCGTCAGTTCCGCGGCTTCTGCATCGGTAAGCTGCGGGCGGCTGGGGTGCTGCACGGCGCCGGGGCCGGAGTTCTGGTTTTCGCCGAAGCGGGCGTCGCGGGCCAGGAAGCCGCTCATGTCGGTCCAGCCTTCGTCGATGATGTGCGGGCCCAACTCGCAGTGCACAAAGTAGGCACAGCCCACGGCGGTGGGATCGTACCCCGGATGCCAGGGACGGCCCAGGTAGACGGTCTGCGGCTCGCAGTCACTTTCAAGCACACAGTCGCGCAGCACGTAGCCATAGCGCTGAGCCAGAAATGTGCTGGGCGCCGTCACGAAGCCCTGTGTCTGGCCGGGACCGCGCTCGGGCCGCACTCGCGAGAAAATCGTGCAGTGATCAAAGACCGCGCGCGCCCCGCCAAAGATAAAGTCCACGTCGCCTTCGATGTAGCAGTTACGGTAAAGCTGGCTGCCGTCGCGCGTATACAGCGTATCCTGCTTGCTCACGAAGCGGCAATTATCGAACACCATATGCTCGCCCGAAGCGTAAAAAGCCACGGACTGCGTGTGGATCTCGCCCAGCGTCCGCAGGTAGGTGTTCTCGAAGGTCAGGTTCTGCGCACGGAATTCATCCGCATACACGCTCACAGTCGCGCTGCGGAAGGTCCCCAGGATTTCGCCGTTCTCAAGCTTAATGCCTGCATAATTATCATACGTGATCACAACATCCTCGGGTTTTGCTCCGCAGCCTACCATCGTGATCATCGGCTTATCACCGTTTACACGCACCACCTCACGATAGCGGCCCGGCAGCAGATACATCAGCACCGGCGTCTTATTCCCCGCCGGTATTGCGTCCACCGCCTCCTGCACCGTCACATAATCCGCCGGCTCGCCATTCTCACGACGGCCCACATAAATCACTGCCGTCTGCGGCAGCTCGTGTCTGCGGGATCTTTCTCTAATTGCATTAAACATAACATGACCTCCCCATTTGATTTAATTATTTTCTGACATGAGGATCTTCATCCTCACGTTCGCGGCGAAGTTTCGCAAGCCCCTGATGCCAGCCATCATTTAACCAGACAGGCCCTGTATGTACACCGCCGTGCGCTGGTTTACCACGGCGCCGGCCAAACAGCCCGAGCCCGCCGGACTGAAGTCTTGCTTTCTCGGCCTCTGAAAGCTTTCTGCCACAGTTATGGCAGTAACATGCATCGGCCAGCAGCCTGGCCCCGCAAATTGAGCAACGCATCACACACCTCCGTCTAATTGGAGTCTATGGTCAAAGTATAGCATATTATCCGCGGGATTTCAACTCTCTGCAGAAGCATAATAATAGGTTTCGGGTTGTTTTGGATGTGATGGTTCCCGGGTGGTACGGGATAATCGGAAAAGCGATATGCGGGGGACGGAGTAAAACTTTTGGGCCGGCCGGAAGAATTCTCAGCTTTTTTTCAAAAAGGGGTTGCATCCGGGGGCTTTTTGCGGTATAATATGCTTGCATCCTGGGATGTGCGATAGCTTGTGTATTTGAACCTACACCTTGAGATTGGGAGTTTTATATGCCTAGCCTACAATGTCGGGCCCCAAGCTAATTCCTGTTTACAGGCAGGGGATGGCAGCGTAGTTACTGCGAACACCCACCTAGCATATTGCTAGGGATCAAATTTCAGGCGTCGGCATCTCGGGTTGATTTATGCCCTGTTTTTCAGGCATGTGCGGGGGCGTAGCTCAGCTGGGAGAGCGTTCGGTTCGCATCCGAGAGGTCGAGGGTTCGAATCCCTTCGTCTCCACTCACATTCAAAAACCTCTTGCGTCGATTTGGCGCGAGAGGTTTTTTGATGCTTGCGTTCATGCTTGCAGTCAGCTCTTTCATAGACTTGCTTTGAAGGCATACTGCATTCACATAGCGGTGGCATAGACTTTTGGTGATTCTCTATGACGATGGCATAGACTTTTGGTGATTCTCTATGACGGTGGCATAGATTTTCGGCGATTCTCTATGGCGGTGGCATAGACTTTCCGCGATTCTCTATGACGGTGGCATAGACTTTCCGTGATTCTCTATGGCGGTGGCATAGACTTTCAAGTAATTTGGAGATTATTATTCCTGTTAGTACATAAACCCTATATTTATGTACTAACAGGAATTTGCCAACCAGAGAAAAAGGTGATATGATCTTTCTGTGGAGGTGCTTGTATGGATGAATTGATGGCTTTAGTGAATAGGCTGGGAATGATTACATCGGGTGTGCTGCGCAGAGAGCATGTAGGGCGTTTTGGGCTTCAGGCAGAATTTCAGTATTATGATCATGGCCAATTGCTCCGGCAGACGCTGCGTGGTGAAGAGTTAATGAAGATGAAGGCAGATTTGAATGAGGCTAAGCACCTGGAGTCAATGATTGCACCGATGATGGAGAAGCTAAAGACAAACGATTTTATGCTCAGGCAGGAGATCCATAGGCAGCTAAGGCAAGACCGCCGGCGTAGTTTAGCAAAATGGATTGCGTCACGCAAGCGCTCTCCCGGGTATAACATCTATACGATGCACGGGGATTTCGTACGCTCTAAATCCGAAGCAATGATTTCAGATTTTCTGATGTCGGAAGGGATTCAGTTTTGCTACGAAAAGCCGCTTAGACTGCTCGACGGATCGATTATAAGGCCGGATTTTTCGATGGAGCTTGCGCTTGAGTGTTGGTGGGAGCATCAGGGAAAGACGGAGGAAGGATATAACCGTTCAAATGAATGGAAAGCCGCCAGAATGGAGGAAATGGGCATCAGCGAAGGAGAAAGAATCTTTATCACCCGTGAAGATCCGCTTGATATGGAAATGGTCAAGCGACGTTTCCGCGCCTGGGTCGAACATGTTGCTCAGCTCTGCTCCACAACAAAAAAGACATAGGTCCTCATCTACCCTATGTCTTTTTTGAATGAAGCATGAAGCACGGAAAGTGCTTCACGGCGATCAGAACTCTACGACCTCAGGCGCAGTGGTAAAGCTGCTGAAAGTAGCTGTGGCGTTTTGAACGTAGAGGACCTGCGTGTTGTTATCGTCGGCGCTGTACATGGCTTTGAGGCTGGGCATTTTGTCGAGCATTGCGGCTTTGGGGGCGCGGCGGTCGTCGTTGATCAATTCGCAGGTGAGACGGAGCCAGCAGCCATCTTTGAAGGCGCAGATCTCGGCTTTTGGATTAGCGGCGAGCTGATGCGAGACGGGTTTGATTTTACCCGTCTGGATGTAAAGTTTATCCTCAAAAAGCAGGATGGTGCCAAAGGGACGGACGCGGGGCTGGTCGCCTTCTACGGTGGCCAGGTAGTAAGTGCCGGCGTCTTCCAGGAACTGATATACCTTTTCAATAGCTTTCATATTGATTCCTCCTCATGAATGGATGGCTATAGTATACCATCATTTCATGGACAATGCAACTAGCGCATGGTAAAAACAATATGATTGCCGGTCCAGATATTTTCTTCGAATTCGGCTTCGGCGACGGTGGCCCCGTCCGGAATGGCAAAGGTAACGGTGCCTTTGAGTTTGCGGCCGGCAGATAAGGTGCCGGAAAGGTCGTTATCAGCGAGATAGCTTTGTTCGCAGGCAGTTCCGTCCGCATAGCAGTTAAAGTCAAGGGCGCTGACAACCTGATCAGAAGAACCGATATTCTCGAATTCAAGCTCTATCTGATAGAAATGATAACCTTCGGGCGGCTGGATAAACATGTTGTCACTCTTGTACTCGCTGCAAGAAAGATATGTGATCTTGAGGTTGGACGTGCTGACTGTATCGCCCGGATTCAGAGCCCCTTCGGTGCGGGTGGTGTTCGGTGTCAGCTGGAAACCGGAATCCTTTTCGCCTTCATAGAGGAAGCGGATCTTTTTATCGCTGAAGAAATTGCTTTCATACTCCACTTCGATCTCCTTGGCATCCTTGGGGACCTCAAAAAACAGCATGCCCATGGTCTGACGGCCGGACGAGAGCGAGGCGGAGAGCTCTTCGTCGCCGAAATAGTGCGCTTCCTGTACATATCCGTCTGCATAGCACTCAAAGCTGAAGGAACTGATGCTCTTGTCATTTTTAGATTCATTGATAAAAGCAAACTTCAGGAAAATGTGCTGATTGCCTTCGGCGGGCTGCATGAATTCGTTATCCGTCTGGTAGAGGCCGCTCGCGACATAGACGATGCGGAAGCCGCCCTCGAGCAGTTCATCTCCGACAACATAGGCGTCTTTGATTTCAGGGATGGATGATTCCTCTTTTTTTGAGGATTCGGCGCGGCTCGTATTCTGCTTGCCGCTCTCCTGAGCAGATTTTGATTCAGCACGGCTGCTCTCCCCGCCATCACTGCTGCCGCCCTTTGGTACGACGATGATGATCACCAGGATCACTGCTGTCAGGATCAGAAACCACGGGCGCAGGAAAAACGGCTTTTTGACGCTGAATTTAGTGCCGCAGTTGGGGCAGGTTTTGGCCTTGCTGCTGATCGCGCTCCCGCAATTGGGACATACTTTCATATCGTTATTCTTTTTACTCATTAAAAATCCCTCCATTGGTTGATTCTTTTGCAAAGATTATATCATAACCAAGGGAGGGCTATTGCCACCGCAGGGGTGGGAATTACAGATCGTCCGCGGGAGTGCAGGCGTAGAGCGGCTCCAGTTGATGCGCACGGAGCAACTCCTCCACCGCCTCGATCTCGTAAAGGCCTGTGTTAAACGCAATGATAAAGGCGGCGTCGCGGCGGATCCGCGGATACAGCGGCGACATAGAGTATAGCTGCAGCGCACGGTTGACCTCAGTCAGCGAGCAATGCGCCGCCAGGCATAGACGCAGGATCACATCGCGCTGACGCGTATGCTTTTCCTCGCTGATCAGCTTGTAGCCGTAGCGTTCGGGGATATCGGCCCTCAGAAAAACGGTTTGCTGCAGGAGGCCTTTGGAGCGGATAATCCTGCGCATATAAGCGGCAAAAGGCTTGTCGGGGTCGGCCAGTTTGTCCTCAAACTGTTCGTAATATTCCGACAGATTGCCCTGACTAAGCGCCTGATTCAATTGGTCCGTGGTCTTCATGGCCTAACCCCCTATGAGAAGATCATAATCAGTAAAAGCATTCCGAACAGGATGCCGATGCCGATCAGAATGCGGATGATCCAGCGTGCGGCAGGTGATAAGCGGTACAAACCGATGCGGTGCTGGATGCCTCTGTAATTGCCCCAGAAAGCGGTTTCCAGCAGAATGATCAGCAGAGCCGCGATACGATAGACCCAGAGCGGCCAGCCGGTCAGGTAGCCCTGACCTTCCTTCTGGATCTGCATATCCAGGCAGACCACGATAAGGAAGATGTAGACGGCGGCGGAGATGATCCGGATGATCCATTTATCGGAGCGAATTCCGGGCGGCAGGTAACTCATGCAGTAAGCCGGAGGTCCATCCGGATCCCTGGATGACTCAAACGTGCTTCTGCCGAAGGAAGTTTTCTCACCGGTCCGCTTGGGCCTGTTCATCCATTCCGTCATATTCTGCGGCTGTTCGTCCGATCCCTGCCCGCCGTGATGGATCCGGTATTCTTGCATCAGTACTTCCAGCGCGGTCATCAGTTCGTCCGTGTTTGAGTAGCGCATAGCAGGATCGATCTGGGTGCAGCGCAGGATCACGGCTCCCACGGGCCCGTCCGGGACTTCTTCCCTGGGAAGCTTGCCGGTAAGCAGCCTGTTCAGCAGCACGCCCACCGCATAGATGTCCGTGCGGATATCGGACGGAGCGAACCCATACTGCTCAGGAGCGGCATAACCTTGTGTACCGATCAGTTCGGTATCGCGTTTTTCCTCCGTATTAAGCCATTTCGCGGCATTAAGATCCACGAGCTGCACCTCGCCGGAAGAGGATATTACCAGATTGGAAGGCTTGATATCGCGGTTGATGATAGGCGGCTGGCAGGCGTGGAAATCCCGAAGGATCCGGCACAGGCGTATCGTAATATCAAGAGCCCGCTCGTAGGGCAGGCAGCCTTCATGGTTCAGAATATCCTGCAGATTGATACCACTCAGATACTCCTCGATCACGATCAGTCGACCGTCATCCTCCACCAGCTCCAGGATCTCGGGTGTGTGAGCGATGTGATGCTTCTGCAGAAACTGATAAACTCCAAGCGAATAAACCGAAAGCTCCTTGCGGATGCAGAGGCGCTGGGTCTCGACATGTTTGACCAGTTCCATATGACGCTGAGCGTCAAGTTCCGTCACTTTCCGGTAATATGAAAGCCTGGCTTCTTCCTCTAAAGTCATCCATCCTCACCTCCCTTCGGACCGCTTGCGCAGCCTTTTTACTTCTCGATACGGTATTCGCAGGGGACGCTGCACTCCAGGCTGAAGGAATCCTCATCCAGATCATAATTCAGTCTGGCGACCTTGTCCAGCGAGTCCAGGAAGACCTTGAAATGCTTGGTGACGACGTAGCCCGCAACAATGAGAGAACCTTTACGGGGCAGTTCGATCGGTGACGAGTGCAGCATCAGATTTCGGTCTGCAAGCGTCCGCATGGTATCCAGCTGATCCTGCGTAGCCCCGCTGATATGCTTGGGCATGCCGACGCCTTCCATCTCATAATACGTGATTAGATCGGTTTTGCCGGCGGCCTTGGCAGCTTCGACAAACATCCGGGAATGGTAAACGGGTACGCGCGGATCAAGAGCCCCGTGTGTGATAAAGATCGGGCTGAGAAGATTGCGAACCGTTGTCAGACCGGAACGTGCAGCGTAAGCCATGGGATCCAGATCAGGATCTTTGCCGACCCACACATCCAGTTCATCCCGGAATTCGCCCACGTAATCGCAGCGATACCACTCCGCATAATCGCTGATGCCGTAGAGCGCGTTCACTGCCGCGAAAAAGTCCGGGAACTTGCCCGCGAGTGCGAAGGCGTTGCCTCCGCCGCCGCTGCCGGCTTCAAAATAGACCAGTTCCGGATCGCTGATATAGTCCGCGTAGCGGGAACGGGCCGCCTGAACGGCATCATAAATATCCATCAGCTCATACCCGTTGCAGTCTGCCTGCCCCATGGAAAAAGAACGGCCGCGCATATCCACCTGGATTACCAGATAGGGAGAATCACCGGGTTCCTCCCATGGTTCGAAGGGCACGATGGTCTGGTGCCAGCCATGGGTCATCACGAGGATCGGGCCGGGTACAGCGGGCTTCTCAACCCGCATGGCGAGCTGCAGCGCGGGGTCCTGAGAGGATGTGTAATAGACCTGATCACAGTACGGAGAATAATGCTCTTCATAACTCTCTACTCTGCTCCAGCGGATTTTGTCTTCAAAGCGTTCCGTATTCACTGATTAAGCTCCTTTCTCTTCCATTCGGCGGCGAGCCGCTTGATCTCCTGTGCATTCAGGATGGCCGATTCGGTCAGTTCGGTTCCGCCCAACATGCGGCCGAGCTCCTGAACGGATGCCTCCTCCGTAAGGCGTGTGACCTCCGTACGGGCTCTTCCGTTATGCACCGTTTTCTCGATGTACAAATGGCAGTCTGCCATAGCCGCGATCTGCGGCAGATGTGTGATGCAAATGATTTGATGATAACGCGCGATCATCGCGAGTTTTTCCGCGACACGCTGGGCGGTACGGCCGCTGATCCCCGCATCGATTTCGTCGAAGATCAGGGTCGGGATCTCGTCGCGATCCGCCAGGACGGTCTTGATCGCGAGCATGATGCGGCTGATTTCGCCGCCTGAAGCGATCTTGTCCAGAGGTCTGAGGACATCTCCCACGTTGGTGCGGATCATGAACTGCACACTGTCAGCGCCCTTGGGGCCGATCTCTGCGCGCGGCGTTACCTGTACGGCAAATTCGGGATCCTGGAATTGCAGAGTCGTAAGCACCTGCGTGATCCTGGCTGAAATATCAGCCGCCACGGTCTGACGGATCGCGGTAAGCTCGGCGCAGATCTCTTCCATCCCGCGTCGTATCCGGGCAAGCTCTGCTTCCAGCTGATCCAGTGTGTCGTTGATATGCGTGATTTTGCGGATCGACTCCTCCAGATCCCGCCGGTATTTCATGATCGCTTCATAACCGTTTCCGAATTTGCTCTTAAGATGCCGAATCAGTTCCAGACGGTTCTCGGCCTCTGCGAGTGCCTCGGGGTCGTATTCGAGCGATTCGGAATAGCGCCTGATCGAAACCGATGCGTCCTCGGCCAGACTGACCGCGTCGGATAGTTCATTCACCATATCGGAAAGATGGGCCGCATCCAGATCCTCGATCCGCTGCAGCTGCAGCAGTGCTTCGCCAAGCATGTCCAATGCTCCGCCGCCATAATCCTCCTGTCCCCGGAGCGCGGCATAGGCGAGCTGACAGGTTTCCTGCAGACGGACGGATGAGCGGGCCATGCGTGTGAAAGCGAGCAATTCTTCTTCCTCACCCTCGCGCAGCTCCGCCTCGTCGATCTCCTGCGCCTCGAACTCCATCAGCGAGAGCAGGCGGTCCTTGTCCTCGGCCTGGCTCTGCCAGCGTTCAAGCTCGGCCGATGCGGCGCGGCGCTGTGCCAGCAGTCCTGTCAATTTGTCTTTGCAGGCCCTGGTCCGGTCGTCAAAACGATCCAGCAGATCGATATGGCGGGAAGCGTCCAGCAGGGACTGGTGTTCATGCTGGCCATGCACATCGATCAGGATGGCGGCCGCACGCTGCAGCACGGATGCCGTCACGATCTGATCATTCAGCCGGTTTACGGCGCGGCCATTCGGCGCAATGCGTCGGGAAAGCAGGACTTCTCCGCTATCACCGTCAAGCAGCTCCTCCCGGCGAAGCGCTTCCTCAGCAGGCAGACCGGTAACATCAAATAAGAGATCCACCTGAGCAGGCTGTTCGGCGTCGCGCAGCAGCTCGCGGCTGACGCGCGCTCCAAGCGCCAGATTCACTGCCCCCATAATAAGGCTTTTACCGGCGCCGGTCTCGCCCGTCAGGATATTCAGACCCTCTTCGAGATCCAGTTCAACATCGTCGATCAGTGCAAAATTCTGCACTCTTAAATGCAGCAGCATAGATCAGTTCTCCACTGTGTCCTGCAGACGCTTCAGCAATGTGCGGCACTCCTCCGCGCTGCGGGTCGCCGCGAAAATCGTATCATCGCCTGCGATACAACCCACCACTTCGGAGAATTCCATGCTGTCAAGCGCCGTCGCGACAGCCATAGCCATGCCGACCACCGTGCGGATCACCAGGATATTGCCGGCGGGCTCGGCCGAAGAATAGCCTTCTTTAAGCACATTGATGTAGCGCTGGAAAAACTGCGGGTCGAGCGGTGAGAGCACCTGATAGCACTGCCTCCCGTCGGCCTGTGTCACTTTGGTCAGGCGCAGCTCGCGGATATCGCGTGAAACCGTTGCCTGAGTCACCTTGTAGCCGGCTTCGGTAAGCTTGGCGGCGAGTTCCTCCTGCTTTTCGATATGATTTTCCTCGATAATAGATAAGATTTTGGCCTGCCGGTCTGCTTTCATGATAATACCTCCTAAAAAATCATCATCACCGTTCCGTCAGTCTTCGTTAAAAAGCTTCTTGCGGATCGTATCGAAAAAAGTCGAATCTTCGGTGCGCACCAGTCTGGCCGCGCCGGGCACCACTTCGACGCTGACTTCGTCAAGCGGGGCAATGGGATAACCTTCCTGGCCGTCGATGGTCAGCATCAGTGCCGGAAAGGCCAGGTCCTCTTCGGGGAGCACCCGAAACTGCAGGCTGTCCCTCTTGGAGGTAACGATCGACCGAACGCTCAGGGAACGCGGGCAGATCGGTGTGAAAACCAGTGCGTTGGCGCTCGGTACAAGGATCGGGCCGCCGGCTGCGAGATTATAGCCTGTGGATCCGGTCGGCGTCGCTACCACCAGTCCGTCGGCGTAGATATGATCCATCAGGCGTCCGTTGAATTCCACCGCGATGGAAAGCATGCGTGAGAAAGATCCGCGTGTGATAGCAGCGTCGTTCAGTCCCCGGAAAACGACCTCTGAAGCGTCCTTGCGGTGCAGGATGCGGCCTTGCAGCATACAGCGCTCCTCCAGGCGGTAATGCCCCTGGAGCACCAGATCCAGAACGATCAGGCAGTCTTCTTTCTCACAGGCGGTCAGAAAGCCGAGATGCCCCAGATTGATACCCAGGATCGGGATCCCTGTATTCCACAAGTCGCGCGCGCTGCCAAGCATCGTGCCGTCGCCGCCCAGGACGATCGCCATGTCCACGGGAGGCAGATTATCCTTGGTCACCACAGGAATCTGCGTATCGAATTTGTGTCCCGGATCCTGAAGGATCCAGATCTCAGCACCCCGCTGCAGCAGAAAATCCGTGATCAGACGGGTTTCCTGACCCAATGGATCCTTGGAAGGGTTCACGATCATCAGAAATTTAGAGGGTTTCATGGGATTCTGTCACCACCTTTTCGATTGCCTGCCGCCAGTCTTCCTGCTGCTCATCGGGATGACGGTCCAGCAGGAGCAGGTATTCAATATTGCCTTCCGGCCCGCGTACGGGCGAATAAGTCAGTCCCCTGATGCCGAAACCATGCTCAGAGGCCCACTCGATCACATGGGTAAGGACTTCGCGGTGCACCGCGGGATCGCGTACAACGCCCTTCTTCCCTACTTTCTCACGGCCTGCTTCGAATTGGGGCTTGACCAGGCAGACCATTCGGCCCTCCTGACTAAGCCGCGAGGCAATGGGTTCCAGTACTTTGGTAAGGGAGATAAAGGAGAGGTCGGCGGATGCGAAATTGCATAACTCCGGGACGATTTCTTCATTCAGATAGCGGACATTCGTCTTTTCAAGCACGACGACGCGCGGATCCTCACGGAGCTTCCAGGCGAGCTGCCCGTACCCGACATCCACTGCATAGACGCGGACGGCGCCGTTTTGCAGCATGCAGTCGGTGAATCCTCCGGTGGAAGCGCCGGCGTCGATGCAGACAAGGCCGGAAAGGTCCAACCCAAAAGTTTCGATTGCCTTGGCCAGTTTCAGTCCGCCGCGGCTGACATAGGGAAGGGTCCTGCCCTTTACCGTGATCACGGCTGTATCGGGAATCATCGTCCCCGCCTTGTCCTCCCGGACTTCATCCACATAGACCTGGCCGGCCATGATGATGGTCTTGGCCTTTTCCCGGGACTCGGCGAGTCCTTCGGCCACCATACGGACGTCCAGTCGTTCTTTATTCTTGCTCATGCCATTCCTCCAGGAGATTCGCGATACCCTCCGGACAGATGCCTGCCGCGCGAAGCAGTTCGGCGCGGGTGCCCTGCTTCAGGAAAGCATCGGGGAGCGAGAGATTGCGCACCTCGGCCTGTTTGTACAGAAGATCGCGGACTTTCATGCCATATCCGTCCTGATGGATATGGTCTTCCACCGTCAGGATCCGGCCGCAGCGGGCAGCCATTTCATGGTACCAGGCCGGATCAAGAGCTGACGCGAAGCGCGCGTCCGCCACCTCTGTCTCAATGCCTTTCTGACGGAGTATTTCGGCCGCCTGCAGGGCATCCTGTACGCAGGGTCCAAGCGCCAGTATCAAATAATCCGGATGCTCGCAGGCGCGGACCACACAGCCCTGTCCGCGGATCACAAGCGGACGCTCGATCATGTCATTTGCCACTTTGCCTTTGGGATAGCGGATGGCGGTAGGGCCTTCGCAGGCCGCGGCATAAGCCATCATCCGCCTCAGCTCTTCTTCGCAGGAAGGCGCCATCAGCTGCATTCCCGGGATATGGCCCAGATAGGCGATATCAAAGATGCCCTGATGCGTCTCACCGTCCTCGCCGACCACACCCGCGTGGTCCAGCATCAGGTGTACCGGCAGGCCGGGCAGACAAACATCATGCAGAATCTGGTCATAGGCACGCTGCAGGAAGGTCGAATAAATGACGACCCACGGGTGCAGCCCGCCCTTGGCCATGCCTGCGGAAAAAGTCACGGCGTGTTCTTCGGCGATGCCGACATCGAAAAACTGCCGGGGAAAATCTTTGCTGAACTGTTCAAGACCCGTCCCCTGAGGCATGGCGGCCGTCACTGCGACGAGCCGGCGGTCTTGCCTGGCCATCAGCTCCAGCTGCGATCCGACCGCGTCGGCCCAGCTTCTGGAGGGAACGGCACACTCCCCCGTCTCCGGATCAAAGGGACCGATCCCATGAAAGGCGGCGGAATTCTCCTCCGCAGGCGTATATCCCTTACCCTTCAGGGTACGGATATGCACAAGTACCGGCTTGTTCAGATTCTTGGCCTGGTCCAGGATCTTCTCGACCTCAGACAGATGATTGCCGTCCACGGGCCCCAGGTAGGTAAAACCCAGTTCCTCAAAGAAAACGCCCGTGAGCAGGAAGTATTTGATGCGCCGTTTGATCCGCTGAATCAGCCGTACAACGGGTCCCTTGTCCTCAGAATCGTCACGTTTGTCCAGAAGACGGTGCAGATTGAGCTTGAATTTCAGGTAGGATTTCTTGGTGCGCAGGCCCCGGAGGCTGCGGGAAAGTGCACCGACATTGGGGCCGATCGACATCTGGTTATCATTCAGGACGACGATCAAAGGCGTTTTATCACGGCCCGCCTGGTTCAGAGCCTCATAGGCCATACCTCCGGTAAGTGCTCCGTCCCCAAGTACCGCGACCACAAAATGCTTCTGTCCCTGCAGATCGCGCGCCTTGGCAAGCCCCAGAGCGGCCGAAACCGACGTCGAAGCATGTCCGGTATCAAAGCTGTCGTGCGCGCTCTCCTGGGCCTTGGGAAAGCCGCTCAGGCCGCCTTTCTGCCTCAGCCGGTCGAATTCATCCTTCCGGCCGGTCAGAATCTTGTGTACATAGGACTGATGACCCACATCAAAAACGATCCGGTCCACGGGTGTTTCAAAGCAGCGGTGAAGCGCCAGCGTCAGCTCCACCACACCCAGGTTGGCGCTCAGATGTCCGCCTGTCCGTGCCACATGGCATACCAAAAAATCACGGATCTCCGCGGCAAGCTGCTCTGTTTGAGCCTCTGTCAGCTTTCTGACATCTTCCGGTCCCTGGATGGTGTCAAGCAGTGGGTACATATCTATCCATCACCTTTACTTCGTTCTGTAAATCATTTGTTCGATCCACGCGCCGAGGAGCCGTGAGGGCTCATTATCCCAGCGGCGGAAAATCCGAACGGCTTCTCCGGAGAGTTCGCGTACCATACGCCGAGCTTCCTCCACACCGTAGACACTCACAAAGGTGAGCTTATTCTGCGAAGCGTCCTTGCCTATGGACTTGCCTAGCTCAGCCTGACTGCCTTCGATATCCAGCAGATCATCCTCGATCTGAAAGGCTCTTCCAAAGAGGAATCCCGCATGTTCCAGCGCTTCACAGTCCTCCTCGGACGCTCCCTGTGTCTCAGCTCCTGCTCTTAACGCGGCGGCGAGCATCTGGCCGGTTTTATTGCGTTCGATATATTCCAGACGGGCCGCTTCCGCCCCAGGATCATTTGATAAATGATCACTGACCGTATCCTCGGGAAGTGTGGCCAGGATATCGGCCGTCTGACCGGCCACCATACCGTCCGGGCCTGCCGCGGCCGCGATGACGGATGCCGCCCGGACACGCCCCGGAGCAGGATTCTGCCTCAGGGCCTCAAAGAGCGTCTCGTAGGCGAGATTCAGCAGTCCATCCCCGGCCAGGATCGCGACAGCGTCGCCAAATACTTTATGATTGGTCAGACGTCCGCGGCGGTAATCGTCATTATCCATCGCAGGCAAATCATCATGGATCAGTGAATATGTATGGATCATCTCGATCGCGCAGGCAAAGGGAAGCGTCTCGCGAAGCACATCCTCGCGGATGCAGCCGGCCGCCGCACAGGCGGAAAGCTGCAGCATCAGGGGTCGGATGCGTTTGCCGCCGGCCATCAGACTGTAAGCCATTGCTTCCCAGATCCGGCCTCCATACGGATCAGACCGTGTAACCCGGGACTTAAGCTCTTCCTCAAGGATGGGCAGCTGCGCCGCGATAAAATCACTCGGCTTCATGAGATTCCTCCGCCAGCACCACGAGCTCCTTCTCGGTCTTGTCCAGCAGCGCGCGGCAGTAACGCTCCAGCTCCGTCCCCTCTTTGTATAAAGATGTCAGTTCCGAGAGCGGCAGTGTGGAATCCTCCAGCCGCGCCGTTATTTCATTCAGCCTTGCAAAGGCTTCTTCGTAAGTTTTAGGCTCCATGGGAAACTCCTTCCGTCCCTTCGGCCCGCATATGTGCCAGGCCGTCCTGCAGCCTGACCTGATAGGGGCTGCCGGGATGTATTTCTGTAATTGAGCTGATAAAATGGCCTTCCGGGTCCATCAGCATGCTGTAGCCGCGGCTGAGCGGATATTCGGGATTACGGTATTCCAGGTGCAGATGCAGTGCATCGAGGGCATCGGAAGCGGTTTTGAGCCTGTCGGAAATTGCAAGCCGCATGGCTTCGCCGGCCTCGTCGAGCGCCTGTCTGGTGCTGCGGAACCAGTCGCCGGGTCTGCGGTAGCAGGGCCTGTTGTGGATCTGTCCCAGCATCAGCCGCTCAGTCTCGATGCGTCGTCTTAACGCGAGGCGCTGCCTGATCCGCAGATCGCGGAGTCCAGAAAGCAGCTCATCCGCTACCGGAACAGCCAGCTCGGCCGCCGCAGAGGGCGTGGGAGCCCGCAGATCCGCCGCGAAATCCGCGATAGTAACATCCGTCTCGTGCCCTACAGCCGAGATCACAGGAACCGGACACTCCGCAATAGCTCTGGCCACAGGTTCTTCGTTAAAGGGCCACAGATCCTCCAGTGAGCCGCCTCCGCGGCCGACAATGATCGTATCAGCGCCTGTCATGGCCGCGCGCCTCAGTCCCTGTACGATGGAGGGAGCCGCCTGATCGCCCTGCACCAGCACGGGTACCAGGATCAGCTGAATCCCCGGATGGCGGCGCCGCGCAATATGGATCATATCCTGCACTGCCGCGCCCGTGGGCGAGGTCACCAGCGCCACGGACCGCGGAAACGCAGGAATCGGCTTCTTACGCGCGGGATCAAAAAGCCCTTCGGCCGCAAGCTTCTGCTTCAGCGCCTCAAAGGCTATGTAGAGCGCCCCGGTGCCGTCCGGAACCATGCGCCTCGCGTAAAACTGGAACTGCCCCGTCTTCTCATACAGCGAGACTGCGCCTTCGGCAATCACCCGCTGCCCCTCTCTCGGGAGGAAACGCAGTGTCCTGGCGTCCTGCGCGAACATCACACAATTGATCGCAGCCAGTTCATCCTTCAGCACAAAATATAAATGACCGGAGGAATGCCGCTTAAAATTGCTGATTTCCCCGGTCATATGCAGACGATTCAGAATCGTATCCTGCGCGAGAATCCTTTTCGCATAAGTATTGACCTGGGAAACTTTCAGAACCATGGGGTTCATTTTCCCTCTTCCTCCAGCTGTCTGGCCAGGGTGCCCAGCACCCCGTTGATAAAGGCGGGCGCCTCATCGGAAGAGTATTTCTTGGCTAATTCCACTGCTTCGTTGATACTGACGCTGACCGGCATGTCCTCGGCATATTTCATCTCGTAGAAAGCCATCTGCAGGATGGCCAGATCCACATAGGAGAGCCGTGAAAGTTTCCAGTCGACCAAAGCGCCTTCAATATAGCCATTGATCAGTTCCTGATGCTCGAGTGTGCCCAGTACCTCGGCGCGGATAAAATCAATATCCGACTGTCCGGGCACAGTATCCTCCCCTATGGTCACCGTAAAATACCGTTCGATGGCCTGATCAATGTCAAAGGATCCGGCCGGCGTAAAACGGGCGGCAAAGAGGATCCGGAAGGCATGTTCTCGCGCTGCTTTTCTTTTCATGATTTCAAAGTACCTTTCCTAACGTCTGTATTCAGGCAATTATTCGGAAGCTTCGTTCTTCTGGATGCCTATGACGCAGACATTGACTTCCTTTACATTCATGTCGAGCATGTTCTCGATACTGGTCTTGACCTTCTGCTGAATCGGAACAGCGACATTCTTGACCTTGGCGCCTGCTTCAAGCACCA
Organism: Bacillota bacterium; assembly: GCA_017442535.1. GTDB lineage: Bacteria > Bacillota > Clostridia > Lachnospirales > Bianqueaceae > RUG12817. The sequence continues at coordinate 31,413 of JAFRZL010000015.1, read as the reverse complement.
GTGAAATATCAACATAGACATCGCGGCCATCCATCCGGATACCGATGCCCTTGCCATAATTCTTCTTGCCTTTGCGGCCGCCGTAAGTGGACACGCCCTTGACATCGCTGATCGCCAGATCGGCAATGATCGCCACGACCTCATCGGAGACCGTTACCTGACTGCTCTGCTTCTGATTGATTACATTCATCTTGCGTTCTTCCATACTTGTCACCTCACAAGCCTCGATAAGATAAAGCATGGACCGCCAATCCAATGGCAGCCCATGCTGATATCGCTAACCTTATGCCCGGCCCAGATATTCACCCGTACGGGTATCGATCTGGATTACTTCGCCCTCGTTGATGAACAAGGGAACCTGAACCACTGCGCCGGTCTCGACCGTAGCGGGCTTGAGAACGTTGGTAGCGGTATTGCCCCTGGCACCGGGCTCCGTATGGGTAATTGTCAGCTCCACAAACGTCGGAGGCTCCACGCCAAAGACCACTCCGTGATGGGAGAGGATACGGACAAGCTCGTTCTCTTTGACGAACTTGAGCGAATCACCCAGCTGCTCGGCATTAAGGACTGTCTGCTCATAGGTCTCGGGATCCATGAAGTAGAACAGGTCGCCGTCAGCATACAAATACTCCATATCCTTGCGCTCGATTATCGCGCGGTCAAACTTCTCGTTAGGACGGAAGGAAGTCTCAATCACACCGTCGCCCTTGACATTCTTAAGCTTGGTGCGGACAAAGGCCGCGCCCTTGCCGGGCTTAACGTGCTGGAATTCAATTACCATATAAGCCCCATTATTGTACTCAATCGTCATGCCATTTCTGAATTCGCCTGCACTGACTACGTCTGCCATAATAAAATGAACCTCCTCAAATCACAATTCAGACTTACCTTTATAGTTTACCTTATTTTGAATGAAATTTCAACCCTTTTTTGAAATTAATCAGATTTTTGCGGATTCCGAGGCGATTTCACGTATGCGGACGCTAAGCTCCTCGCCAATTTCCTCCATTGAGGCCCCCTGCTCGTCAAAAACATCATCCGCAGCCTCCTCATAAAGCAGTTTCCGCTCATCCATCAGTTCGCAAATGCGGCGGAGCTTCGCCTCTCCGAGGTAAGGATTCAGAAGCGGACGGCTATTATCGTCCCTGAGCCTACGGTAAATCTCCTCCGGATCCGTGCGCAGGTACAGTAGGAAACCATTGTTTTCGTGCACAAGGGCCGCATTGCGAGGGTCCTTGACAATCCCACCGCCTGTGGCCACAATCGTTCCACCCCTACGGCAGCAATCCGCAAGCACTTCTGACTCCAGTTGCCTGAACCACGCCTCGCCCCTCTCCGCAAAGATCCGGCTGATGGGCATCCCGCAGATCTCTTCAACCCGACTGTCGGTATCCACAAAAGCCATCCCCAGTCTGTCCGCGGCATACTGCCCCAGGCTCGTTTTGCCGCAGCCCATAAAGCCGATCAGAATCACTGTTTTCATGCGAAATATCCCTCCGCCCAGGCGAGGAATTCACGTCTGAGCCTCTCCCTCTCCTCATCCGTAAAGGTAAAATCGTTCCAGATCTCGAACGACCGTGCCCCCTGGTAGAAGAGCATCGACTGACCTTCGAGGCCGATGCCGCCCTGCGCACGCACCTTCTGCAGGAAAGGCGTCCGGATCGGATGGTATACCGCGTCCGCGGCGTATCGGATACCCCGGTAAAACTCTTCTTCTGTAACCGGGAGCGTATCCGGGATATGCAGCATTCCAGCCGGTGTCGTCTGGATCACATAGGGATGCTCCTCATGCAGCAATTCCTCATGGCTGATGACACGCATCCTCGGTATCTCCTCACCCTCAGCCGCCTCACGGAAACGGCTGATCAGCATTTCGGCCCGTTCAGGATGACGATTATATACCATGACTTCGGATGCCCCTTCCAGCTGGCATACCGTGAGGGCGCCCCTCGCCGCGCCGCCCGCGCCAAGCAGCAATACCCTCTGCCCGCTAAGCCGCATGCCGCCGTCCGACAGCTGCTTTCGCATACCGTATACGTCCGTATTGTAGCCGTAATAACCATCAGGCGTCCATTTCAGCGTATTGACGGCGCCGGCCTTGTAAGCAGTACTGTCTATCCCGCACAATAAAGGAATAACCGATTCTTTGTGAGGAATGGTCAGATTCAGGCCGCGGATCCCCATGGCCCATGCACCCCGGACCGCGCTCTCCAGCTGCTCAGGCAATACATGATATGCGATATAAGCCATGTTCCCGCCGTGTGCACGGATGAGCATCTCGTGAAGGGCCGGTGAAAAAGTATGCGCGATCGGATGGCCGAAGACGCCGAAAAGCTTGGTCTCGCCGTCCACCTGCATAGTAGCTCGGGTCAGATTCATCGGTTCCGCTCCTTTCGCTTAAGCCATTTCAGATACCGGCGGATGACCAGACGTTCAAATGGCCGCTTCGGGCGTGTGACCAGCTCGTCCACCTCCAGCGAGATCGGCTTGGTCAGAATAGCGCCCGCACCCGCGAGCTTACCCGCGAGCAAATCCGTAAAGATCTGATCGCCGATCACAACGGTTTCCTGCGGTGTATGACCGGTCGCCTCCATCGCGAGGCGCACTCCCTTGGGACTCGGTTTACCGATCCTGTAAAAATACGGCACATTGAGGACAGCGCCGAAATGCTCCACCCGTGACTCGCGGCCGTTAGAGAGCAAATACATCTGAAAGCCGATCTCGTGCAGACGCCTGAACAAAGCTCTCACCTCGGGGCCGGGAAGCTGCGTCGTATACAGCTCGAGCGTATTATCATTATCGAACAGGAGAAGCCTGATCCCCTGACGGTACAGCTCTTCATAATCGATCGCATGTACGGATTCCACATACTGATCGGGAAATAATAGATGCTTCATTTCTCCTCCAATTCATTCGTGATAATTCAATTATAATATCTTCCCTCTCTCCTGTCAACCTCCCGGTCTGTCCGAATCCGTTCCGAAAAGACTTGAACAGCCGTGGCTTTTATGATATGATAGGGGCAATCGGATTTAGGAGGAATCATTATGTCTGCCAATCTGTGGAATATCCTGAGTGCTCAGGACTTGGCTCCGCTGGAGCGTTTCAAAGCTTTTGCCGGAGGGCGCACCGTAAGCGTCATTGGTATCGGTGTCTCCAACCGCCCTCTGATCGATATGCTTCTTGCGGCCGGCGCCCATGTCGTGGCCCGCGACCGCAACCCCGTGGATCATCCGGAAGAACTGACTTCCCGCGGTGTTAAGCTACTGACCGGGCCGGATTATCTGTCCGATTTGCATGAAGAACTGATTTTCAAGACACCCGGTATGCGTTTTGATATTCCGGAGCTGATGGAGGCGCGTGCGCAGGGCAGTCTGGTCACTTCCGAGATGGAAGTCTTTTTCGCGCTCTGTCCCACCAAACGTACCATTGCCGTTACGGGAAGCGACGGTAAAACCACGACGACCACACTGATCGCCAAAATGCTGCAGGCGGGCGGCTATAAGGTTTTCCTCGGTGGCAATATCGGTAATCCCCTCCTGCCTCAGGTGGGTGAGATCGGGCCGGATGACTTTGTCGTTCTGGAGCTCTCCAGCTTCCAGCTGCATACCATGCGCCAGAGCCCGCATATCGCGGTAATGACCAATATCACGCCGAATCATCTGGATGTGCACAAGAGCTATCAGGAATACATCGACGCCAAACGTAATATCTATCTGTATCAGGGCCCTGACGATACACTGATCCTGAACCGCGGCAATGCCGTCACCGCTTCGTTCGCACCCGAGGCGGCCGGCCGTGTCCTGGATTTCAGTTATGAAGGCAGTACCGATAACGGTATTATGCTGGATCACGGTGTGCTGACACTGGTACGCGAAGGTGTGCATATGCCCCTCTTCCCCGCGGAAGATATCGTCATTCCGGGACATCATAATGTTGAAAACTATATGGCTGCGATCCTGGCTGTTTCTCCCTATGTGCCGCCGGAAGCCATGGCGGATGTGGCCCGTACTTTCGGAGGAGTCGAACACCGCCTGCAGCTGATCCGTACACTTGACGGCGTACGCTATTATAACAGCTCCATCGATTCGAGTCCCAACCGTACCATCGCGGCCCTTTCCGTTTTCAAGCAGAAGATCATCCTGATCTGCGGAGGCAAAGACAAAGGGATCCCCTATGATGATCTGGCCTCGCCTCTGCTCGAGCATGTCAAAATGCTGCTGCTCACCGGTTATACCGCGCCAAAGATCGAGAAGGCTCTGCTGGATGAATGCGCGCGCCGAGGAATCGAGAATCCGATCCCGATTTATCACTATGACGAATACCCCGATCTGGTTCGAGCGGCCCATGACCTCGCACAGCCCGGCGATATCGTCCTGCTGTCCCCCGCGAGCACCAGCTTTGACCGCTTCAAAAACTTCATGGAGCGCGGCAATACCTTCGCCCGCCTGGTCAATGAATTATAATCTCTGCCATTGATCGTAGCCAGACCTGGCATCCGACATCATCCCGTGTCCCGGATTCATATTAAAAGACTCCGGCCTAAGCACCGGAAAAGGTTGTAATAAAGGGCTTCCGAGCTTTTGATGCATAATGCATCACCGCTTCGGAAGTCCTTTTGATTTTCGACAGCCGGGCCGGGATTTGACGGCATAAGCTGTGCATATGTATCGTGTTTCCTCAGATCGCTGCGCACACGCAAAGCTTTTGCCGGTAATCTCTATTATTTCATCTTGACATAAATAATACTTCGTGATATGATGTATTACATGAAAGGAGGTATGGCATGGATATTCAATTAAAAAGAGGCCTTCTGGACGTCTGTGTCCTGGCGGCCATTAAGAATGAAGATTCCTACGGCTACAAAATCATCAAAGACTTGCAGCCCTATATCGTGCTTTCCGAATCGACACTTTACACCATTCTGAAGCGGCTCGAAAATGCGGCCATGCTGACGGTCCGAACCGCCGTCCATGACGGCAGGCTCCGGAAATATTATCATATCACCGAAACCGGGCTCAGACGGATCGAGGAGTTCAAGGCCGAATGGAAAGAAGTCATATCTATCTATCAATTTGTGATCAAGGAGGATCACCATGCGTAAACAGGAATTTCTTGCCGAATTGGAATATGGTCTGGAGGGTCTGCCGCGGGAGGAAATCGACGAGCGTCTGGATTTCTACAGCGAGATGATCGACGACCGTATGGAGGAAGGATTCAGTGAAGAGGATGCCGTTGCGGGCATCGGATCGCTGAATGATGTGATCGCTCAAATCATTGACGATGTCCCGCTCTCCCGGATACTCAAAAACGATAAGCCGCGGCGGGCGCGGCGCGGATGGGAGATTGCTCTCATTATCTTAGGTTTTCCGGTGTGGTTCCCGCTGCTGATCAGCGTCGGGGTCATCCTGCTTTCCCTTTATTTAGTGATCTGGGCACTGGTCATATCGCTGTGGGGGATCGAAATCTCCCTGTGGGGCTGTGTGATCGGCGGAATCGGCCTCGCCATTGTCCATGTTACGCAGGGTAATTACCTTCCCGCACTGGCCATGCTGGGTGTCGGACTGTTCAGTGCAGGGCTATCGATACTCCTGTTCTACGCCTGTATCGCCGCGACTAGAGGAACGGCCCGCCTGGCCAAAAAAACCGTTCTGGGCTTTAAAACACGTTTTAACAGAAAGGAAATTGCATGATGAAAAAGGGTATTATCGCCATTGCCGTTATCCTGATCGCGGCCGGCATCATATGCTTTGTCTATCCGCTTATTACTTCCAACTTTGACTTATCCATGCTCGGTACCGCGAAATACGAGACCAATACCTATACCGTCTCTCAGAAATTCGATCATATTGAGATTCACTCGGTAGAGACCGATATCCTGCTGGCTCCCGCAGCAGACAACAAGGTCAGTATTGTCTGCATGGAGCGTGATAAAGTTCGGCATCAGGTCACTGTAGAAAAAGGTACACTGATGATCACGGCAGATGATCAGCGCGACTGGATGGACCGACTTACATTCTTTACCAAATCACTGACTATGACGGTCTATCTGCCTGCAGAATCCTATCAATCCCTCACGGTTGACAGCCGGACAGGCAAAGTCACTGTCCCCTCCTCCTTCTCCTTCGGCAGTATCGACATCACGTCCGGCACCGGTAAAATCATCTGCAGCGCTTCCGCTGACGGTGCCTTCAAAGCCAAGGCCGGAACGGGTGATATCGTTCTGAACGGTGTCAAGGCAAAGTCCTTCGATCTCTCCGCTACAACCGGGGATATCGAAGTCATTTCCGCAGCCTGTGCGGATCACATTACGATCACTGTCAGCACCGGTAAAATCAAACTGACAGATACTCTCTGCAAAAGCCTCCATATATCCGGCAGCACGGGACGGATGACGCTTGGCAATACCGTTGCGTCAGACGACTTTGATCTGACCATGAGTACGGGCGACGTCTTCTTTGAAAACTGCGACGCAGGCAGCATCACCGTCAATACAACGACGGGCGATGTACGTGGGTCGCTCCGAAGCGCAAAAGTCTTTATCGCGAAAGCGTCAACCGGTAAAATCAGCGTACCGGATACAGTCACGGGCGGGAAATGTGAAATCACGACCACCACGGGGGATATTGAAATCTCGCTGGTACAATAACTGAAAGCATAAAATGACAGCGGCCGTGCAAGCGGCCGCTGTTGTAAAATCGCAAAGAAAAAAGCTGCTAGCCAGAATCGAACTGGCGACCTCATCCTTACCAAGGATGCGCTCTACCGACTGAGCCATAGCAGCATGTCAGCCTGAGAGACGATGCCTCTCAAGTCAACGAGCGAATTATACCATACCCTGACAGATTAGTCAAGAATAATTTCTCAGATTTCAAAAAAACTTTGAAAAAACGGAACCGGGGCCTCAGGGCTCCGGTTCATTTACTCAGATAATGGGTTTGAAAGAACTCTTCAGCGCGACGGTGCGGTTGATTACCGGTTTACCGGGTTCGGATTCCTTGGGATCCAGGATAAAATAACCGTTCCGGACGAACTGGAAATGCGTACCGGGCTCTGCCTGGCCGACCGAAGGCTCAACGTAGGCCTCCTCCACCGTCTCCAGGGAGTCTTCATTCAGCTGATAATCATCGGTCTCAGGATTGTAGACAAAGAGATGGTCATAAAGACGTACACAGGCTTTGACCGCTGTGCCGGCCGCTACCCAGTGGATCGTACCCTTTACTTTACGCGTCTCACAGTTGCCGCCCTTTGTCTCGGGATCATAGGTGCAGTGCACTTCGACCACTTTGCCGGATTCATCCTTGACGACGCCGGTGCAGGTGACGAAATAGGCACCCATCAGGCGTACCTCACGGCCGGGAGACAGCCGGAAATACTTGGGAGCGGGAACTTCCATAAAGTCCTCCTGCTCGATATAGAGCTCGCGCCCGAAGGGAACCGTACGGCTGCCAAGCTCCGGATTCTCGGGATTGTTGTCGATCGTGAAGAATTCGATCTGGCCTTCCGGATAATTGTCGATAACGACCTTGAGCGGGTGCACCACCGCCATGACGCGCTTGGATTTAAGCTTGAGGTCTTCACGGATGCAGTATTCCAGATAGGAGTAATCGATCACTGAGCCGCGCGCTTTGGCCACACCCGTGCTCGTGATAAAGGCCTTGATCGATTCGGGCGTATAGCCGCGTTTGCGAAGGCCCGCCAGGGTGGGCATCCGGGGATCGTCCCAGCCGTTTACGGTACCGTTCTCAACCAGAGCGCGGAGTTTACGCTTGCTGGTCACGATATTGGTAAGCTCCATGCGGGCGAATTCGATCTGCCGGGGCGGATTGGGGAAGACGCCGACCTGTTCGATAAACCAGTTGTACAGGGGGCGGTGATCCTCGAATTCAAAGCTGCAGAGGGAGTGTGTCACGCCTTCGATCGCGTCCGAGAGTGGATGCGCGAAATCATACATCGGATAAATGCACCATTTGTCACCCGTACGGTGATGATGCATATAATTGATCCTGTACATGGCAGGGTCGCGCATATTGATATTGGGCGAAGCCATATCGATCTTGGCACGCAGGATATGGGAGCCCTCGGGGAATTCGCCGGCTCTCATGCGGCGGAACAGGTCCAGATTCTCCTCCACACTGCGGTCGCGCCAGGGAGAATTTTTGCCGGGCTCGGTCAGCGTCCCGCGATACTCCTTCATCTGCTCCGGCGTAAGGTCGTCCACATAGGCAAGGCCTTTCTGAATCAGCTTCTCGGCAAACTCATACAGCTGGTCATAATACTCCGAAGCATAGTACAGATGATCCCAATCGAAACCCATCCAGCGGATATCCTCCATAATGGAATCCACATATTCGGTATCCTCTTTGCTGGGATTGGTATCGTCAAAGCGCAGATTGCATTTGCCGCCGTATTTCTCGGCGGTACCGAAATCGATACAGATCGCCTTGATGTGGCCGATATGCATATATCCATTGGGTTCGGGCGGGAAACGGGTCTGGACATGGGTATAAACCCCTTCTGTCAAATCTTTGTTGATCTCGCGTTCGATAAAATTATCGGCTTCAGGCAAAAACAGATCCTTCTTATCGGTTTCCACGACAGCCTCCTCCTTTAACTCATAATTAGTGAATGATTCTGTGAATCATGTAAGTGATTATACCATACCGCGCCGGAAAAGAAAAGAGCGAAATACTTTTTCAGCGCGCGGTTTCGGGCTGTACGACATGCCCCGCATTCAGATAATAGATCTCCGAGCGGTCGATCGCGTCCTTCATGTCCGCTTCCATATCGCCGAGCAGCGCTTCACTCCGCTCGATTCCCGAAAGCTTGGGCTTGGTCACCGGATGTTTCGCCACAAAGATCGTGCAGCAATCCTGGTAGGGAAGGATCGAGGTCTCGTATGTATCGATCTTTTTGGCAAGGTCGATGATCTCCTGCTTATCAAACCCTATCAGAGGCCGGAACACCGGGAGCTTGCAGACCGCGTTTGTGCATACCAGGCTCTGAAGCGTCTGACTGGCGACCTGTCCCAGGTTTTCGCCGGTGATCAGAGCGATACAATTCTCGGCCTCAGCAATTTTCTCCGCAATACGCATCATAAAGCGCCGCATCAGGATCGTGATCTCATCCCTGGGGCAGGTCAGATCCAGTTTTTCCTCAATATCTGTAAAGGGTACGACATAGAGCTTCATCCTGCCGCCGTAGAAGCTCATGCGGCGGGCCAGTTCGACGACTTTTTCCTTGGCACGGTCCGAGGTATAGGGGTGCGCGTGGAAATAGACGCCAACGAGTTCAACACCGCGCTTCGCGATCATCCAACCCGCCACCGGGCTGTCAATGCCTCCCGACAGCAGCACGACCGCGCGGTTATCCGGTGAAACCGGCATGCCGCCGGGCCCGGGGATCGTCTGGGCATAAACATAGACGCGGTTGCGAAGCTCCACGAACACCTTGATCTCCGGCTGATGGACGTCCACCGTCCAGTCCGAGAAAGCATTCAGAACCTGTTCGCCCACCATGGAGGCGATCTCGATACTGTTCAGAGGGTAGCGTTTATTGGATCGGCGAACCTCGATCTTAAAAGTGTGACGGCTGTCCGTCCCGTAGCTTTCCTTAAGGAAATCCAACGTGTTGGCATAGATGGAGTCCATCGAATCGTCCGTAAAAATCACGGCAGGACATACGCCGACCACACCAAAAAGACGTGTGAGCGGCTCAATCGCAGCTTCCGCGCTCACATCACCCGAGGGCTCGATCAGAACGCGCCCCTGCTCTTTGGTCACCGTAAACGGTCCGACCGGTCTGAGGCGTTCCTTAATATTATCCATCAAGAGGTGCTCAAAGCTCCAGCGGTTGTTCCCCTTGATCGCGATCTCTCCATATTTGATCAGCAAACCATTTCGCATAATGGCATATCATCCTTTCCTTAACGGCGTGTGAAGCGCCTGAGGCGCGGCATCAGCTGCTGCAGCGCGCGCACCACTTCGTCCATCTCTTCGGGCTGATTGCAGCGTGAGAAGCTGAAGCGGAGCGACTGATCCATTTCATCCCTGGAGAGGCCGAGTGCGGAGAGCGCAGGGCTCTTCTCCTCCGGTTTGTTGGACGCACAGGCAGAACCTGAGGATACAAATATACCATAATCTTCCAGTGCATGCAAGAGGACTTCCGAACGAATTCCGGGAAAACGCATATTCAGGACATGGGAAGCCCCTGTCTCCGGTGAAGGCCCGTTCACGACAGCCTCGGGAAAAGCCTCGCAAATCCCCTTATACAGCCGCATTTTGCACGCGCGCATCTGCGCGTCATGACCTGCCATATCCTCCACAGCTTCCCGCACGGCTTCCGCCATGCCGGCGATACCTGGTACATTTTCGGTTCCGGAACGGAGCTTGTTTTCCTGTCCGCCGCCGCGGATATACGGCGGCAGCTGCAGGCCGCGCCGCACATAGAGGCATCCGACACCCTTGGGTCCGTGGAATTTATGCGCACTTGCGGAAAGCAGGTCGATTTTCCATTCGTCGGGAAGGATCTGCATTTTGGCAAAACTCTGTACCGCGTCCACATAGAAGAAGGTTTTCGGGTTCAGGAGCTTGATGATGCGGCCCATCTCGGCGATGGGTTGGATCACGCCGGTCTCGTTATTGACGTGCAAGCAGGCTACCAGCACCGTATCACTGCGGAGTTTAGCCTGAAGACTCGAAAATATGGCCCGCCCCTCGGCATCGGAATCGATATATTCCACTTCATAACCCTGATCCGCCAGGTACCGCAGCGTCTCGGATGTGGCCGGATGCTCGCCCCGGACCGTCAGGATGTGCTTTCCAAGCCTTCTGTTGCGGTAAGCGGCGCCTAGGATGGCGGTGTTCGCGCTCTCGGTCCCGCCGGAGGTAAAATAGATCGTCCTGGGATCGACCCTGAGATAGTCCGCGATCACACGGCGTGAATCCTCCATCACCTTCTCCGCCTCCTGCCCCTTGCGATGCAGGGAGGAAGGATTGCCGTAAGTGCCGCGCATCACCTCGGTCATGCGTGCCATTACTCCCTCCGAGAGTGCAGTTGTGGCTCCATTATCCAAATAAATCTCTGCCATTGTATTTCCTCACATCTGATTCAGTTCGTAAAAGATCAAAGCCGCGGCGACGGTACCGGCCGTCTCGGTTCGGAGAATCCTCGGCCCGAGACCCGCGATCAGCCCGCCGGAGCGCTGCCACAGATCCACCTCATCGCTTTCCAGGCCGCCTTCCGGCCCGATGATCACAGCGACGCGGCGCGGCATGCCATTCTGCATGACAGCTTTGCTGAGAATCTGCCGGAGGCTGTTCAGCCTGGCATCCTCATAGCAGATGATCACCAGGTCATAATCTGCCAGCTCCCCTGCCAGTTCCGCACTGCTAACGGGCATCCGGACCTGCGGGATCCTTCCCCTGCCCGACTGCTCCGCTGCCGAAAGGCTGATTTTGTTCCAGCGCTGCACCTTGGAGGCCAGCTTCGCCCCATCCGGACGTGATACGGAGCGTGCCATCGCGACGGGGACGATTTCACTCACCCCGAGCTCCACGCTCTTCTCGATAATCCATTCCATCTTGTCTGCCTTGGGGATGCCCTGAAACAGCGTCATCCAGACAGCCGGCTCAGTCGCGGAGGGCTCCCGGCTCAGAACAGCGGCTTCCAGCCATTCCTGCCGTCCTTCCGTGGAGATTTCCTCGATCCGGCACTGATAATCCGTCCCTTCACCGTCACAAAATGTCAGCACATCTCCCGGCTCATAACGTAAAACATGGAGGATATGATGAGTATTGTCCTGCGTCCGCAGAGTCTCCCCATGAATATCCTCCTTGTGAATAAAAAATCTCGGCATAGAGTACCTCTGAAATCATTTATTTCCCGGACAAAACGGCGCACCAGCTGCCTTTTTCCAGGACCTTCAGCACTTTGAATCCGCATGCGGACAGAGCGTCGATCACATCCTGCTTCCGTTCGATGATGATGCCCGAAGCAATAAAGCTTCCGTTCTCCGCGAGCACCTCATATACTTTGGGTGCGAAACCGATGATCACATCGGCAATGATATTGGAGACCACCACCTGCGGATGAACCCCTGCAAGTTCCGGGATCTGCATCAAATTGCCAAGATGGACCGTCGTGCAGTCCGCCACGTCATTGTCACGGACATTTTCAGCTGCCACATGCACCGCCTTGGCGTCAAGATCCGTACAGTATACACGCCCCGCACCGAGCTTAGCCGCGGCGATCCCAAGGATGCCGCTTCCGCATCCGATATCAAAGACGGTTTCTCCTCCGCGGATCACCTCTTCCAGCAGGGACACGCACATACTGGTCGTCTCATGCGTGCCGCTGCCGAAAGCCATTCCCGGATCCATCCGGATGACCCGGTCACCGGGCTCTGCTTCCGCCTCCAGCCAGCTGGGAATGACCAGGATATGCCCTATGTGGAAGGGTTTATAATACTTCTTCCAGTTATTGGCCCAGTCCTCCTCAGCCATGCAGGACTGCTCGATCGCTCCTGTTCCCACGGGCAGGAACTCGCTGATCCGGTCAAGCATGTGACGGATGCGCAGTTTGATATCTTCCACATCGGACGGCCGCTCGAACATTTCTTCAGGGAAATAGACCGACAGCAGCACTTCATCACGGCTCAGATCCTTAAGCAGATCCTCGTCGATATAGTCCCAGTCCAGAGGGCTCTTATCCTGCATTAAAATATCCTTGGGATCAAAGATCTCGACGCCCTTGGCGCCAAGTTCCTCCTCCAGGCTGTATGAAAGCGCTTCGACCGCATCCGTTACCGTGTGAATCGTAAAACGATACCAATTCATCCTAAATCCTTTCCATCCCGCACGGCGGCGGGATCCTATCTGAATTTACCTAAAAAAGCCTTTCTTTTTCTCGTGGACACCCTCACCCATCTCGGCTGCGAAAGCGCGCAGTGCTTCCTTCTGCTTTTCGTTCAGGCGTTTGGGCACCTCGACATTGACGGTGACATAATGGTCACCCCGCTGCGAAGGATTCCGCACATAAGAAATGCCTTTGCCGCGCAGACGGAAGCGTGTGCCGCTCTGCGTTCCCGGAGAAATCGTATACGAAACCTTGCCGTCGATGGTCGGCACCTCGATCTCGGCGCCGAGCGTTGCCTGGGCAAAGGTAATATTCATGCTGCTGAAAACATCATAGCCCTGACGCGAGAAAACCGGGTCGGGCTTGATCTGGAACGTAACATACAGGTCGCCGTTGGGGCCGCCGTTCGTGCCCGGCTCACCCTTTTCGGTCAGACGGATACGCTGGCCCATGTCGATGCCTGCCGGTACGCTGACCTCAAAGGTTTTTCTGGTACGGATATGGCCTGAGCCTCCGCACTGCGAACACTTTTCCTTGATGATCTGACCGGTGCCCCGGCATTCGGGACAGTCACGCACGCTCTGCATCATGCCGAACATCGTCTGCTGCTGGGTACGGACCTGACCTTTACCCTTACAGCGGAAACAGGTTTCGATCGGAGAACCGGGTTTAGCTCCGGTGCCGCCGCAGGTCGGACAATTGTCCTCCATCCACAGATCCAGCTTTTTCTGGCAGCCGAAAGCGGCTTCCTTAAAGGTGATCTCCATCGTTGCCTGAAGGTCGTTGCCGCGCTGAGGCCCGTTATAACTGCCTCCGCGGCTGTAGCCGCCGCCGAAAATATCCGAAAACCCGCCGAATCCGCCAAAGCCGCCGCCGAAGAATTCGTTCAGGATGTCCTCATAATTGAATCCGTCAAAACCAGAAGTCCCTCCAGCCGCCGGATCAAATGCGGCATGACCATAACGGTCGTACTTGGCCCTCTTGTCCGCGTCCGAAAGGATCGCGTAGGCTTCTGTCGCTTCTTTGAATTTGGCTTCCGCTTCTTTATCGCCCGGATTGGCGTCGGGATGGTATTTCTTGGCCAGCACTCGGTAAGCCTTTTTGATTTCCTGTTCGGTCGCGTCTTTGCCTACCCCTAGGACCTCATAGTAATCCCTTTTTTCTTCCGCCATCTCCTACTTCACCTGCTTTCCGCAATATATGTATATACAGCCAAGCGGTGGGAACCTGTCCGGCTCCCACCGTTTGAACCATAACCTGCTGTCTGTCCTTATACTTCTCTGTAGTCGGCATCTACGACATCATCGTCGCCGCCCTGGCCGCCGTTGAAGCCCTGGCCGCCATTGAAGCCCTGACCACCGTTGAAGCCCTGGCCGCCGTTGAAGCCCTGACCGCCGTTCATGTTGGAACCGCCGCTCTGCTGATACAGCTTGGCCGCCATATCATTGATCGTCTTGGTCAGTTCTTCGGTCGCGGCCTTCAGCTCGCTGACCTGCGAATCGGTGGGCGTCTGATTCTTCAGAGGCTCAACCAGATTGCGGACACGGCCCATCGCGTTCTCGATCGCAGTCTTGTCAGCAGCCGGGATCTTGTCGCCAAGCTCCTCCAGCGTCTTTTCAGCCTGATATACCATGGCATCCGCGTCATTCACGGTGTCAATGCCCTCTTTGCGGCGCTTATCCTCTTCGGCGTACTTCGCCGCATCCTGCACGGCACGGTTGACCTCGTCCTCGGACAGGTTGGTAGAAGCCGTGATCGTGATCTTCTGCTCCTTGCCGCTGCCGAGATCCTTGGCCGTTACGTTTACGATACCGTTAGCATCGATGTCAAAGGTGACCTCGATCTGAGGAACACCGCGCATGGCAGCCGGGATACCATCCAGACGGAAACGTCCGAGGGTCTTGTTGTCACGGGCCATAGGACGCTCGCCCTGTACCACATGGATGTCTACGGCCGTCTGGTTATTCTCTGCCGTCGAGAAAATCTGGCTCTTCTTTACGGGGATCGTCGTGTTGCGCTCGATCAGAGGCGTCGCGACACCGCCCAAGGTCTCGATACCCAGGGTCAGAGGCGTAACATCCAGCAGCAGGATGTCGCTCGCGCCGCCCTCTCCGGACAGCTTGCCGCCCTGAATGGCCGCACCGATCGCTACACACTCATCGGGATTCAGCGACTTATTGGGCTCTTTGCCGGTCAGTGCCTTAACCTTCTCCTGCACGGCGGGGATACGGGTGGAACCGCCTACCAGCAGTACTTTGTCGATATCGGCAGCGGTCAGTCCGGCGTCCTGCAGAGCCTTCTGCACGGGGCCGGCCGTACGCTCGACCAGATCGGCGGTCAGACGCTCGAACTGCGCACGGTTCAGCGTCACATTCATGTGCTTGGGGCCTTCGGAAGTAGCGGTAATGAAGGGCAGGCTGATATCGGTTGTCGTCAGTTTGGACAGCTCAATCTTCGCGCGCTCCGCGGCTTCCTTCAGGCGCTGCATCGCCATTTTATCGGTGGACAGATCCACACCGTCGCTCTTCTTGAAATTATCTACCAGATAGTCAATGATGCGCTTATCAAAATCATCGCCGCCCAGATGCGTATCGCCATTGGTGGCAAGCACTTCGATAACGCCGTCGCCGATATCGATGATGGAGACATCAAAGGTGCCGCCGCCCAGGTCGTAAACCATGATCTTCTGCTCCTGCTCGTTGTCCAGGCCGTAAGCCAGAGCAGCCGCAGTAGGCTCGTTGATGATACGCTTGACTTCCAGTCCGGCGATCTTGCCGGCATCCTTGGTCGCCTGACGCTGTGCATCGTTAAAATAAGCGGGAACGGTAATGACAGCTTCTGTAACAGGCTCGCCCAGATAGCTCTCCGCGTCGCTCTTCATCTTCTGCAGGATCATTGCGCTGATCTCCTGAGGGCTGAAGCGCTTGCCGTCGATCTCGACACGATGGTCGGTTCCCATGGAACGCTTGATAGAAATAACTGTACGCTCCGCGTTATTTATGGCCTGACGCTTGGCCGTCTCGCCGATCAGACGTTCACCGGTCTTAGAGAACGCGACGATGGACGGAGTCGTTCTGCTGCCTTCCGGATTCGTGATAACAACGGGCTTCCCGCCTTCCATAACGGCTACGCAGGAATTCGTGGTTCCCAGATCAATACCAATAATCTTACTCATTTTCATTTCCTCCCAATATCTTAAAATTGTTGTTTGCCAGCTTAGTTGGCGACTTTGACCATACTGTAGCGGACGACTTTGCCCTTGAAAGTATAACCTTTCTGGAAAACCTCGCAGACAATGTTCTCGTCGATCGTTTCGTCCTCGATATGCTGCACGGCATTGTGCTTCTCGGGGTCAAAATTCTCGCCGAGCGCCGGGATCTCCTCGACCCCGATGCCTTTCAGCGCATCCACGAACTGTTTGTACACCATCCGGATGCCCTGGCCCATGGGGCTGGCTTCGTCTTCCTCGCTGAAGGCCGCCATCGCTCTCTCAAAATTGTCCAGCAGATCCAGAACCGTGCTGATGACGGCTATCTGCCCGTTCATCCGCTCCTGCTCTTTCTCTTTGCCGGTGCGTTTGCGGAAATTGTCGAATTCCGCCATCGTGCGCCGCAGCCTGTCCAGATAATCATCGGACTGCTTGCGGGCTTTGTCAAGCTCTGCCTGCAGATCTGCGATCTGCTGCTGTTCCGCTGTCAGGGGCTCTGCCTGTTCCTCCGCAGCTTCGGTTTCCGCCTCGGCCGCTTCGGTCTCTATGACAGGCTCCTCTTCCAATAATTCTTTTTCCTTTTCACTCATCACTGATTGCCTCTCTGCTGTTGCTAATCTGTTCCGGGCGGATCAGGCGGACTGTCCCCGCCCGAATCGGGCGGTCTGTCCGGACTGTTTTCCGTTTCCAGCATGTTCTGGAAATCCGAGATCATATTGCCAAGCGTGGAAATGACCTTGCCGTAATCCATCCGTACAGGTCCGATCACGCTGATTGAACCGATATTATTACCGCCCACCGTATAGGTCGTGGTAATGACGCTGCAGTCCTGCATCGCCGCCAGCTCGTTCTCGGAACCGATGGTGATCCTCAGGTTCCGGCCGCCGGCCGTCTGCGTGCCGCGGATCGCCGCGAGCATTTCGTCCTTGCGGTGGAATACCTCCATAACCGCACGCGCGCTGCTGATATCATTGAACTCCGGAAAGTCCAGAATATTGGTAGTGCCTGCCGTATACATCTCGACATCATCCGCATATTCCACAGTCGCCTGAATGGCATCCAGCAGCCCGGAAACGATCTCCTGATCGGATCCGAGGTCATGACGGAGCTTCTGAATGATCGGAAGATTGATCTCTTCCATCGCAAGTCCCTGCAGATGCTTATTCAGCACTTTGGTCAGGCGGTCGCCCTCATCCGCGGAAATTGGCCTTGCCACCTTGATCACGTGATTACGGACGATATTGCCGTCCGTCACGATCATCAGAATCGCGGACTTCTCATCCAGCGGGATCAGCTGAAGATGTTTCAGCTTGGTGCGGTTCAAACGGGGCATGGTGACAACGGTAGGATATCTGGTCATCACCGAAAGCAGTTCGCCGATCTCTTTAAGAACGGAATCCAACTGATGTGTCTTGTTCTTAAGCATGGCCCGGAGCACCCGGCTGTCAGCCTCATCAGGCACGCGCTGCGATTGCAGCAAGGAATCCACGTACAGGCGGTATCCTTTGGAAGAAGGAATCCGGCCGGCCGACGTATGCGGCTGCTGGATAAAGCCCAGTTCTTCCAGATCCGCCATCTCGTTGCGGATCGTTGCCGAGCTCAAACCAAGAGGCGAACGGCGTGAAATAGTCCGTGAGCCGACGGGCTCTGCCGTCTCGAGGTAGTTCAGAATAATGGCTTGCAGAATCTGCATCTGCCGCTCACTGAGTTCATCCATCCGATGTCCCTCCTCCTATGTTTGAAGTCTGTTAGCACTCAACGAGGAAGAGTGCTAACATCTGTGTATAAAATAGCACTCGACAGGCTTTTTGTCAAGTGCTATTTCAAAATTAACAATTTATTCATAATCAGGATTCGTAGAAAGACTCGAATTTCTCCGGAATCTCCGTCTGGTGCGGCATGCGGTGCGCGATCAGATCCCAGGGCGTGATCATGCCCAGGATATGTCCGTCGAGCGTCCCGTCATCCGTAATAAAAATCACGGCAAGTCTCTTGCGAGGCCCGTCCGCCTTGCGGTTAAAAAGGCTCAGCACTGTCCAGTAATCCGTATCCTTATCCACGACCTCGAACCGTTCGGAATCGTGCTGCCCGATCCGGAGCAGACTGCCGAAGTCCTGTACCTCAGTCTCTTCCGTAATGGGCCCCGCACCCGGTTTCAGCAGATACGAAAATACCGTGCTGATGCTGAACACGCCGTCCAGCTTATTATAGCGGAAAACAGGCACATGTGAGAAGCCGTTTTTCTGCATCTCCCGCATCAGCTTGAGGGCCTGCTGGCCGGGGGTGGTGGTCAGCATCCTCTCGCGCGGCGTTGCGAAGGCCAGCGCCGGCTGCGGCTTTTTCAGGAAGTCCAGTACCTGCCGGATCACATCCAGCAGCGCCTCCGCCGGCTCCACTACCGCTTCTCCCCTGATGGACGCGTGATGGGCCAGGACATTCCGCACCTCACGGCAGACATTCAGGTCCTCGCGAAAGGGCAGGCCTTCTTCCGTGTTCAAAAAGTCCATCACGACGCTGGAAGTCCTGCGCCCCGCCTCCGCGAAACGCTGCACCAGCATCTCTTCCATTTCCTTATACAGGTCCAGAAACTCCTCGCTTCTGCCCATTTCGTTCACCTCTTATCGCAAAAATGCTTCAAATACATAATTGGCCAGGTCGAGTCCCCGCCTTGTCAGCCGGATCATGTCGCCGCAGCGTTCCAGTAGGCCGTCCCGGATCAGTTCCCGGATCTGCTGCCCATATTCCTCCTGCAGTTCCGTCCCGAAAAAAGCCTTAAACGCCTCCCGGGAGATCCCCTGTGTACGGCGCAGCCCCAGGAACATCCATTCTTCCAGGTCGTTCTGTCTGGAAGCTTCCTGCTCCACAGAGAACAGCTTTGACGGATCCTCTGCCTCCAGATAGGCATTCAGGTCGGATGTGTTTTTCAGCCGTCTTCCATCTATGTAGGAAGACGCTCCCAGCCCGATGCCAAGGTAAGGGGACAGATCCCAGTACCCCAGATTATGCCGGCTTTCATATCCGGTTTTAGCGAAATTGGAGATCTCGTACTGTTCAAATCCGTGGTTTTGCATCTGAAGGAGCGTCTCCGCGTACATGGCGCGGTCCAGCTCCTCATCGGGCAGCCGCATCCGTCCCGATTGCACCTGTCTCTCCAGAGGCGTTCCTTCTTCCAGGATCAGGCTGTAGCAGGACAGATGTTCCGGCTCCAGACTGAAAGCGAGCTCCAGTGTCTGCTGCCAGTCCTCCATGGACTGTCCCGGGAGACCCATCATCAGGTCCAGATTCAGGTTCCGGAACCCGGCCTGCCGGACGATCCTGACACTGTCGATCACATCCTGCCTGCGGTGGATACGGCCAAGCGTTTGCAGCAGCGTATCCTGCGCGGCCTGCATGCCCATGCTTACTCTGTTGATCCCGGCCTGACGCCAGGCCACGGCTTTATCCGGTGTAACGGTCCCGGGGTTGGCCTCGATCGTACACTCCGCCTGCGGGAGCCATTCCCCCGCAAGATCATGGACTGTCTGCATCAAGGAGATGATCTCCTCAGGCTCCATCAGCGAAGGCGTCCCCCCGCCGATATACACACTTCGCACCTTCATAGCACCCAGTTCCTGCGCGCGGCCTGCCAGATCACGCTTCAGCGCATCCGCATATTCAGCGCGCGTCCCCTCATCCGCGGGTGCCGACAGGAAATCACAGTAGGCGCATTTGCGGACACAGAAGGGGTAATGCAGATAGAGGCCCGTCTCCTCCATTAATTATCATCCTCGTCAAATTTAAGCACGCTCATAAAGGCTGCCTGCGGCACTTCGACATTGCCGATCTGGCGCATCCTCTTCTTGCCCTCTTTCTGCTTTTCGAGCAGCTTCTTCTTACGTGTAATATCACCGCCGTAGCACTTGGCCAGAACATCCTTGCGCATCGCCTTGACGGTCTCGCGGGCGATGACTTTGCCGCCGATCGCGGCTTGGATCGGAATCTCAAAGAGGTGGCGCGGGATCTCATCCTTAAGGCGCTCCACGATCCGGCGGGCCCTCTCATAGGCCTTGGACTCGTGCACGATAAAGGAGAGCGCGTCCACGGGCTCGCGGTTGATCAGAATGTCGAGCCTGACGAGCGTAGATCTCTCATAACCCAACAGGTCGTAATCGAAGGAAGCATATCCGCGGCTCCGCGATTTGAGCGCGTCAAAGAAATCATAAATGATCTCGTTCAAAGGCAGTTTATACGTCAGGAGTGCGCGCGTGTTCTCGATATACTCCGTCCCCACGTATTCGCCGCGGCGGTCCTGACAGAGCTTCATGATGCCGCCGATATGCTCGGTCGGCAGCATGATCTCAGCCTTTACGATCGGTTCTTCCATGTATTCGATCTCGGTCGGCTCGGGCAGATCCGCCGGGTTGGAGAGCATCACTACTTCACCGTTATTCTTATGCACCTTGTAGACAACGCCTGGCGCGGTCGTCACCAGATCCAGATTAAATTCCCTCTCCAGCCTCTCCTCGATGATCTCCATATGCAGCAACCCCAGAAAACCGCAGCGGAAGCCGAATCCGAGTGCTTTGGACGTTTCGGCTTCAAAGAACAGCGAAGCGTCGTTCAGCTTCATTTTATCCAGCGCGTCGCGCAGATCAGGATATTTGGACCCGTCGGCCGGATACATGCCGCAGAAAACCATGGACTGGACCTGTTTGTATCCGGGGAGTGCCGTCGCCGCGGGTCTGTCGGCTCCGGTCACCGTATCGCCCACGCGCGTATGCGCGACTTCTTTAATGCTCGCGGTAAAATAGCCGACTTCGCCGGCCTCGAGCCCTTCCTCGGAAGGCATCAGCCGTCCGGCCCCCATATAACCGGCTTCCACCACGTCATATTCCACACCGGCCGCCATAAAACGAATGCGCATGCCTTTCCTGATCCGTCCCTCTTTCACACGGATAAAGACAATGACTCCGCGGTATGAATCGTAGAGGGAGTCGAAAATCAGCGCCTGCAGCGGCGCTTCGGGGTCGCCCTCGGGCGGCGGGAGCATGGTAACGATCTTTTCCAGCACCTCATCGATATTTTGCCCGGTTTTAGCCGAGATCAGGGGCGCCTCGGAAGTATCCAGCCCGATGATATCCTCTATCTCGGTCTTCACACGGTCCGGATCGGCTGCGATCAGATCGATTTTGTTGATGACCGGCAGGATCTCCAGATTATGATCCAGCGCCAGATAGCAGTTCGCAAGCGTCTGTGCCTCGATACCCTGCGTCGCGTCCACCACAAGCAAAGCTCCCTCGCAGGCCGCAAGGCTCCGGGAGACTTCATAATTAAAGTCCACATGTCCGGGGGTATCGATCAGGTTCAGGATATACTCCTGCCCGTCTGCGGCACGGTAAATCAGACGCACCGCCTGCGCCTTGATCGTGATCCCCCGCTCACGTTCCAGATCCATATTGTCCAGCACCTGATCCTGCATCTCGCGCGCGGTCAGCAGCCCGGTCTTCTCGATGATCCGGTCTGCCAGTGTGGATTTGCCGTGATCAATATGCGCAATAATCGAAAAATTACGGATGTTGGCTTGTTTCATCGCGCATCCTCCTCCATTAGTCTGCGGGAGCCGTCAAGCTCCCTCCGGACCACGGTCGGCCCGGGCACATACAGATTCATTATAACATAGATTTGACCCGATGAGAAGATACCGCGCAAAAAAACCTTACAGCCTCCGCGCCGGGCATTTAGAGAAAGAAAAAACCGCAAAGGTCGTGAGTTACCTCTGCGGTTATGAGTGCAGCGTGATCATCAGGCAGTGATCTTGTTCACAGCCTTGGTCAGACGAGAGATCTTGCGAGAAGCGGTATTCTTATGAAGAACGCCCTTGGATCTGGCCTTGTCGATAGTGGAAATCGCAAGCTGCAGATTGGCCTTGGCGGCCTCGGCATTGCCGGCCTTGATCTCGGTCTGGACCTTCTTGACAGCGGTCTTAACCTGAGACTTCACCATTCTGTTGCGAAGCGTCTTCTTCTCGATCACACGAACTCTTTTCTTAGCGGACTTGATATTTGCCATGGAAATTACTCCTCCTACAAGTGTATTCTATCATCTGAGACACGAATAATAGAACGGACAAACACAACTTATATTATAATCCCTCTGAAAATCATTGTCAAGAATTATTTTGACTTTTTTTGAAAAAATATGGCAGGAAAAGCCCTTTCCGGCACTCAAATCGATGCGATCAGCTGTTCGATCGCGTCCGATGCGTCCAGCTGCCCTAATTTGGACTTCTCATCCATCTCAACAAGTGTATCCATCAATGACTCCAGCTGTTCTCTGCGGAAGCGTCCGGCCTGTTTGGCATAGATCCAGCCGGCTTTGGGTGATACGCCGGCGAACTGTGCGGCCTCCTGATCGGAGACACTCGCGGCTTTTGCGATGCTGAAACGGTAGAGGCGCCTGATCTGGGCCGCCAGCAGGAAAAAGATCCTCTGCGGTGCTTCGTTGGCCTGCAACAGTCTTTCATAGATCCGCATGGCTTCTCTCCTGTTACGTGCGCCAAGCGCATCCGTCATCTTAAAGACATCGCTTTCGGCCTGAGGCGTGCAGATGGCTTCCACATCCCTCGGCGTGACGATCTGCCTGTCACCCGCGTACGAAGCGAGTTTCTCCAGTTCAAGCTCCTGGTAGACCATGTCGCCGCCCACCCACTGCAGGAAATACCGGGCTGTCTCACGGCTGAGTTGCTTGGAGTATTTAGCCAGTTCACGGGCAATAAAACGGATCAGGCCTTCTTCATCCGGGGTGTTCAGCTCCACCGCTGTCCCGGCCGAAGCAGCGGCCTTATAGAGGGCAGAACGCTTATCCACGTTTTTTTCCTCGATGATCAGGAGCGCTGTCGGCGGCAGGTTCGCAAGACATCTACGGAGCTTTTCCTGACCGTCCGGATCATTCTTTTTGCCGGAGAACCAATCCGAGTTGCGTACGAGTGTCACACGTTTTTCGCCCATGAACGGATAGGTGTCGGTGCTTTCCTGAATACGGTCCGCCGTTGCTTCCGCGCCTTCCAGCTCGCAAAAGTTCATCATGCGGTCTTCGGGGGCAACGTTTTTGTCCACCAGACGGTCGGAATAAAAATGGATCAGATAATCCTCCGCCCCATAGAGTAGATAAACGCCTGTAAATCTGCCTGATTTGAGATCAGCCTGTAGTCGTTCCATGATGTTTCCCTTCTGTCTCCCTAATGGAAGTTTTTTTTCCCTGACGGTAAGCCCATCCTCCGCGGAAAGGCTCCACGATCAGTGCTCCGGTGTCTTCCGTGACCAGAACGCGTACGCCGAATGCCTGCAGCCTCTGCACCGTCTCAGTATGGGGATGTCCGTAACCGCCTTCACGGTCGCAGCTGATGATGCCGATCGATGGCCTGATCTGTGTGAGCAGTTCTTCTCCGGTAGAAGTCCGCGAGCCGTGATGGCCTACTTTCAGCACCTCGCAGGTGCCGGCGGTGCGTGCATAAACAGCCTCCGCACGCAGGTCCGCATCTCCCGTAAAGAGTACCCTGATGCCTCCTGCATCCAGTCTCAGTACCATCGAAGCGCTGTTTTCATCCTCATAGTCCATGTAAGGATCAGGAGAAAGGCAGATCCACCGGAGATTACCGGACTCATAGACATCCCCTGTCCGGAGTCTTTGGACCGTACCATGTGCTTCCAGCTTGCTGAATGCCTCGTTCTGATGGAGGGGGCCCGCCGGTAAATACCAGGCCTCAACCGTAAAATCAGGATCCTCCGCCAGACGCAGCAGACCTTCCACATGGTCCTTATCCCCGTGGCTCACAAAAACACCTGTAATTGTCCGGATGCCGCGTGAACGCAGATAGGGCTTGATCGCGGTGTCGTAGCCGGGTCCTCCATCCACCAGATACACTTTGCGGCCGCTTTCGACCACACAGCAGTCCCCCTGCCCCACATTCAGGAATGTGCATCGCCAGGCCGGTCCGGGCAGGCAAATGGTTACGATGAGGAGGCAGACGCTGAAGGCGAGCAGCTTCCAGACTCTTTTAGCCTGCTGTGGATGATGCATCATCCACAGCAGCATCATCCAACAAAGTGCATAAAGAACCATCGAAATGATCCGTGGCCGGCCTGTCAGCAGGAATGCCCCCGGCAGGCCACTCACCTTCTCTGCCAGCAGCCGGATCCCTCTGAGTACATAATAGAGGGTCCCGCTGCCAAAGACCGCGGCGGGCCTCCAGATCCGTCCGAGGACCAGCACCACTGCCCCCATTCCGAAAACCAGGCCCATTAGAGGTAGGACCAGCAAATTCAACAGCAGCTGGTACGGGCTGAATCCATTAAAATAATACAGCGAAAGGGGAAGGCTTCCCGCAAAGGCGACCACTGCCGGAGCGATCACCCGTCTGACGGGTTTAGGGCAGCAGAACCACCGCATCGGAATATTGCTGAAAAAGAGAATGGATGCCGCACTCACAAAGGACAGGCGGAAGCCCATATCATACAGATAAAGTGGGTTTACGAGCAGGATCAGCAGCATGGCGGCCGTATAGCTGTTCAGCCTGTCTTCCCGGCCGTGCCACAGGCGCTGGGCGGCCGAAATCATGCAGAACAGGGCGGCGCGCAGCGTGGAAACAGCGCCGCCCGTGAGAAAGGTATATCCCCAGATCACGGCGATCGAGAGCAGAGCCGCGCGTTTAGGCCGCTTCCCACGCCCGAGGATCAGCCTGATCATGGTGTAAAGCATACCCACATGGAGCCCGGAAATAGCCAGAATATGGGCGATTCCGACACGCCTGAAGGTGTCCCGGATATCGGCATCCAATGCCTCTTCCTGCCCCAGAAGAATCGCTTTCATGATGCCGGCTTCCTCTCGTGGAAGCAGCCCGTCAAAACCTTCGGCAAGCTGCCCCTGCAGGCGGCCGAGCCACCCGGTAAGCTTCCACTCAGTCTGCCCGATGATCCGGATATTCTCCGCCCTGCCGCCGTAATAGACGCCGCGGATTCTCTGATAACCCTCTTCGTCAAATTCGCCGGGGTTCCCTGCATTGCGGATCCGTGCAAGCTCCAGATCCGCGGTGAAAACACTTCCCGGCAGAAGTTTCTCCCGGCCGTAGATACACGCTTTTCCCACATATTCTGTGAGTGAAGCCGTATACTGCCATCCTGAGGATACCTCCCGGCAGCTTTCCACTGTGCAGGTGACCCGTGCGGCATGAATATGCTCCGGCAGTCTCTCTTCCATCCGTCTGATGGGGATCATGCGAAGACAACCCGCCCACATCACCGGAATCATGATCAGCAGGAAACATGCCTTCGCGCGTTTCAGCCAGGAACATACGATAAGGGAACATGCCGCTGCCGCAAGCGGCCACCACGCCCATGCTCCGAGCACCAGACCCGTCACATAGGCAGCCAGCATCCAAACAAAAGGTCTTTTGATCGTCAATTCCTCAGGCGGGACGACCGATTAAGCTGTGCCGATTACCCCTTACTGACCAGCTCTTCATTAAAGGAGAGCGGGCTGTTGATCTTTACCGAGCGGAAAGCCTCCGTCTGCTGCCCGTCGATCAGGAACTGTACCGAATCAATGCCATAGATGGAAGTCAGTGAATTGACGATCGCATAGATCGTCAGCTGATCCTGCAGTTCGGACTGAATGATCTGATTGCGGACAAAGGCCTCGTTCAGATCCAGATAACAGATATTGTTGCGGATCAGGATCTCATTTACGGCACTGCCCGCCGGGAAAGGCGAGATTAGTCCTTCTGTCTGTGGCCCCTGCAGCAGCATCTCCATCACCTTATCCACGGAACGGTCCGACATCAGCAGCGTCGTCACACGCCTCTCCAGCTCCAGCCCGGTCTGATCCGGATTCAGGAAATACAGGCGAAGCTCCATGGTATCACGGAAGAAATTCTCGTCCTTCTCATTGATGATCACCGTATCCTGCGTCAGATAAGAGACCTGCATCAAAGGCGTCGCCGGATCCCCGTCCGTATCCGCGAAAAGCTCTACGGAAGCGATATCCCGCAGCCGAATAAAGGTCTTCATAATCCCGCCGCGAAGCACATTCTCCGCATTGGGCGCAAGTTCATTATACTGCCCTTCGATAAAAAGCTTCAGGGAGGAAAAGGCTTCTTCCTCCGTCTCCCCCTCAGGAGCTTCGAGCCTGTAGGAAAGGTCGAACCCGGCCGGCACAATGCTCAGCCATCCTTCCGGGGGCTCCAGAATCGCCTTCAGCACCGCGTAAACGCGTTCTTCGGTAGAAAGGTGCACCGAAAGCGCCATCTGTTCCTCATGGAGCATTGTCGCCGTTTCATTTGTATCATAGAGACGTACCCATTCATAGCCCTCATCCAGGACCTGGCTGCTGTCCCCGGAGGTTTCACCGCAGCCTGCGGCCAGAATGACCCAGACAAGCAGTATGCACATCCATCTGAAAGTCCGTGTTCTCATGACTGTTCGCCTCCGTTCGTCTCTGTTCCGCGCAGCGCGATCAGCGGTATACGTACAATAAAGACAGTCCCGTTGTCCACCTGGCTCCGTACATTGATCGATCCGTGATGCATGGTCACGATCTGATGCACGATCGCGAGTCCCAGACCCGTTCCTCCGGTGGCACGGTCCCTCGTCTTATCCACGCGGTAAAACCGCTGGAAAATCTTGTTCAAATGTTCCTGCGGGATCCCGATTCCCGTATCGGATACCGCGATTACCGCGTCCGCAAAGTCCTGATCCACGGAGATCCTCACATTTCCGCCTTCTTTATTATACTTGATGCCATTCTCCACCAGATTGGAAAGAGCGATGGACATCTTCATCTCGTCCATCTCTGCGGTAACCTGTGAGCGGTTCTCCAGAATCAGAGCGATGTGACGGTTATCGGCAAGAGGCTGCAGGCGCTTCAGCACCGTTTCGGCCAGGTCATTGACCGATACCATGGACAGATTAAGCCCGCTTGAACTGTCTTCCAGCCTGACCAGAGACAGCAAATCATTGATCAGTGCGCTCTCTCGGTCGATCTCGGAATTGATATCCTGCAGGAAGTCCCTGTATTCTTCGACCGGGGCGTCCTCCTGCAGCAGCAGCGACTCCGTCAGTACTTTGATGGATGAGAGCGGCGTCTTCAGCTCATGGGATACATTGGAAACGAATTCACGGCGGGAATTATCCGCATCCTTCAGATCTGTAATGATGGAGTCCATGGACTGCACCAGTTCCCCGTATTCGCTCCTGTCACGAACCATGGGCGGTCTGGTATTATGTCCGTTCAGCACCTGATGCAGCCATTCCCGAATCAGATGCAGCGGCCTGTAGGATAGTATAACGGTCAGAATGATGACGACCAGCAGCGAGAAAAAGGACAGTATGGACGTGATCAGAATGGTATCCAGGCCGCGCTGCGACTGCTGATACTGCCGCTGCATATCCGCCGTCACATAGACGACCCCCTGCACCACATCTTTCTTATAAGCACGGATCGGAACGGCAATACGAACATACGCCTGCTCCACCCTCTGCGCATTGGTTCCCGAAAGTGCCGCCAGAATATCATCATTGATGACTGTACGGCCGCGCCTGCGGTTATTGGAGTCCTTCTGCACACGGCAGTTCGCAGAAAGCACTAAAATACGGGCTTCCGGAAAGAAGCCTGCCATACTGTCCACTTCATTATAAGCCGAGGCGGAGGACGTCTTATCCAGATACTGGTTCATGGAAATATCCGCCGCGACCGCCACGGCATATCGATTGATCTCACTGATGCGGTTATTGACACGATCCTTGATCTGCACATCCTGGATCACATAATAACCCGTACTAAGGATAAATAAGCTCGCCAGAATCAGGATCACGATCGTCCTGACCTGGACCGAATGAAACCATGAAGTCTTCATGAATCCCTTAATCCTTAAAGAAGTAACCTACGCCCCATTTGGTCTGAATATAGGTGGGCTCGCTGGAACGCGGCTCGATCTTCTCGCGCAGACGCCTTACATGCACATCCACCGTCCGCTCGTCTCCGGGATAATCGTAACCCCAGACCACATCGAGCAGCTTCTCACGGCTGTAGACCTTACCGGCATTACGCGCCAGAAGCTCCAGCAGATCGAATTCCTTAGCGGTCAGATTGACCTCCTTGCCATCGGTAAAGACCTGCCTGCTGTCCAGATTGATCTTAAGTCCTCCGATCTCCAGAACATTCTCTTTCTTATCATGGGTGCCGTGCGAACGCCGGATGATCGCCTTGATCCTGGCCTTGAGCTCCAGAATATTAAAGGGCTTGGTCATATAATCATCCGCGCCGTACTCCAGCCCCAGGATCTTGTCCATATCCTCGCTCTTGGCTGTCAGCATGATGATCGGGACCTCGGAAAACTCACGCACCATCTGGCATACCTGAATTCCGTCAAGCTTGGGCAGCATAACATCCAGCACAATCAGATCATATGCTTTATTCTTGATCATGTCGAGCGCGGTCTCACCGTCATAAGCCGTTTCCACCTCATACCCGTCATGCTCCAGCGCATAGCGGATGCCCTTTACGATCATCTTCTCATCATCAACGACTAAAACCTGTGTTGCCATATTTCCTCCTTGAACACCAATCAGACGGTAATCAGATCCCTGATCTGCTGAAATAAGACTTCCCCGATCCCGCTGACATTCATGATCTGCTCAATACTGGCAAAAGCACCTTTGGTCTCGCGATACGTTATGATCCTGCCTGCAAGAGCGGGCCCGATTCCGGGTAAAGCCTGCAACTCCATTTTACTCGCTGTATTCAAGTTAGTCAAGCTTTTTTCCGCACTTCCACTATCATTTAGGCCCGGAACCTGACCGGCCGGGACTGAATCCTCTCCCACAAAGGGAACGTAGAGTCTCTGTCCGTCCGCAAGCTTCGCTGCCAGATTCAGCCGTCCGAGATCCGCCTCGTCCAGGCTGCCGCCGGCAGCTTCGATGGCATCGATGACCCGGACACCACTCTCCAGTCTGACAACCTGGTCGGGCTTTGCCACCGCACCCGTCACATGGACATAGATCCATTCCGCAAAAGATTCATCACGACTCACTTCTTCCGGCAAATCAGCCTCCTCCGCCGACGTATTCTCACTTCTTACCGGAATCGGCACATAGTCTGATCCGCTAAAGAATAAATACGCTGCCCCCGCGGCCAGAATCCCGATCCCGGTCAAAATCCGGATCACCCACCTGCGACTCCTGGCAGTCATCCTCATCCTCCTTTCCTTATGACCGCCATGATTGTACCGCCCGCCCATAGGTGAAGTCAACCGACATAATATACCGAATGTGCTGATAAAGAACAAAGCCGCAGATAATCTGCGGCTTTGCGGTTTAATAATGGTTCTGATACTTTAGCGTACTTCGAAGATCCGGTAGGCACCTGTAATGATCGGATTGTTTTCACGGATGCCGAGACCGATGGAATCGGGGATATTCAGCACGCCGTCTTTCAGTTCGATCTGGCCGTCCAGGAAGGCATTCGTCATCTCGATGCTCTTTTTGCTCTCCTGATAATGGCCGATATTAGGCGTATACGAGGACAGATGCAGGATGTAGACGAAGCAGAATCCGCCTGATACATGCGGCGTGATCGTCATTCCGGCGAGGTCTGCCATGCGGGCGACCTTGGTCGTGCGGATCAGTCCTCCGAAATACAGGATATCGGGCTGCACAACGTCGCAGCCGTGATTCAGGATCAGCCAGCGGAAACGGTTCAGACTGGTCTCCTGTTCGCCGAAGGCCAGCGGGATGGTCATGGCATCGGCCACCTTCTTGGTATTGATCAGATTGTCGAACGGGCAGGGTTCCTCGTAGAAGTAAGCATTGATCTCCTCAAGGATTTTGCCGTAGCGGATACCCTCGACGTCATCATAAGAGCCGTTGCCGTCAGCATGAATGATGAAATTGTCGCCGAAAGTCTTGCGCGTCAGATAAATCAGTTCTTCACTGCGGCCTTCCAGGGAGTCCGCATTCTTGCTCATACGGCCGCCGATCTTGAACTTGATGGCTTTGGCACCGGATTTTTCCACACGCTCCTGCAGGATCGCGAGTTCTTCCTCGGGGGTATTGCCGCGGTTGCCGCTTGCCACATAGATATTGACTTTGTCGCGGATACGCGGACCGAAAAGCTCGCCCAGGCGCACGCCCTTGGCTTTGGCCAGAAGGTCGAGAATGGAGAGTTCGAGCGCTGACAGGCAGGAATAATAAGCGACGCCGGCAATCTTATAGTTCAGCTTGATCACATATACGCCTTCAATCAGATCCTCGATATCACGGGCATCTTTGCCGATAAAGAAAGGAGCGATCTGAATCTGCAGAAGGGGCCAGGCATATGTCAAATGGCTGTTGGCGGGAGCGATGCCCACCAGGCCGTCCTTGGTCGTCGTGCGGACGATATGTGATCCGCCATTAAAGAGCAGTTCAATGCTCTTGATGATCATCGGGCTGTCAAGGCCGTCCAGATTCAGGACCTTGGATTCCAGAACGGCATCCAGTGCCTCGGGGCTCGGCTGCACATAGGGACGAAAATCAGGATGAATCTTGTACATAGTTCCCTCCATATTATTCGGAAAACGGATTAGTCTTCCAGCAGAGCCCAGGCACGGTTCAGCACGCGCTTGGTATTGGCCAGCACAATGCCCTCATCCTCGCCGGGACGAAGCGTCACTTCCATCGAAAGCACGTACGGATCCTCCGCGTTAAAGAAGCCTTCTTCTTTGAGAACACGCAGATAATCCAGAAGCTCCGCGGTATCGTTGGCACTGTTCGGATAACCCATGCGCGGATGCAGGTCGCCGTAGCCGTCGCAGCCGGGCTTAACTACTGCATTGCCGAAGTGGAAATGCGTGATATAGGGACGAAGCGTACGTACGACGAATCGGCTGGTCTCGTAAGTGGTCGGGAAATGGGACAGATCCACCAGCAGTCCGAAGTTGCTGTGCGAAGTACGCATATCAGCGGCAAATCTCGCGGCCAGAGGCGCCGGACCGATGAGCGCTGCTTTATCCATATCAAAATCAAAGACCTCGAGCTCGATATTCATGCCTTTGGCGGCTGCGGCTGTGCAAAGAGTACGGGTGGTCTTGAGAAGCTGCCTGTAAGCCTCTTCTTTGGTCTCTTCCTGCCATTTGCCCGCCAGGAAAGCCATTCCCCGGGCGCCGAAGTATTCGGCGGTATCCAGGGCCTCCAGAAGCGCCTTTTCGGCTTTCTGGCGCTCGGCCTCGTCGATCGCGTTGGGGTTCAGCTTCGGGCCGAGCAGCCAGGGCTGCGCTCCGAAGCAGACCTTCATATGGGACTGGTCCAGGATCTTTTTGGCCTTTTCATTAGCCTCAGGAG
>JAFRZL010000014.1 GCA_017442535.1 Bacillota bacterium | reverse complement strand
CTGTGACCTTGAGAAACGCACGATCAACGTGACGGGTATCGCCGGACGTCCGGTCAGTCCGGAAGAGGCGGCGAAAGTACTTGCCGAGAGGGCGGAGAAGGGCTATAAGAAGCCTTCCGGACGCAAGGGAATGTACCGCCGTTATACGGAGAACGCGCTGTCCGCGATGGAAGGCGCCGGATACTGAGCCGGCGGAGGTTTGAAATCATGCAGGATAATCCATCTTCTGAATGGGAGCAGCTAAGCTACGAAGACAAGAATCATGAACTTTTTCTGCGGCAGACGGCGCTCTTGAAACAGTTCCTCGAACGGGGCGCCATTTCCCGTACCCAGTATAACAAAAGTCTCCACGATCTGATCGAAAAGACCGGGTTCAGTCCGAAGACCGAGTAAAGGAATGGGCCATGCCGACGGCCGCTATGCACGTGCATAGGTTTTTATGAAAACAGCCCACTCCGGTCAGGCCGAAAAACAAAACCGCCGGCTGGCCGGCGGCTTTGCGAGTGAAATAGTGAATTGTCTATGGCAATGCTTTCGTATGTTTAAGCGACACCGCCGATCGGAGTGGACTGGATCCTGTACATGCGCGCATAGCTGCCGTTCAGGGCAAGCAGTTCATCATGAGTGCCGCTCTCTGTGACTTTACCGTTTTCGATGACCAGGATCTGGTCCGCGTTACGGATGGTGGAGAGGCGGTGTGCGATCGCAATGATCGTGCGGCTACCGGCGATCCCCGCGATGGCCGTCTGGATCTGCCGCTCCGTCTCAACGTCCACGGAGGCGGTCGCTTCGTCCAGAATGATGATCGGAGAATGGCGCAGGATGGCGCGGGCGATCGCGACACGCTGTTTCTGGCCGCCGCTCAGGCGCAGCCCGCGTTCGCCAACCTGCGTATTGTAGCCGTCCGGCATTGCCATGATATCCTCATGGATATTGGCTGCCCGGGCGGCTGCTTCGATTTCCTCCATGGAAGCGTTCGGAGCGGCATATCCGATATTCTCGGCGATCGTACCGTTGAAAAGAAAAGTATCCTGCAGCACCGGTGAAATCATGCTCCGAAGGCTCTCGATCGTGACGCTGCCGATCTCGTGTCCGTCGATCAGAATGCGGCCGGAAGTCGGCTCATAGAAGCGGGAGATCAGCTGGGTGATCGTTGTTTTGCCGACACCGGTCGGACCCACCAGAGCCAGCATTTTACCGGGCCGGCAGGTGAAGGAGATATCCCTCAGCACCGGCACATTCTCTTCATAGGAAAAGCTGACGTGATCGAAGGCGACTTCGCCCTGAACATCCTTCAGGTCCTCGGCGCCGGGCCGGTTCGTAATGCCGATCGGCGCATCCAGGATCTGCATCACACGTTCCGCGCCCGCCATCGACTGCTGCATATTCTCCAGGAGATTCGCGAGGCTGGAGACAGGAGCGTAGAAGAGGCCCAGATACAGGAGAAAAGCAACGATCGCTTCGACCTGGAGTCCTTCGGCATAGGCCAGGTATCCGCCTAATCCGACCACGAGGATGGTACCGATGGAGGAGGTGAATTCCACAAATGGATGAAAGACTGCGCTGATTTTGAGGGCGTGCAGCATTGCGCCCACGTGCTCGAAATTGCGTTCGTTGACTCTGCCGGTCTCGTATTCCTCGCGGCCGAACGACTGGATCTCGTGAATTCCGGAAAAATTATCCTGCAGCTTGCCATTAAGCTCACCCATTTTCTTCTGCTGGATCCGGAAATAGGGACGGACTTTCTTGGAGAAAAAGAATCCGGATATAATGATCAACGGGATCGGCGCGCAGGTGATCAGCGCCAGCTTCCAGTTGATCGACAGCAGGATCGCGAGGGCTCCCGCAAAGGTAACGAGGTTGGTGATTGTCTCCGGGATCATGTGAGCGTAAAGCAGCTCGAAGTCCCGGGTGTCGTTGACGACGCGACTCATCAGATCACCGGTCTGCTTATCGTGAAAGAATCCGAGATGCATGTGCTCGATCTTGTCATAGGTCTTGGTGCGGAGATCGCCGACCAGGTACCAGGCGGCTTTGTGCGCCAGATAATTGCTCAGAAACCGGAACAGGATCCTGAAAAGGTATAAGCCGATCAGAATCAGCGTCAGATTGCGGATGTCCGTCAACGCTTCAGCAGTGACTCCGGCACTGACAATGCCCGTCATGCGCGAAAGTGCTCGCGGCGCCGCGAGATTGATCAGTGTCAGGCAGAATGTCGAGAGGATCGCGATGACATAGAGGCCTTTGTATTTGATCGCTTCTTTGGAGAGTCTCCATAACAGTTTCATGATGTGACCGTTCCTTTCCGCCGTCTGTGACAGGTTCTCTGCCCGTCTGCGGCCTGTAAAATACTCCGGTATATCTGTCTGCCGGAGCGAAAAAAACGGGATGCCGTCAAAGCTCGGCATCCCAACTGCTTATGCTGATATTATAATCATGCAACAGGTCATTGTCAAGACTTTTTCTTATGGCGGACAGGGAGAAGCCGCCGCGGTCCGCTTTGCTCAGAAAGGGCTTGCAAATCCTTGTGAATCTGATATAATCAAGGCAAAGGGTTCCTGCCGTAAAGATGAGTCAAAAGGAGGGCTGACCATGTTGTCCGTGAAAACCGAGCTTCTGAAGGAAAGCGATGAGTCTCTCGAATTCCGGACCTGCATCGTTGTGCCCCCGCGGCATATCTTTGGACAGGCTCCCGGACGGACAAAGGAATATGCTCTTGATTATCAGCTTAATAGATCAGGTACACTGGCTTTCGACAACCGCCAGCCTCAGGCCTTCGCCTGCAGGAAATGGCGTATTTCCCGGGCACTGGCAGAGGAGATGCATACAGAGACGCTCCGACGGATCCCCGCCGCACTCTCCGGACGCACCACAAAGGGGCTCTGCATGGAGCTGATCGTCCACTACTGGGCCTTCCGCTTCAAATTCCTGATGAAATACGCCGTCGTTACGGATATCGGCAGCGCCGAACCCGACGCCCCCGATTATGACTCGAATGCAGCCTGGTTTGAACATCCCGTTCGCAGCATCCCCGATATCATCCGCGAAACGCTGCGGCGTTTGCGAGCAGCCCGCCGGACTTCCTGACCACGGGTCCGAACCGACAGAAAGGAGATACACATGCAGTATGTGATGGCAATTTTATGTGCTGTTCTGGCCGGAGTTTTCCTTTATACAGAAATCAAAGAGCAATATGTCCCCGCCGTGATCCTCAAAGGGCTGGCCTCGCTTTGCTTTGTGATCACCGGCATGATTTGCAGCAACGGGTCGCAGACTGCCGGGATAATTGTCCCGGGACTCATCCTCGGCTGCATTGCCGATGTCCTGCTGAATCTCCGATGGGTCTTCAAAGAGAAAGGGCAGCCGATCTTCCTGGTCGGGATCCTGGTATTTCTGGCAGGTCATATTGTTTACCTTGCCGCGGTGCTGCCTCTCTCATCGAACGCACTCCTGTGCGTGGTCATCGGAATCGTTCTGACGGCGCTCCTGATGGTCTGGCTGTTTGGGCAGATCACGGCCAAACCTGCTTTTAAGATCTTTGGCGTCATTTATATCGGGGCAATCATGCTGCTGAACTGTGTCGCGATTGGAAATCTGATCAGGACGCCATCCATGTTTACCGGACTATTTGCCGCGGGTGCCGTATTGTTCCTCATCAGTGATATAGTTTTGATTCTGAATACCTTCGGCGGGAAGAGCAGACAGAGCCTGCGCATCACCAATATTGCCCTGTATTATGCAGGGCAGCTGCTGATCGCCTTCAGCCTGCTCGGCCTGTAACCGTGCCGGCGGGGGAGAGAAACGTGCCCGATCAAGCCGCCTTTTTAGGCTTGCCGGGCGTATGAAACGGCTGTTAAGGAGGTTTTGACCATGAAAGATCCGGCGATTCGAAGCAATCGGATGCAGTGTCTGTGTGCACTGATCGGCGCAAGTATTGTAGCCGTCTGTGTCATCATCGGCGTAACGATGAACCTCGTGACGCTGTATGACGAAAACTTTGACCACATGGGCATCCGGACATTCTGTATGTTCACGGTCAATTCCAATATCCTCGCGGGGCTGTCCATGATGCTCTGTCTTCCGTATACGATCGACGGGCTGCGCACGGGCAACTACCATCTGCCGGACTGGGTAGTGATCATGATGCATATCACCGTTACCGCGGTCTCGCTGACCTTTCTGGTCTCGCTCTGCATTCTGGCACCGGTCAAAGGCTTCCGGCTGATCTTTACCGGATCGCGCTTTTTCCTGCACGGAGTTTGTCCCGTTCTGTCCATCATCACGTTCTGCTGCTTTATCAACAGCCATCTGATCCGTCCGCGGGAGATCGCGCTGGCCATGATCCCGATCCTGATTTACGCAGTGGTTTATTTCGTCATGGTGGTCGTCGTCGGAGAGGAGAATGGGGGCTGGAACGATTTCTACGGCTTTGTCACGCGGGTTCCGATCTGGGTATCGGTGCTGGTGATATTTCCCTCAGCCTTCGGGCTTGCCCTGCTGCTGCGGTGGGCGCACAATGCCTGCTGCCTGCGCAGGCGCAAGAAAGACGCGGATCTGTACAGGGCGGCTTACACCGGTGCGGATCTGAAACAGGTCATCGCCGAAATGGCACGATCGCAGAAACACGAACTGAAGCTGAAAAATCCCACGATCCCGGTCCAGCTGATCGGTTATATGATCGAAAACAGCGGCTCCGAAATGGATCCGGATGAAGGTACCCGCATTTATTTTGAAGCCTGGATGAAAGGCTGAAGCGGCAAACTGATCAAGTATGATACTCTTTACCAAGAGTAACAAATAAATAAAACGATAGGGGGATACTGATGATACAACTGCATTTTCCGAAATTATCCAGCCTGGTGCGCAAGGAGGAAGTCTGCCAGATCGCGACGCCTCATCCGCAGGGAGCTTTGCGCGATGTCCGTACCGTCAGCGTTTGCGGCGCGAACGGACCCGTACCGACGCAGAGCCAGGCAACGGCACTGTGGCCTGACGGCTCCATCAAATGGATGCTGACCAAATTCCTCGCGGATCTGCCCGCAAACCGCGGCACGGACGAATATGTTCTGACGGAGAGCCCGACAGTGCTGCCGGCTTTACCGGCCTCGGTGGAGGCGAATGGCGGGGCAGCCGTAATCGACACCGGCGCGCTGAAGCTAAATCTCGGCGCACCCGGAGAGCCTGTATTCGGATCGGCTGAGTTTGCCGGTGGCTCATTCGGAGCGGATGAGCTGCAGGGGCCGTTTGTAAGCATTGACGGCAAGCCGTACCGCGTCCTTGTCGGCCCGGATGGCTGGCAGGTCCTGGAGAAAGGTCCGGTTGCCGTAACCGTCAGGACGATGGGGAAACACATCCCGGCAGAAGCATCGGAAGGTGAAGGCTGCGTGGATTTCCACCTGATCATACGTGCCTGGGCCGGCAAGCCGTACATCGAACTGGAATACCGTTTCCTGCACAAAGAAGATACGACCGATCCAATCATGCTGTCCGATATGCGACTGGATCTGAAGCCGGCTACGGAAGGCACTAATTGCTGTATCGGCTATTCCAATTACAAAACAAAGTTCAAGAGGAGCGAAGGAGAGGCGATCGACCACGAGATCGACAACGATTACCTCCTCTATACCGCCAACGAGCAAATGCCGCAGGTTAATTTCGGCGCATATTTCGCGAACTGGCAGGATGCGGAGAGGGGCCTGTGCGTCAGCGTCTACCAGGCTTTCCAGAACTATCCAAAAGGATTCCATGTCGATCGTCAGGGCTTGAGCGTAGGCTTGATCCCTGGGTCATTCGGCGAGATCCGCGTGGAGCAGGGCATGGCCCGCGCGCAGAAAATGCTGCTGCATTTCCATCCGGCCGAGACACCTGAGCTGGAACTGGATTTCCGCTCGCTGCAATACAATATGCCTGACAAACCTGCCATCGAGTCCTGCGTTTATACGAATGCCGGCCTGTACCGTGAATTCATCGGGGAGAAGCGCCAGATGAATGTCGAGCTGTTCATCAAGAATCTTGGTGAATCGACGGCCTACGCCTATGGTCTGATGCACTGGGGCGATGCGCCGGATATGGGCTACACGACTCAGGGCCGTGCGCACGGTGAATATGTCTGGACCAATAACGAATACGATTATCCGCACCAGTGCATGATCGAATATGCCCGCACCGGCAACCGTGCCTTCTTGGACAAGCTGCTTGTTGCGGCTTCACACTGGCAGGACGTTGACGTGTGCCACTATTCCAAGGACCCGCTGCTCATGGGCGGACAGCATATGCACTCCCGCTACCATGTGGAGATCGGCTGCAAGCCTTCCCATGAGTGGGTCGAGGGCTTGCTGGATTACTATCACCTGACCGGTGATCCGTTTACGCTTGACACAGTGAACGGGATCGCGACAAATGTCGAATACGTGTTGACGCATGAGATCTTCACACTGGATAACTACACGGCGGCACGCGAAGCCGGCTGGGCACTCCGGACTTTCTGTGCGATGTATTCAGAGACGGGTGACGAAGTCTGGCTGCGGCACTGTGACAGGATCGTGGATTATTTCGTGCGGTGGAGAGAAGACTACGGCGCATGGCTGCAGCCTTATACAGACCATACGATGGTCCGCGTCCCGTTCATGATCTCGGTCGCCTGCGTGAGCCTGATGATGTATTACCGGATCCGTCCCTCGGAGCTCATCAAAGACCTGATCATAACGGCGATGGACGATGTGCTGGAAAACTGCTATTCCTATGACGGCGTCCTGTATTATAAGGAACTGCCGAGCCTCCAGAGGACCGGCATGAATCCGATCGCGATGCAGGCACTCACATACTGCTACGAACTGACCGGGGACAAGACGTATCTGGAAAAAGCTCTCGTCATGTTCAGGCTTGCCGTATTCCTGAAAGGCCGGGGCGGTTCTACCCATCATGGAAGCAAAACAGCCTCACGCGACAGCGTCGTCTGTGGCGGTGATTCACCCAAGTCTTTCGCTCAGAGCTATCCGTGCTTTGCGACGCTTTACAAAGCGCTGATGGACAATGATATGCTGCCCGCGGACTTCTGCACCTCCGCGATGTGGTAATAAGATTCTTACTGTCGGCAAGACCGGCCTGATACAGGCCGGTCTTTTTCGTGCTCGTGATAACCGTCCTCCGGTGTTGATTTAGTGCCCTCTCTATGATATAATATGGTCAATTCGGAGCATGAAGTGACGCCCGCGGGCGACGCCACTGTATATTTATGCCGAAGTAACGAAGGACTCACTTACGGTTACCGACAGCGAATGCAAACATGGTCCCGACGGCAGCTGGTCGCACTGGTATTATGTCTTTGATGAAGAGAATACGCAGAAAGTCTTTATGCTTCTGATGGAGAGGGACTCCGATCCTTATCGAGCGCTCTCATCTATGACCGGCTACAGGGACCGGACCGGACTCTTCGTGAAAGCCTGCGATGAACGGGGAATCACTTACGAAAAAAAGCTTGCATTCTAACCCATTTATTGCAAGCAAGCGCAAAAACGGAGATCAATGATGAATAAAACGGATATCTACATCGGCCTGAATGATCAGGATACAAAAAGACAGGAGTATTCGACCGCCAAGTTCATTTCCATTCTGAAAAATGTCTGCATCAACTATAAGGTGCCTTTTTCTTTCGCACTGATTGAAGGCGGCTATATCCATGAATCAGGCGAGTATACACAGGAGAATACGCTGGTTCTCTCCCTGATCGGGATCGACCGGACCGTTATCGATGAAATCGCGAAAGATCTCTGCGTCTTTTTCCACCAGGAATCTGTCCTGATCACATCGGGCGAAGTCGAAACCTACAGTATCAGTGGGAATTTATAAGTATATTCTGCAAAAGGACTCACGGTCCGGCATGCGTTGAAAGGAGACGGCCAAATGAAAGAACGGTTATTATGTCTGAATCTGCAGGACACGGAGTGGCCGCCTTTTTATATTGATCATGACCGGATGATCGCACGGGCCATCGTGATCGACGATCAGGGATATTATTATTTCGTCAGGGCAGAGAGAGATGATGACTTCGGCCGCGCGACATTGATCGAGACCTCGGGCGGCGGCATTGAAGAAGGAGAAGCTCCTGCCGATGCAATCCGCCGCGAACTTAAGGAAGAACTTGGTGCAGACGTAGATATTCTCTGTCGGATCGGCATCGTCAGTGACTATTACAATCTGATTCACAGACATAATATCAACCATTATTACCTTTGCCGGGCAAAGTCGTTTGGAAACAGGCATCTGACAGATGACGAGATCGACAGTTTCCACCTGTCCACACTGCGGCTTAGTTATGACGAAGCGGTTCAGGAGTACAGGAAGTGTATGTGTACGCCGCTTGGCAGGCTTATTGCAAACAGGGAACTGCCTGTCCTGCGCCGGGCTAAGGAATTGCTGGACGGAAAAAGCGAGTGAGTTGTTTTTAGGCCAAGTTTTTCGGAAGAAGGCATTGACATTTTTTTATTCACAATATATAATTGATGTTATATAACACATGTTATCTTTATATAGGAGGATGGGAATGAAGATATTGATACATGATCTTGATCAGCAATATGAAGCCGCCTTAAAGCCTCATGCCGATCTGGTGATTAACGCGGACGGGAAATACGCGCCCTGCCAGGGCTGCTTCGGATGCTGGTCCAAGCATCCGGCCGAATGCTTTATGAAAGACAGGCTGCAGCAGATCTGCCGCGTCATGGGGCAGGCGGATGAGCTTGTCATCATTACCAAGAACCTGTACGGTTCTTACAGTGCGCCGGTTAAGAATGTGCTCGATCGATCCATCGGCACTTCCACGCCGTTCAGCACATATCGTGGAAAGCAGATGCATCATACGCTGCGCTACGGTAAACATGACTTATGGAAGACCATTGTCTACGGAGACATAACCGAAGAAGAGAAAGAAACATTCCGCCTTCTTGCGGAGCGAAATGCGATCAATGACGGGTTTGAACGCTCCGAAGTACTCTTCGTGAACGATATCTCAGAAGTGGAGGCGTTATTATGAAAACTGTTTTTATCAATTGCAGCCCTAAAAAGCAGTTTTGCGCCTCAGCTTATTTCCTTGCGATAGAGCGCCTGTTTGTGGGAGGAAGCAAGGTGACGGAGAAGCTGCGTACGCCCGCGGATCATGACCGGATCCTGGGGCAATTAGGGGACGCAGACGCGGTAGTATTATGTCTTCCGCTGTACGTGGACGGTCTGCCCTCACATGTGCTCCGATTTCTGGAAGTGCTCGAGCCATACTGCCGCAGCCGTGAATTGCATTTTTCCCTTTACTGCATCGCGAATAACGGCTTTATAGAGGGACGTCAAAACGAGCCTCTGATGCAGAATCTGGAACATTTCTGCCATCGTGCAGGACTTAGCTGGAGCGGCGGAGTCGGAATAGGGGGCGGCGTCATGCTGAATGTGACCCGCATTCTGTTTGGTGTAGATATAGCTTTACTGCTGCTTAATACCGTCCTCAGCGTGGCAAATACCGGCAATTTCTTTCCGGCATCCGCCTGGATCGGTTTTGCGGAGAATGCCGGGCTGCTGCTGTTTTTCAACCTTGGGGTTCTGTTTTACCTTATCGGTATGGCAGCTGCCATCCGTAAGGGAAAAGTATTTGGAAAAAAGTATACGAGGATTATGCTTCCTTCGTTTGTCTTTATTCTCTTCGCGGACATTTTCTTCTGCATTATTTCTCTTTTCGAAGGCGGGTTATTCCGCGGATGGCTCTCGAAAAAAGAACCGGATAAAGAATATCTTGAAAAGCTCTGATGTGACGGATGGCCCGGGCAATGCCCGGGTTTTTCTTTCTTTAATTCGCTGTGTTGCGCACACAGAGCCTTTGTGGTATAATTGTACTGATATTGATCCCGGATATGACCGAGCGGAACGGAAGAAGAGAAATAACCGGCTGGAATCGGATCATAATGACCGGAGATACAACAGAAAGAGGAGGTCTCCAAATGGAATTGACATTTGAAAAAGCCAAAGAA
Source organism: Bacillota bacterium (assembly GCA_017442535.1). Lineage (GTDB taxonomy): Bacteria > Bacillota > Clostridia > Lachnospirales > Bianqueaceae > RUG12817. The sequence continues at coordinate 42,713 of JAFRZL010000014.1, read as the reverse complement.
TTAAACAAAGATATGGTAACGGAGGAGCATCTAATCATTCATTCGCGGAATGTATGCTATGCCATGGAAGCCATGGCCGGACATTTCGGAGCAGACGCGGAGCATTGGAAAGCCGTGGGTTATCTGCATGATTTTGATTATGAGAAATATCCCGAAGAGCATCTGCAGCATACGGAGCAGCCCCTTCTTGAGGCCGGCGTGGATCCTGCCGACGTCCGTGCGATCCTCAGTCACGGATGGGGGATCTGCAGCGACGTCATGCCTCAGACAGACATGGAAAAAAGCCTGTACACAGTGGATGAGTTGACCGGAATCATCCAGGCCTGCGCCAGAATGCGCCCCAATGGAATTGAAGACCTCGAGACGAAAAGCTTCATGAAAAAGTTTAAGGACAAAAAGTTTGCCGCAAAGTGCAACAGAGACTTGATACGAAAAGGCTGTGAGATGCTGGGAATGGAAATTGCCGAAGTCGCCTCCATCTGCATTGACGGAATGCGTCCCCATGCGGAAGAAATTGGTCTGCTCGGGACGGAGAAGGCTTCGGATTAAGTCCGGATTGCCACGGCAATCATGCAACCCGGACATAATGGTTTCCCGCAAAGGGTGAAAGGAGGAGTGCCGGATGGTTTTCAAATGGATGGTACTCATTATTCTGACGCTGCTGTACCTGTATAATCTTTTGCTGCACATGGTTCGGCTGCGTTCCGCCGGAAATCCGATTCCCGATAATGTCTCGGATATCTATGATGAGGAGTCCTTTCTGAGGTGGCGTGCCTACCATGCGGAGAAAACCAGATTATCCATCGCAAGTTCGACCGCCGGATATGTCATCGATCTTGTCCTGTTGGCCTTCAATGTCTATGCAGCCTTTGCAGGGTTATTTCCCGAAACGAATTTCATGCAGATGTTTGCCGTATTGCTTCTCTCGGAACTGTCGTCATTATTACTGCTTCCGTTTTCCTGGCATGAGACCATGGTGATCGAGGAAAAATACGGCTTCAATAAAGCAACGGCTGCGACATTCCTGGGCGATCAGGTTAAGTCCTTTATCATTGGATTAGTCATCACGACCGGTATCGGAGCGGCGCTTATGTATTTTCATCTTGCACTGGGAGATTGGCTGATCCCGGCCTTCGCAGGCATTACGACCGTCGGAGTAATGATCGTGTCATTTCTTTATCCATTCCTCAGCAGGATCTTCAATAAATTCAAACCCCTCGAAGATGGGGAATTGAAAGACAGACTTACGGATCTTCTGGAAAAGAACGGATATCATGTCCGTAAGATAGAAGTCATGGATGCTTCCCGGCGAACGGCCAAATCCAATGCTTATTTCTCGGGATTTGGAAAGATGAAGACGATCGTGCTCTATGATACGCTGGTGGAGGCTATGACTCCCGAAGAAATAACGGCTGTTTTCGCACATGAACTGGGGCATGGTCTGCATAAGGACACATTAAGAAATCAGATTCTGTCGTTTGTGCAGATGCTGATCCTGGGAGTGCTGGCCTGGCTGACAGTAAAGTTAGTACCTATGTTTCAGGCATTTGGATTCAGTGAAGTGAATTATGGATTTGTCCTGATCCTTGTCATGAATATTGAATTAGCGCTGGTTTATCCACTGATGAGCCTTCTGAGGAATTATTTCTCAAGGAGAGCGGAATACCGGGCGGATGCTCACGCGGTTCAGGAAGGCTATGGAGCGGAACTGATCAGTGCCCTCAAAAAACTGGCAAGACAGAATTATTCAGAGCTGTCTCCGTCTCCTCTTCTCGTCCATCTGGAATATACCCATCCGCCTCTCAGCAGGCGGATCGACGCCATCGAAAAAAGTATTTCAAAGGAGTCCGTATCATGAAAAAAACCGCAGCAATCATTCTTTGCACCGTGATGCTCTGTTTGCTTTCCGGCTGTAAAAGCGAATGGACAGTAGGCATAGATATTTCGTCGTATGACATAACGGATTTTTACTATACATATGAAAACATCAACTTTAACGCTTTTTACCAGCGTTACCGTTTCTATGTCGAAAACGGAAAACAGTTCTTCTCATACGAAACACGTGAAAGAAAAGGAGAGTACGGCCCGGCGACCGAAAAAGACGTGACCCGGAAGGGAACCATCGAATTGTCATCCGAAGAATGGGAACGCTTTTTCGATCATATCAAAGGCGGCACAGTTGTTCCGAGAAAGGAATCCGTTGAAAGCGGAGGAAGGGGCCCCTGGCTGTATTTATACTGGGTCAATGATAAATCCAGAAACCAGGTGTTTTCCTTTGCTTCGGCCGGAGACCTGCCCGTCTTTGAAGAGTACTGCTCCGGGCTGGCGGAGGGTAAGTAATCATGCAAGAGGGACGCATTTCTGATAATACTATGTCTTTTGAAGACATGATAGAGCCTTTGCTTGAGAAGCCCTGCTGGATCATGGACATCATGCCTGAACAAGTGCCTCCGGATGCGAAGGGACAGTATTTTTCTGTCGAAAAATATTACCGGGTGCCGGAACGACTTGAAAAGCTTCACCGGAAATATGCCGAGATATTGTTACGGCTGAATGCTTATTATGATATGGCTGTTTCTTATGATGCCGGCGAACATTGGATGCTTAATCCGGATCCGGAAGAATTTGTTAAAAACTATTCGCCTGCAGGAATTGGCTTCTACAGAGTTTTATTTCCCAGTACGGGAACAATGGCTGATCTGGACGCACAGGATACGTGGATCACGATTTACAACGCAGAACCTCTGCTGGATAAATTACAAAAGCTCGCTGCGGCGGAAGGTTTGTTCGCCTGGAAATGCCGCAATAATTGACAGAATGGACATAATAGCTTAATTATATGCACTTTCTGATACGGAGGTTAGACATATGGCGAAGCCGTTCAGTGCCGCGCAAGCAAAGCAGCTGATCGCTTATCATCGCGAAACTCTTGATAATTTAAATGACGCCCCCAATGCTGTCCAGCGATATCGGAACAGGGTGACCAATGCTTCGGAAGCCATGGTTTCCCAACAGGTCATGCGGATTCTGAGTGAGATCCCGATTGATGAGATCAATCGTGGGAAACAGGGTTTTCGTATTAAAACGTTAAAAGAATATGGATATAATACTGTCGCGGACATAGTTCACGAGACAGTCGATTCGATTACGTCCATTTACGGAATCAGTAAGGATGCGGCTGTTTCGATAAAGAAAACAGTGAGCGATATTACTTCCAAAGTGCGCAAAGGTGTCAAGATTCGTCTCAGTACCGACAATCAGACAGAAGAGGCGACAAAGCTGGTAAGGGCTATTTCCCAATATAGACATAGCTGTCCCCTGGAAAAGAATTGCCATAAGCTTTTGACGGAAAACAGTCTTGTCATTGAACAGGCAATCAATGATCTGCAGGCGGCTGCGAGCGGGTTGAAGTGGTTTTTTGCCTCGGGCTCCAAGAAAGAACAGGCGGCAAAAGCCTATCGGTTCCTTGCCCTTCAGAGGGACGGAGAGTACGGAAAAGAAGCCAAAGGTTATATCTCGGAGTTTCAATTCATTGCCAGAAGCTCCGGGGAGCAGGCATGGCGGGATTTCTCCACGAATCCGGTTCTGTTTTTCAATACGCTTGAAGACATTAACCCCGGCGTTCTGGGAAATGATGATTCCGTTTACGGGTTGCCTGAAGATCTGGCACTCGAGGTGCAGGAGCAAGTTCTTTCACAGGATGGACTGCTCTGTGAACTGCGCCGTTATCAGGAATGGGGCGTAAAGTACATTCTGCATCAGGAAAGGGTACTGCTTGGCGATGAGATGGGCCTTGGCAAGACTATCCAGGCGATCGCGGCCATGGTCTCGCTGCGAAATACAGGGGCCACACATTTCTTTGTCGTCTGTCCCGCAAGTGTTATTACCAACTGGTGCAGGGAAATTCAGAGTAAAAGTACTCTCAGCGTGATAAAGATCCACGGAGCGGACAGGGCGACGGCACTTCAGGCATGGATCGAGAAGGGTGGCGTTGCGGTTACAACTTATGAAACGACTGCTTTTGTTCGCCTGCCGGAGGATTTTCGTTTTTCCATGCTGGTCGTGGATGAGGCGCATTATATCAAGAATCCTGAAACACATCGGAGTGCAAATGTCCGGAACTTGGGAGAACATGCGGAGCGGCTTCTGTTTATGACGGGTACCGCCCTGGAAAACCGGGTCGACGAAATGATTGAGCTGATTCGTATTCTGCGGCCGGAACTTGCGTCCAAAGTACAGCAGATGGCTTTTATGTCTTTTGCTCCGCAGTTCAGAGACGCAGTTGCACCGGTTTATTATCGGAGAAAGCGAGAAGATGTGCTGACAGAGCTGCCGGAACTGATCGAGAGCAGAGAATGGTGTATTCTGAGCCATTGTGAAGAAGAAGCATATGAACAGGCTATTCTTACCAGGGATTATGTCTCAGCGAGACGTGTCTCCTGGAATGTGGATCTGAGGCTCTCATCCAAAGCGACCCGGATGCTGGAACTGATCGAAGAAGCGGAGTCCGACGGACGTAAGGTGATTGTTTATTCTTTTTTCCTGGATACAATACGCAGGATCCGGTCATATCTGGGCAGCAGGTGTATGCCGCCCATTAACGGCTCCGTCCCTCCCGGCCGCAGGCAGGAAATAATCGATGAGTTTGAACAGGCGCCGCCCGGAACAGTACTTATCGCCCAGATTCAGTCCGGAGGGACCGGATTGAATATCCAGTCCGCGAGTGTGGTCATCATCTGCGAGCCGCAATTCAAACCTTCTACCGAAAATCAGGCGATTTCCCGCGCTTACCGAATGGGGCAGACACGTAATGTGCTGGTTTACAAATTGCTCTGCGTAAACACGGTCGATGAAAAAATGACATCGATTCTGGAAGAGAAGCAGGCCATCTTCGATGCTTTTGCAGACGAGTCCGCAGCTGCCCTGAAAAGCAGGGAGATCGACGATCAAACCTTTGGCAATATCATTAAGGAGGAGATCGACCGTATCAATGCGAAGCATGGCGGATATGAAATAATACCGCTGTAGAACAGCTTACATTAAAGCGCTTTCATGCAAAAGCGCAAATATATGTCTACTTTTCAGACATAATACTTGCATTTTCAGCGTTTTTCGTTTATAGTGGAGACATAATTCAACGAAAGGAAGCAATAATATGAACCGTACCAAGCATATCGTAAAACTGCTGATTTTTGCAGCGGTTGTCGGGCTGCTGCTCGTTTTCGGATTGGGGAAGGATCTCACATTCGGAAAGGGGCTGACATTGACCTGGAAGAGTGTGGGACAGATTTTCCTTGTGGTCTTTGCTGTTTTGGCGGCAGAAGCACTGGTTTTGTTACTTCTCAGCTTCTTTAAGACAGAGAACCACCGTGCACGTACGATTTTGACACTGGCATCGAGTATTGTGCGTTATATTGCTGTCATAGGCATTATCATCGCGATTCTGTCACTACTGAGCGTGGACATGCCCACCATTCTTGCCGGAATCGGGGTTATTGCTCTGATTATCGGCTTTGGTGCGGAGAGTCTGATTACCGACGTCGTGACCGGCTTTTTCATTCTGATGGATAACCAGTATAATGTGGGCGACATTATCGAAGTCGGAGGCTTTCGCGGGACTGTATCCGAGATCGGAATCCGTACTACCAGTCTGACCGATACCGGCGGCAATGTTAAAATCATCAATAATTCGGACATGAAGAACATTCTTAACCGCTCCGACAACAGTTCCAAAGCAGTGGCCGATTTTTCCATCCCCTATGAAACGGACATTGTTCCTCTGGAAGAAAAGATTCCGGCCATGCTGGAGGACATTTACAATCGTCATACCGATGTCTTTAAGTCGGTGCCCCGTTATCTGGGAGTTCAGGCTCTCAGCAGCAGCTCCGTAGATCTGCGTTTTGTTGCTGAAGTTGGCGAGGCTGACATATATTCCGGAGCGCGCATCCTGAATCACGACCTTTTCGTAGGCTTCCGCAAGCTGGGAGTGGAGTGCCCCTTCCCGCAGGTGGATGTCCACAACAAATAAGCCTCGTTTTCGGGAGGTTTTATCATGGAATATTATGACCATCCTACGGAGATCACGATGCCGCCTCCTGAGCAGGAAATGCGCAAAGAACAGGAAATCACTGCGCTTCCGCCGGAGTTTGGGCAAGGAAGCGGTTTTCCGGAGGAGCCCGCTCCGAAGAAAAGCCGTCTAAGGCAGCTTTTGTCGATTCCGGCTGTCTTTTTGGTGATTATTCTCTTTGTGCAGGGAGCAAAAACTTCACCGACACCGGGTCCGGAAGAATCCGTCCCCGAACAGCTTCCGGTTGAATCTGCGACAGAAATACCGGAGCTGCCGGAGGGCAGCGTCGTCATCGACATGGATTATTGCGGCAATGAATCCGGCACTGTTATCTATAGTTATAATGTCTATAAGCCTTCTCCTGCGACGGATGCGTTCGGAAATACCTATGTTTCTTATGACGATACGCCATGGCCTGTTTCAGTCTATGCGGAGGTTTCCGATCAGAACGGAAAAGCGGTTAAGCCGGCGGATGACCCTGACATCTGGGATGATTTCAGATCCTTGCGGGAATATTCGATCGATGCCGAAAACCTGAGCGGAGAATTGACGTTAAGACTGGTTGCCCGATATATGGAAGAAGGAGAAGAACGTCAGACCGTTTGGTCAGGGACACTTCCTGAGTTTGCACCGAAGCCGGTTACGTCTGCGGTACTGGAGGCTTTTCCGGGAGGCGAAGTGGATGTTGTCGCGACGCTGACTCCTCAGATAGGGGATAGTCATGACTATGACCTGGAGGTAACAGGCATGGGCCAGACCATTTACTGGGAGGATACTACCACGGGTTTGTCGCTGGGAGATGATCCCGGCTCCATTCCTGTCACCGGTGATACTATTATCGGATATACAGTCCATTACACCGGAGGTTCTGCCGCCGCCTCGATTCCGGAAGGTGCTGAATTAAGCATTTATGTCATCCTGACCGACAAAACGACGGGCCGCAAGTACGTAATCGAGACTAATCGTGTGAAAGGCGTCCCGCCCGCTGAGACAGAAGAATATCCGACATACCCGCTGGGAGACGGAATGCTTGTCATTACCGTTTACAATGATACATTAACATTTGACATTCCTAGCCAGGTGGAGGTAGAGGATTACCGGACAATTCTGGCAGTCGATGTCATTCCTGAGGCGGAGTTTACGCAATACGGGCTGCCGGCCGCACGGACACCTGACGGTTACGAGTTTACCGGCTGGGTGATCCATGTGAATAATCCTCTGGATTTCAGTTCAGAGTCAGATGTGTTCTACGAGTATAACGGAGATCCTCCTGTGGATGTGCTTATTAACGATAATACTTTTGCTTTTAAGGTTTATGAAACACTGACACCGGAAGATATTGAGCGTATTCCTCCCACCGAGGACGGAACCCGCTTTGTCAATGTTCACGCGACATGGATCAAACAGGAGCCAGACAACGAATTGTTGCTTCTGGATGACGGGCAGGGGAATGTTACTATCTATGGAATGGATTCGCCTATTGCATCTGAAGGATACCTCTATCTTTGCAATTATCCTGTTCCGGAACGTGAAGACATGACCTTTGACGGGTGGTATGATGACGACGGGAATAAGGTGGAATTGCTGATGTGTTATTTCTCATTTACCCCCATGATGTATGATGAAGATGGCCATTTCATCGGATATGATTGGGGCACGGCCAAGCCCGTACATCTGACCGCACATTGGAAATAGACATAACAAAGCAGATATCCAATTAGGAATATGAAAAGTACCTGCAGTACCAGACCGACAAACTGCATGACAGGATCCTCACGTCTGACAGCCTTCGTGTCATCTGAGGAGGGCTCGATAATGATACTGAAAAGATCAGCATCCACGTATTGCAGGTCAGGCTCCGGAAATAAGAAATCGTGTAATGAGAATAGCGCCCGATCATCAGGATAAAGAGGATGATCGGGTGTTTTTTACGAGAAGAAGATTTTCCGAAGCGGCTCCGGCATGGAATTGAACATCATGGTAACGACTGTTTGCGCTGAAGTAATGTTGTCGTTCATCACCCACTCCCGCGTCATACCTACCGCCCCCATGCAGTAGAATCGAATACTATAGGAAAGCTGCGTATCGAGGGTGTCGATGCCCAGTTTTTCTTTTGCTAGTTCGGTGTACCGCTTTACAAAATAGTCCACCATGTATTTCCACAGCGCATTTTGTGAGGAATCTTCATAGGCCCGCTTATAAAAAACCATATCGTTTTTCATCTGGCTCATTGCCTTGGCTGCCGAATCAACGGAGATGACGTTGGTTTTATAAGCGTTGTGATAAAACACCCAGGCTACAAGATCATACTTATCCTTAAAATGATAATAAAAGGCCGGACGTCCGATTTCCGCTTCCTGACAGATCTCCGTTACTCGGATTTGATCAAGCGTTTTCCGGGACATCAGTCTTTTCATGGACTCCGCGATCCATATCTTTGTCCGTTCCGCCATATCATAACCTCCTGATGATACAAAAAGTATTTTATGTATGAAAATCATTCATAATTATACTTCTGTATCTGTAAAAATGCAAGTGATCTGCGTATAATTATCGTAAACCAACCACGAAAGGAGTCAAACAGCATGGATTTTCTGGAACTTGCAAAAAACAGATACTCGGAGCGTTTCTTCGACAGCCGGCCAATAGAGCAGGAAAAGCTGGACAGGATTCTGGAAGCGGGACGCATCGTCCCCACTGCATGCAATTATCAGCCACAGAAGTTTTATCTGATTCGCAGCGAGGAGGGGCTGAAAAAGCTGAAGAACGTCACTCGCTTCCACTATAACGTGCCCCTCATGATCCTTGTATGCTACGACATGAGAGAGGTCTGGACAAACCCCGGCGACCGATATTATAGGAATTACAATTCCGGCGAGCAGGACGCTTCTATTGCGGCAACAACCATGATGTATGAAGCGGAGGAACTCGGTGTTCATACCATCTGGATCAGAGGTTTTGATTCAAAGACTGTTGTGGACACCTTCGGCCTGCCTGTTCATATGGTTCCTGTGATGATGCTGGGGCTTGGCTATCCAAATGACCGGGCAAAAGCCAATAGTTGGCATTTCAAAAGAAAGCCTATCGAAGATTTTGTATTTGATCTGTAAGAGGTGATCAGTGTATGAATGCAATTGCTGCCAACCGGACATTGTTCAATCCTGATGCCAAGAAAGAATATTTTGACAAGGTATTTCCTGAGGAACGGAAAAAGGTCTTTGCGCTTGGTGTGAAGATGCACAGAAAACCATGGTAAAGGAGAAATCATCATGCATTTTACAGATACGGTCTATCGCAATCCTTACTGGCCCACATTCCCTCTCTTGCAGATTACCCAGGGTTGTACCCACAATAGCTGCAAGTTCTGCACGATGTATAAGGACGTACCGTTCAAACTGCAGCCGATAGAATGGATCGAGGAAGATCTGAAAGAGCTTGCAGAGATTGTTCCGGATGCAAAGACCATCCAGCTTCTCTCGGCGAATCCTCTTTGCATGACCTATGACAAACTGGCGCCGATCCTTGAGATGATCAATAAGTATTTGCCGAAAATGGAGTACATCTATGCATGTACCCGAGTGACGGATATCCGGAACAAAACGGTTGAACAGCTGAAGGCCTTAAAGGATCTGGGACTTCGTGAGATCTCGCTGGGCTCGGAAAGCGGTGACGACTGGACGCTGGAGCGTGTCAACAAGAACTGCAGTGCGTCAGATATCATCGAGCAGTGCGGAAAGCTGACGGAGTCAGGAATCGACTTCTGGCTGTGTTTCCTCAATGGAGTAGCCGGTAAAGAACACAGCATGGATCACGCCATTCACTCTGCAGAGATTTTCAGCCGGTGCAAGCCCATGCTTGTCGGTACAGGTGGCCTCACACTCTTCCCGGGCACACCGCTGTTGGAGGAAGCTGAGCGCGGCGAATTCACTCCTCTCACGGAAAAGGAAATGCTGATCGAGCTGAAGGTGTTCGTGGAGCACCTGACCTGCGACTGTTATTTCAATACCCACCATACATCAGGCATCCATCTGTCCGGCCCGGATTTCCTGAAGAGGAAGAATAAAATCATCGAAGCACTGGATTATGAGATCCGCTATGGAGATATGGACAGGCTTGCTGCTATCCGCAAAAACAAGAGGACATTGTGATGAAGAATGAATTCAATAGAACAGATGGCTTGTTTTCTCTATGTGGTCTCAACTGCGGATTATGTCCCATGCAGATCCGGGGAAAATGCAGCGGGTGTTTCAACGGAAGTACCTGCTATCAGACCTGTCCGATCGCACCATGCAGCGTCAGACACGGCAACGTGGATTATTGCTTTCAGTGCAGCGAATATCCCTGTAAGCGATATGACGGCATTGATCGACACGATTCTCTGATCTCTCACAGGAATCAGAAACGGGATATAGCAAAAGCAAAAGAACTCGGCATAGAGGCTTATCTTGCCGAACAGCGGACAAAGAAGGAAATCCTGACCCGATTTCTGGAAGACTATGACGACGGGACAAAGGAAGTGTTTTTCTGCCTTGCAGTCAATATGCTGGAGACAGAGGATCTTCAGGACATCCTGGTCCGTATGGATTCACAATGTAAAACGCTATCCCTTCAAGACAAGGCGGAGCATCTTGAAAGTCAGCTCCGGGATTGTGCTGCTTTTAGACATATCCCTCTTGAACTCCGTCCATGGTAAGACTTGACCTGGTAAAAAGCTAAAGCAGAACTATATCTGGATGGTCGTTCCGGAACAAACGGGCTCATAACACCTCAAAGAAGTTATCCGGCAGGCAGAGCTGATATATTTTCTCCTTACGACGCCGCCTTTACGCGGCGCCTTTTTTGGTGCCGTGTCTTTTCTGCGGTTCGTTTGCCGTACTCTCACTCCAAATGTCTTGACATTTGATAGAAGAAAAGAGTATAGTACTATTATGTCCAAATATAACAAAGGAAATGATCAGAATGCAAGGGAACTATAAAGTCATAACTCTTTGCGGAAGCACACGTTTTAAGGATGCTTTTATGGAGGCCCAGAAAAGGCTTACATTAGAGGGCAATATTGTTATAAGTGTCGGACTGTTCGGACATTCCGGAGATCATGAAGTCTGGGAGAATATGGATGAGGGAACGCTGACCCGGACAAAAGAGATGCTCGACGATATGCATAAGCGCAAGATCGACATGGCCGATGAGATTTTTGTCATCAATGTGGGAGGCTATATCGGGTCAAGTACCCGCTCCGAGATCGAGTATGCGCAGGCGACCGGTAAGCCGGTACGTTATCTGGAGGATATCAGCGTACAATGAACAGGTGGGAGCAGATTCGGACCATGCATATAGAAAGAGCGCGGGCAGGACGTGTTCCGCTCTTGATTCTCAAGCCCAGGGCCACAGGAAACGCTCCGAAAAACTTAGCCGGCGGCGCTCCGAGATCTGCGGCGAATCTGCCGTCAGAGCGGCCTTTCGCCTCAATAATGGAGCGAAATCCGGAGGCCGCTCCGAAATCAGTTCCGAACACGCCGTCGGAGCGGCTTTCCGCCCCAATTACGGAGCGGAATCCGGATCCCGCTCCGGGGCTGTTGTGGATCCACGGCGGAGGCTATTTCCTTGGCATGAAGGAAATGGCGCTGTTCTCAAGGGCGGCGGCACTTGTCGGGAAATATGGAGTGACGGTGGTGTCGCCGGGGTATAGGCTGAGTTGGCAGAAGCCGTATCCTGCTGCGGTGGAGGATTGCTATGAGGCGCTCGTCTATATGTATGAGCACGCAGAGCAATGGGGAATTGATCCGCGTAAAATCATGGTAGGCGGCGAGAGTGCGGGCGGGGGACTTGCGGTGGCCGTCTGTATGATGGCGCGTGACAAGGGGACGGTGCCGGTGCGTTTTCAGTTTCCGTTATATCCGATGCTCAGCAATGTCGATACAGAGTCTTCCAAAGATAATCATGGAAAAGTCTGGAATACGCGGAGGAACCATCTGGGGTGGTGGACATATCTGAGACATGACGCGAAGAAAGAGGTTTCGCCGTATGCGTCCCCGGCATGGCAGACGGATTATCGCGGATTACCTCCCTGCTATACTTTTGTCGGGGACGGAGAACCCTTTTATACGGAGACGCTGGATTATGTCCGTCATCTGAAAGAAGCAGGGGTGTCTGCGGAAGTAGATGTGTATCATTCGGACAGGCATGCGTTTGACTTGATGAGGCCCGGAGAGGAGCCGGGACGCTCCGCGATCCGGCGTTTTGAGAAGTATTTTGATTATGTCTTAAAGACATATCTCAAGAACGGTGGTAATAACATATGACGATTCAGGTTGACGGAATTGAGCTTTTTTATGAAAAAGTGGGAGAAGGGCGGCCGCTGGTGATGCTACATGGCAACGGGGAGGATCATACGATTTTCCGTGAGGCCTCCGAAGTGCTTAAAGATGCTTTTACCTGTTATCTGGTGGATTCACGAGGGCATGGGCAGAGTCAGCCGGTGACGGAACTGCATTATGACGAGATGGCGGAGGATATTACTGCCTTTATCGCGAAACTGGGCTTGCAGGATGTGATTTTGTATGGTTTCAGCGACGGGGGTATAGTGGGCCTGATGGCCGCGCGGCAGTGTGATGCGATTACAGATCTGATTGTGAGCGGAGCGAATCTGACCCCGCGGGGGCTGAAGACCGGATGCAGAATCAGGCTGTGGCTGGAATATCTGCTGAGACATGACACTAAGGTGAGAATGATGCTCAGGGAGCCGCAGATGGAGGAGGAATCGCTCCGATCGATCCGGGCGAAAACGCTGGTGCTCGCGGGGAGCCGTGACCTGATTGCGGAGCGGGAAACCAAGAGGATCGCGGGTGCGGTTCCGGGGGCGGAACTCCGGATCCTGAAAGGGGAGAATCATGGTTCCTACATTGTGCATCAGACGAGGATCGCGGAGCTTATCCGGGATTTCTGCCTCCCAAAGTCTTGCTGACTGAAGCAGGACAATCATGTGGTCAGGATCCTGCTTGCCGAAAGGGGAATTTGCGAATAAAGATCGAGAACAATCGCGCTTCCCCTCTTTTATTTGTGTCGAATATGTGGTATAATACACGAAAAGTCTGCGCTGTGCATGACTTTTGCCGGGGAAGGCGCTGTCGGCTCATGGCTGCCGGCAGGGATGATACTATGTAAAGGAGAACATATCATGTTTGAGGAAATTCGTCAGATTATTTGTGAATTTTTAGAGGTGGAACCGGAAACGATTACGGAGGAGACCGATCTGGTCAAGGATCTCAGCTGCGACAGTCTGGATATCATTACAATGATTACCAATGTTGAAGAACTGATCGGAAGAACTATTTCCGAGGAAGAACTGGTTCAGGTCCGGACGGTGGGAGATATGGTCAGGCTCGTTGAGAATAACAAATAAAAGAGCTGCTGCCTGATTCTTTTAGGAGGGAATTTTTATGAAAAGAAAAGATGGCGTCCGAGTTACCAGCGAAGCCCCCATGTATTATCTGATCCCGCATATTCTGACCAAGCGTGTGGACTCGATGAATATGTGCACGGTGGATATTCCGCTTGAGCCGCTTCGCAAGTATATGAACGAGAAGCGTAAAGAAGGTGTTCATATCAGCCATCTGGCGCTGATTCTGAGTGCATATCTGCGGGCGATCGACAAATTCCCCGCGCTGAACCGCTTTATTGTCAATAAAAAGATTTATCAGCGGAATGAAGTGTGTGCGTCCATGGTGGTGCTTCGGCCGGGACATGATAACGATACGATGTCCAAGATCTATTTCGAGCCGCATACAGACACATTGATGGATGTGCAGAAGAAGACCGATGATTATATTAATGGCACCCGTGAGGAAAACAGCAGCAATTCGCTGGACAGCCTGATGGCGGCCATTATGAAATTCGATTTCCTCGTGGGCGGCATCTGTAATATTATCCGCTGGGCTGACAGGCACGGGCTGCTTCCCAAGGCCGTGATCGATGCCAGTCCGTTCCATGCGAGTTTTCTGATCACGAATCTGGCCAGTATCCGGACCAATCATATCTACCATCATGTCTATGAATTCGGGACGACCAGTATTGCGATCGCTATGGGAAATATGCGTGACGTGACCCATATCGCGAGGGACGGAAGCATGACGGCGGAGCGGTGCATTCCGCTCGGTCTGGTCATGGATGAGCGCATCTGTTCGGGACATTATTTCGCACAGGTATTCGCCTATATCAAAGAGCTGCTTGCGGATCCCCGCAAGATGGAGACCTCGATTGCCGAGGAAGAGGCCCTGGCCGCCGCAAAGAGCTGAACAGGCCGAGAGGGAAGCAGACATGATTAAAACGCCGCCCGGAAAGGATTTCCGGACGGCGTTTTGGTGTCTGAAAGGGTTTATTCTGCAAGGATGTCGCTTTCGGGGATGCAGTCCCGGCCGAGTTCCAGGGCAAAGAAGGTGTTCATGATGAACCTCGGGTATCCGGAGTCGCCGCTCTCGTAGGTGGGGTCGCGGAAGGGATGCGCCACATCCGGGCCGCTGTAGATGACCGGATCGCAGTCGAGGGAACGGATGCCGCCCGACATATCGCGGCGGATGATCGTTTCCCAGACCTTTTTCATGAGGGCGGTATCGTTATGACGGCGGGCATAATACAGGGCCGCGACGCCTGTGGCTGCGGAGGCCGGATAGTAGAAGCCGCGGTTTGACGGATCTTCGCCGGGATAGATCTTTTTCTTTTCATCGGCATCCGCGACTGCGTATCTGCCGAATTCGCCGTACATCTCCTTCCAGATGTCCAGACCGGTATCCTCGGCGATCTCAAGCCAGGCTTCAAGGGCACCGAAGAAATTGATCATGTGGTAAGAATCGACGCCGACTCCCATGTATTTCAGATGGCCGGTCGCAGGATCATAACCCATGGTGGGACCCGAATTGAGGCGGTAGGGCATCTCACTGATATCCTTAATACCGGTGAGCAGTTTATCACGGTAGAATTCATCGCCGTAACGCTCCCACCGGACATACCAGTTCGACATGAAGGCCGCCCAGTCAGGACCGGAGCGGACAAAAATGGGCTGGTCTGAGACATAGTCGCGTGCGCGGAGCGGAGGAAGCTTCAGCGCGGCATAATCAACATCCTTCACCTCATCCATGATGTCTCCGGTACGTTCGTCCGTCGTCAGGTAGTAATAAAACTTGTTATAGAAGGCCATGCTGATACGCGCTTCCTTACAGCCGCAGCCCCAATGGGAGACATTGTGGCGCGAGCCGAGCGGGGCGTATTCGCCTTTGTGGTAGATATCGACTTCACTGGAATGGCGTGTATAGGCCTCTGCCAGATTGAAGAATTCTTCGCGGCCGCTGCGGATAAAGGCATACCACATCCACAGGTTCGGCGTGATCTCGGAATTATTCCAGGCCCAGCCCCCGATGTCGAAGCGCCACTCATGCCGGTTGATATCATACATTCTCATGATATCACCATAGTCCCAGAAGCCGTACCAGTCGCGCTCATCCCGCTGTGTCACGAACAATTCCAGGCATTGGTCGTTGTACTCTTCCAGCTTGCGCTTTGCAGGGGTGGAGCGGTCTTCCAGACTCCAGATTCCGAAAACTTTGGAGGCATACATCTGCTCGGGAGGGCAGACGAGCCGGGGCTTTGCCTTGGCTTCGGAAGCCTGGATCAGCAGGGTTTCGAATTCGGGCGTCCGGTCATAGAAACGGAGCTCCAGCTTCTGCGTGTTCGCGATGCCGTAGGGGGTCGCGCGGAATTCATCGAATCCTTCATAGGAAGAATTCATGTGGGTTTCCGTATCGTAGTGCCGCAGATCCATCGCGGGAGAATCGGAGGAGTAGAACCATGCGTATAGCGAAGCCGTATCCTTATCCACATTCAGCAGCTCGATGCCGGAAGGATATTTCTGCCAGAAATCCCGGATGGACAGCCCCACGCCTCCGTTTGTACCGCCTGCGTAAGCCGTGCCGGAGGAATGCTTCCCGTGGACTGCTTTAAGCCAGCTGCATCTTTCGTTTTTAGTTCTCTTATAGACGGTGTAGCTGTCGGAAGCGACCTGAACAAGCTTAAAATTGCCCCAAACCGCGAGGTCGTCCACGATCGACTCAAAGAACTGCCGGTCGGCTTCACGGTCGAGATGCACATACTTTCCGGCTATAAAATCGTTCTGAAGCTTTGCGTAGGCGGGGGGATTGCGCCTGGAAGCGAGATTGACCGGACCGTCCACATAGAAGCCTGTGTCACCGCCCAGACGGATATGACGGTTATACAGTTCTCCCTCCATCGGGATATCGGTCCTGAGGCCGAGGCCTTTGATGAAATCCGTCTGCGGGTCCCCGGTGTAAATCATGGTATAACTGATTTCAATGGCGGGAATGCCTTTATAAATGTAGAGCCGGATGATAAAATCGGAAACGGAATCCTTGCCTGTGCGAGGATGTCGGCCTTCAATTTTAACAACACAGCGGACATGATCGCATTGCTCGATAACGGCGGATTCGATGACTCCGTCCGAGGCAATCTGTGTCACGGACGGACCGGAATGATCCTCTGTGATCAATTCCAGCGCAGCGCCCGTACTGACAAGCCGGCCGTTTCCGGTAACACGGTCGATTATGCGGGAACCGGATTTGCGAATGCTTACCTCGATGGCACCGTTGAAGATAACAAAGCCGTCGGGGGTTTCGCTCACCTTGATGTTTTGTGTCTGAGACTGTGCCGGACCACCGGCGTCCTCGATCAGGTAGTTTTTGCGGCCGTCAACGACTGCGCTGTGACCGGTCCATTTGATACTGCCGTCCGGCCAGCGGGCGATGACGCGGCTGCTCATCCCGACTTCGTCCGTGCCGTCCGAGAGGCGCAGATGATCCGCCGTTTTCATAGTGCCGCGGGGCCATGAGACGCCCCACGAGGTGGTTATTCCATTTGCAGGATGATGGTTGTTGATCCAGTTGAGCTTGACAGAGTGACCCATTGTAACGCATCCTTTCTGTGTTCGGTTTTGGAAAGGCCTTAAAACGTGAACGGTCTGTTTCAAGTATATCATTACACGGGCGGCAAGTCAATGACAGATATTCCTCTCACCGCGGCTTTACCTGACATGCCGGCGGGAAAGCGCGGGATGGATGTGCAGTTTTTTTCGAATCCTTTTCTTTCGGGTATTATTCTCTTGCTATTACAACAAAAATGTGTTAAAATTAATATGTTCTACTATGTCCTGCTCTATTCAGGATCCGATCGATTCAAGGAGGGCTCGTATGAAAGTCATCAAGGCTATTTTCTGGAGTATTCTGGCGATTGCCGCCGTTCTGGGAGTGCTCTATCTGACCGGTATTTTGTATCCGGACGGCGAGAAGGCCGAAAGCTATCCCAACACGGATTGGATGGCCGCTCTGCCGGATACCCGCAAGCTTAGTGAGATCAATATCCCCGGAACGCATGACAGCGCGACGCAATATATCTTTCCGACGTATTTTCTGCAGGATCAGAATACGTCGATCACCGAACAGCTGATGAATGGCTACCGCTACCTGGACATCCGTGTGGCGCTGGCCGGCCCTCTGGGCGAGGAAGAGCTTGTCATGAAGCATAGTTTCGGGCAGTGCCGCAGGGGTACCGCCATCTGGGACGAGACCCTTACATACCATCAGGTGGTGCGGGAGACGCTGGATTTCCTCAAGGCACATCCCGGCGAGACGGTGATCTTTGTCGTGAAACCCGAGAATTCCGATGATAATCCCGAACGTGTCCGCGAACTGATCGAGGCGGAGATCGAAGAGGATTCAAAGCTCTGGTTTACCCGTAATACGATCCCGCTGCTCAGGGAAGTGCGCGGCAAAATCGTGCTCTGCCGGCGCTATGAGGACGGAAAGGGGCTGAATTTCAACTGGGAGGACCAGGGGGATGCCGCCGTGCTGCGCGATCCTACAGCTCCGATGGATATGAGTTATACCGAGAAGGTATATGTGCAGGACCGGTACCATTACAGCCCTGACGACAAGTGGAATGCCTTTACCGGGACGCTCAAGGACAGCAAGGCGGGGCGCAATGCGTTTATGCTGAATTTCCTGAGCATTTCCTACGGGACGATCCCGCATCCGGCCAAAGATGCCAAGGATCTGAACGAACGCTTCCTGCAGATGCCCCTGCAGAAAGGGCAGATATACGGCGTGATGCTCTTTGATTTCGCGACGCCGGAGATCGCCGCCAAGGTCATCGGGACCAACGGCTGATCCATAAGCCGCAAGTTCTTATGATTTCCTTAATTGTCCCGCGGGACTCAAAAAAAACTGGTATTTGCAGAGCCTTTGTGGTATGATTAATGATGGTAGATCATTCTGAATGATCTAATTATGGAAAGAGGATGTGAACGGTTTGCTGAATGAGAATAAAATCCGGGTCATGACGGAGGCTGCGCTCTATGAGAACAGCTTTCAGTTCCGCAAGGATTCTTTTATCAGACGTTATTTCAAGCCCGACTATATCGCGCTGAACCGGTTTATTACCAAAGCCTGGATGACAGTCTTTTTTGCCGGCGGCCTGATTGCTTATATTTTCCAGCTGGTCTATGTAGAGGCGGTGGATCTGCTGCACTTCGATTATCAGGGATTCATGATCAAGGCTGTAGTGATCTATCTGGTTCTCT
Source organism: Bacillota bacterium (assembly GCA_017442535.1). GTDB lineage: Bacteria > Bacillota > Clostridia > Lachnospirales > Bianqueaceae > RUG12817. The sequence goes on along the minus strand of JAFRZL010000014.1, from coordinate 24,006 downwards.
GCTTTATCATTTCGCTGCTGTCGTCGGCTTATTACGGGAACAAATACGGACAGGCCGAACGCAGGGTGGAGCAGTATTTCAGACAGCTGGACGAGATCGATGCTTATCAGTCATGATCTGTCAGAATGTGAGGTATAGTTTATGAAGATTGTATACATGATCAGAGGATGGCTTTGCCGGCTCTTTATGCATCTTGAGATTCCGATCAAAGTCGTTGCCAAGTTCGCGGCCTGTTTCTTTATCTTCCGCGAAATCGCAGGCTGGGAGGGTTTTTCTTCCGGCGCGGTTTTTAATTCCACCTCCGTTCATCTGATTCTGGCGCTGCTGTGCGTCCTGCTGCCGACACGTTTTGTCGCATTCTTCGCGATCGCGATCATCATCTATAATGTCTATCAGGCATCTTTCTGGGGCGCTATTCTGGCGGCCGTGATGCTGATCGTGCTGTATATCATGATCGAGCGGCTGGCTCCTGACGAGACGGTGCTGCTGATTCTGATGCCTCTCGCGATCAAGTATAATGTTTTCCTGCTGATTCCGCTTTTCGCGGGTATGTACATGGGGATCTTTTCGATCATCCCGATCGTCGGAGGAATTATCCTCAGCGGATTTATGAGGATCCTGCCTGCATTTATGCGTTTCAGCGTCGAAAAAATCGACGCCTTGCCAGCGGCGGCGACCGAGACGCTCAGTTATGTGGCCGATCAGCTGATCAAGAACCGCAGTCTGCTCTTTATGATGGTGCTCTGCGGCGGTGTGGTGCTGGTCATGGTACTGCTGAACCGTATCGGTATCGACTACATGCGGTATCTGTCGATCTGCGCAGGCGCGCTGGTCGGTTTTGTCTGCCTGATCGTAGGGCGTGCGGCCGGCATGACGGATATTACAGTCGGCCAGACCATTACGATCCCGCTGATCTGCCTGCTGATCATGCTGGTGCTGGAATTCTTCCATATGGCACTGAATTACCGAATGGCGCAGCGGTTGGCATTCGCTGATGACGAATACTACTATTATGTGCGGGCGATTCCCAAGATCCTGGGGATCAAGAGCAAGACCGAGGTCAAGACGATTACGGACGGCCAGGTCAATGTCATTCCGCTGGTAACCGAAACGGAGAGAGAACAGTACGAAGAACGGCCTAAGAAGAAGCCTGCCGCTGCGGCTGCGGCTCCCGCCGCGCGTAAGAAACCCGCGGTGAAGCCTGCTCCGGCGTATGAGCCCGAAGAGTATGAGGGCGCTGAAGAACTGGTCATGCCCGATCAGCCCGCCGCAGAGCCCAAGCCCGGCAAGAATACGAAGACGGAAGGCAAGACCGAACCCGAGAATCCCAAGGTCAATCCGGTGGAGAATCTGTTCCAGACGATTCGCCTGAAGCTTCAGGGTACGGATGCGGAGGGCGAAGTGCTTCCGACCGTGCGCGGCGAGATTGTTCCGGACAGTCCCTTCTATACCTCTTCCAGGATCGAGGCCGAGATGGAGCTCTTCGAACCGGAGGATCTCTTTGACCAGGCGCCCGAGGCAAAGGAAGAGCCCGAGGAGGGCAAGATGGACCGTGATGAGCTGAAACGGAGAACCGGCTGGAATACGGATACGATCCAGAGCTTCTTTGAGGGACTGGATAAAGAAGATACTCACGAAGGCAAATAATAGTGAGGTTTTGTTCAGGGCTGCCCTCATCAGGCAGCCCCTTGTGATATTTTTTTTCGGTGATATGATTTGGAAACGGAGTGAGGCAGATGGGTTTCTTTGAACAGATTTGGAACTGGATCCGGACAAACAGCGGCATCACGTTTATACCTAAACTGGGTCTGATCGACCTGATCGACATCCTTTTCATCGCCTATTTGTTTTATAAAATATTGGTGTGGTTCCGCAAGACACGCGCCTGGACACTGCTTAAAGGCGTTGTGTTTTTGCTTATTGTCGCGCTTGTCGCCAATATGCTGCAGATGAACTTGACTTCATGGCTGCTGCAGAATACGATGTTTTACGGAGTTCTGGCCGTCGTCATCATCTTCCAGCCCGAGATCCGGAGAGCGCTGGAGAGGCTTGGCCACAGCGGTCTGTTTTCGATTTTCAACTCGGGAGATATGGAGGAAAGAGTGAGCCGCCAGACGGTTTCGGAGATCGCTTCGGCGATGGAGATCATGTCCGCGGCCAAGACCGGCGCGCTGATTGCGGTCGAGCAGGATGTGAGGCTGGGCGAATATGAGCAGACGGGCATTCGAGTGGACGCAGTGGTTTCCGAACAGCTCCTGATCAATATTTTTGAGAAGAATACACCGCTGCATGACGGTGCGGTGATCATCAGCAATAACCGTGTGACCTACGCAACCTGCTATCTGCCGCTTTCCGACAACCTGACCATCAGTAAGGAGCTCGGAACGCGTCACAGGGCAGCGCTCGGCTTAAGCGAAGTGTCCGACGCCAAGATTTTTGTGGTATCCGAGGAAACAGGGACGATGTCCATGGCCGAGGGCGGCGTGATTCACCGCGGGATCGACCATGCGTTTATCATGAATCAGTTCCAGCATGAAGAAAAATCCGAGGGTGTGGCCGGACTGATGCGCAGGGTCAAAGAGCTTCGCGCTTCTAAGGAGGCTGAGAAAAAATGAAAAAATCATTTCAGGAAATCAAGAACGATGTATTCGCCTCCGTCAAACGCTTTTTCTCCACCAATCTGCTGGCTAAAGCGCTTTCGCTGCTCGCGGCGGTGCTGCTCTGGCTCCTTATCGTAAATCAGCAGGATCCGCTTACCAACGAGACCGTCAATAATATTCCAGTCACGATCATGAATGAGGACTATTTCAACGAGCGGGGACAGTTTGTGAATATCGAATCCGAGATGAAGATCAATGTCTCGGTCAACGGCAGACGTTCTGTGGTTGAGAACCTGACGGCGGATGATTTTATCGCGACGATCGATTATCTCGCGGTCGTCCCGGTCGAGGGCAAAGCGGGAATCCAGTGTGCCTGCCGCAACAGTCAGGTGACCATCACGCGGCAGAGCGCATCCTTTATCAAACTCTCCGTTGAGGAAGTGGTGACTAAAGAGCTTCAAGTGCAGCTGATACTTGAAGGCAAACCTTCCGAAGGCTTTGTGGCTCCTTCGGAGAATGTAGATATTATGATGGATCCCGCGTTGGTATACCTCAGAGGGCCCGCTTCCCGGGTCGACCAGATCGTCACCGCACAGGTGGTCGTCGATGTGGAGGGCGCTTCCGGAGACGTGACGGGTAAGGGAAAAGAAATCATTTTCCTGAACGCCGAGGGCGCCCCCGTCCAGCTGGATGATATCGAGGAGATCACCTATTCTGCCAAGCTGATGAGCAAGCTGATCATACCGGTATACCAGCTTAAAGAAGTGACCGTGGACGTGCCCGAGGTATCGGAGGGGGAAGGCTCGGATTATTATGTGGACCACGTCGAGTTTTCCGAAGACAAGCTGACGATTTACGGCCCCGCGGCGGTCATCGCTACGATCGATTCGATCACGCCCGAGCCCGTTTCCGCACGCTTTAATTCCTCGACCTTTACCAAGGATTACGATCCGGAATATCTCTGCGTCAAAGTCTCGGCGGCATACGGCGCGCATATCGGGCTTGCAGAGGGTAATCCCGAGAAGCTGACGCTCACTGTGACCATTAAGCAGAAACTGACGCAGGCCTATACCATTTCGCGCAATCACCTGCTCATGAAGGGCCAGTCCGAAGGAATGACGTACGAACCGCAGACCAGTTCCATCGTCGTTAAACTCAAGGGCAGGGAAGAGGATTTTGACGGAGTTACCGCGGCTTCCATCCGCGCTGTGATCGATGTCAGCGGTATTTCCGAAGAGGGTACCTACGCCGCCATCGTCCGCTATCAGTATCCGGACAGCCTGACACTGGTCGAAGCTCCGGAATCCATCAATGTCAGTGTGAGCCTGAACAATAGCGAAGGCAACCGTCAGGGAGAGACAGAATAAATATCAATCAGGCGAACAAGGGAAAAGGAGGACGCCGCTTTGCCCAATTATTACAAGAAAAAAAGAATGAGTTATGTGCAGGAGCATTGGGGCAAGGACTATTCCAATCTGCGCAAAACAGAAGTGCGCTTCGCGGATCTGGAGAGCCATTTTGTGTCCATGATGAAGCGCGCGGACTGGATCCTGGACGATCAGACCTGGAACGACCTGGAAATGAATCAGGTTTACTGCAAGCTGGACCGTGCGTATTCCACGCCCGGCGAACAGGTCCTGTATAATCAGCTGCGGACTCCCATCTACGACGAAGAGGAGCTGCAGCGGCGCGACCGCGTGATGGAATTCATCCAGCACAATAAGGATGAACGGGATAAAATCGCCTGCATGATGTATTTCCTGGGTAAAGCGGACTATGATGGTGCGGCTTCGCTGCTCTTTAAGGGTGTGCCCAAGCTGCCGCGCTACGCGGGCTGGGCCAGGGGACTGGCGCTCGCGATGCTGCTTGCCTTGATCTCGATCCCCTTTATCAAACTGACAGGCCTGATGTTCTCGCTGGTCATGTTCGTCGTCAATACGATCTACCATCAGAAATTCAACATGCATACCGAGTCCTCGCTGCCGGGCGTACAGTATCTGGCCAAGATGCTGATCGCCGCGGACGAGATCGCCAAGCTGGAGGCACCGCAGCTTGAGAAGGACTATAACAGCTTCTTCCGAAAATGTTTCAAGAAATGCGAGACGCTCCGCAAAAAAGCCGGCCTGACGGGCGGGGAGAATTCGGATCCGCTGGGGATACTGGAATACTTCAAAATGATTTTCCTGGTGGAGGACCGGGCCTATATCCGCTGCATGGATTATGTGGAAGAGCTGGCTCCAGTGCTGCGCGTGCTCTACCGTAAGATCGGTGAGCTGGATGCCTTGATGTCGATCGCGTCGTACCGCCGCGGCATGCGCCACATGGCTAAGCCCGTTTTTGTCAAAGAGCCGCGTTATCTGCGGGTGGATAATATCCTGCATCCGCTGCTGGAGCAGGACGGCGTCCCCAATTCACTTGAAATCAATAACAGCAATGTCGTGATCACCGGTTCCAATATGTCCGGTAAATCCACTTTCCTTCGCACGCTCGCGACAGGCGCACTGATGGCGCAGACCTATTATACGGTTTGCGCGGACGGATACACGGGTTCTTTCTTTAACCTGGTGACGTCCATCAGCCCGAGTGACGATCTGATGGGCGGGAAGAGCTACTACATGGCAGAGGCGGAAGCGCTGCTGCGCATGATGAGCGTCCTGCAGGAGGACCGGGCTTCGCTGCTGATCGTGGATGAAATCTTCCGAGGGACCAACCCTATCGAGAGGGTGGCCGCCGCGAGCTCGCTCCTCTCATATCTGGCTAAGCGCAATACGATGGTGGTTGTCGCAACGCACGATATCGAGATCACGCAGAAGGTGTCGGAGTATTATACAAGCTACCATTTCAGCGAGAATGTCACCAAGGATGCCCTGAGCTTTGATTATAAGCTGAAAGAAGGCATTTTGCGGGTGCCGAACGGCATCCGGATCCTGGAATATCTGGGTTACCCCAAAGAGATAACGGATGAAGCTTACCGTGAAACCGGTTATATCGGAGCGGTGGCGGCCGTGGAGACGACAAAGGAGGAACTGACAAATGCCGGAGAAGACGCTGCAGGAAATGATGCCCCTGTCGGAGATGCTGAATCGTGAGATTCCCTGTACTTGCGGCCATGTTCACCGTGCGGATATCGATGAAGTAGTGATCGGCCGCGGCGCGCTGGAATATGTGCCCGAACTGCTCAGAAAGCACGGGTACCGGACGGTCTTCCTGCTGGAAGACGAGCAGACCCATGCCGCCGCCGGAGAGGCGCTGTCCGCACTGCTGGTCGCGGAGGGTTTCGGGGTCTATGCACATATGTACCTGGAGGATGGATGGCTTGCCGCGGATGAGGCGGCAATGCAGGAAGGCGCTGCCGCTTTTCTTTCCTGTCAGGAGAGGCCCGACGTCGTGATTGCGATCGGCTCCGGTACGCTGAATGATCTGGGCAAGGTCATCGGCACTCTGGTGAACGTGCCCCAGTGGGCGGTCGCGACCGCTGCCTCGATGGACGGCTATGCCTCTACGGCGGCCGCGCTGGTGAGGAATAATCTGAAGGTGACCGAGTATTATCCCTGCGCACGTGTCATCATAGGGGATACGGCGGTGCTGGCTAAGGCTCCGCGCGCCATGACGGTCGCGGGAATCTGCGACATGCTGGCCAAGTATAATGCCGGACTGGAGTGGAAGATGGGCCGGATGATCACCGGCGAGTACTACTGTGACTATATCGCGAAGGGCATGCTGGATGTCACGGACAGGATCACGGAGCTGGCGCTCGAAGCACCGTCCGAAGGAGAGTTCGGTGACGAACTGCTCTGCCGCCTCATGGAAGGCCTGGTATTATCCGGCATGTATATCACTTTTACGGGTGTGTCCCGGCCGGCTTCCGGCGCGGAGCATCACCTGTCGCATTTCTGGGAAATGTGGCTGCAGATCAACCATAAGCCCGCGATCTATCACGGGACCAAGGTGGGCGTCGGTCTGCTGATCATGGAAAAGATATACCGGGAATTCCTGAAGCTGGATGTGGAAGCGCGCCGCGTAATTCCGCGCCTGCAGAAATTCAACGATCAAAAATACCGCGAGACGCTGGAACAGGTTTACGGACCTGCGGCTCCCGAGCTTCTCAAAAACTATCACTATGATCCTGAAGAGAGGATCGCACGGCTGCAGACCATCCTGGAGAAACGCCGTCAGATCAACGCGGCGATCCGCGCCGAGCTGCCCCGGTATGAACGGGCGCGGCAAGCGATGGAGCATATCGGAGCGGTGATGGATTATACGGGCCTGCCTTTTATCACGGGAGAGGTTGCCAAACAGGCTTTCCTGTATGGTAAAGAGATCCGTTCGCGCTATACGATGCTGCAGATGATGCAGGACTGCGGCGTGAACCTGGCCAGATTCTTCCCGCTTTTGCCGGAAAAAGGATATCTGTCCCCGAATCAGATCCAGATGCGTGATCCCTTTGTGCTCCCCGTCCCCGAGGAGGGCAAGTATTACCTCTTCGGAACGACTAACCCCAGCTGCTGGGTTGGACCTTATTACGGAATGGACTGCTTCACCAGCACCGATCTGGAGCACTGGGACGGTCCTTTCCCGGCTTTCCGGCCGGACAAGGATTTCTGGGCGACCCGAAATTTCTGGGCCCCGGAGGTGCATTGCTATCGGGGCAAGTACTATATGTTCGCCACCTTCGGATCGGAGGACCGGCCCAAGGGGACGCAGATCCTGCGCGCGGACAAACCGGGCGGCCCGTATGAGCCGATCACGGAATACCCGGTCACGCCCGCGGATTGGGAGTGCCTGGACGGAACCTTTTATCTGGACGATGAGGGTACGCCTTGGATCATCTTTTGCCATGAGTGGACCCAGATCATCGATGGCGAGATCCTGGCCATGCCCCTGAAGCGCGATCTCAGCGGTCCCGCCGGGGAACCGGTGAAGCTGTTTTCCGCTTCGGAAGCTTCCTGGGCGGCCGGCCTGCCCTGGAGCCGCAGGGATCCCTCTTATAAGGGCGATAAGCTGAGCTATGTGACGGACGGCCCCTTTATAGTCAGAGAGGGACGAGATCTGATCATGCTCTGGTCAGGGCGCGGCCCCAAAGGCTATGCCATGGGCTCAGCCGTCTCGCATAACGGTATCCTGGGTCCCTGGAAGCAGAACGAGGCGCTGGCATTTGAAGAAGACGGCGGACACGGTATGGTCTTCCATACATTTGACGGGCGGCTGATGATGACTGTCCATCAGCCCAACAAGACGCCGAATGAAAGACCCGTCTTTGTCCCGGCCATGATCAGGGACGGCAGCATTGTTTTAGATCCGGAGGGCAAAGCGCCTGTGACAAGTGCCGCGGCGCAGCCCGTACAGATATCAACCACTCAACCTAAGAAGGAGGCGCGCAAAATGGCAGCTACCGGTACCAGCAGAAAGAAAGCGGTTAAGGCAGAGGTTCCCGCTCCCGCCGAGCAGCCCGTTAAGAACCCCGAACAGGAGCAGCCTGCTAAGATCAAGAAGGAAAAGAAAGAGCTTCCGGTCTGGCTCCTGTAATGCAGACATCGGAACGGATTCATGTCTCCATCCGGCAGATGGTGGAATTCATCTGCCGGAGAGGGGATCTGAAAAGCGGCGGGTTCCGCAGCCCCGAGCGGGCGCTGGAAGGTACGCGCGTGCATCAGAAGCTGCAGCGGAGCCGCGGGTCGGATTATCAGAGTGAAGTGCCCGTCAGCCTGATTGTGAAGCTGGAAGACGGGCTGGAGCTGGAAGTGGAGGGCCGGATCGACGGACTCCGGCGTATGGCTCCAGAGCTGCTGCTGGTGGAGGGCTTGGAGATCGGCAGTGACGAAAGCGAAGTCCTGGAGATCGAAGAAATCAAATCAACTTATGCCGCGCCGGAGCGGCTTTCATTTGATTATGAGCCTACTCACCGCGGACAGCTGCTTTGTTATAGCCATATTCTGTGCGAACAGGAGGGGCTTAGCGGCGCTCTGATGCGTCTGACCTATTTTCAGATGGAGAGCGAGACCGAGCATTCTTTCCACGAGTGGTGGAGCAGGGATCGCTTAGCCTCTTTTTTTGACGAGACGGTGCGTGAGTATGCCAAGTGGATCCGCTGGCAGCTGGCCCATAACGAGGCGCGCACGGACGCACTGGAGCGGCTCGCCTTTCCTTTTGCGGATTACCGGGAAGGGCAGCGCACCATGGCCGCCTATGTCTACCGGTCGATCCAGGAGGAGACGGATCTTTTCCTGCAGGCGCCGACCGGTGTCGGTAAAACCATTTCGGCGCTTTTTCCGGCACTGAAGGCTATGGGCAGGGGCCTGAGCTCGCGTATCTTCTATCTGACGGCCAAGACGGCCGCGGCCAGGGCGGCGCAGGAGGCGCTGCTGCGCCTGCAGGCACAGGATCCGGAGATTCTGTCCGTCGCGCTTACGGCTAAGGACAAAATCTGTCCCCTTCCGCAGCGCAGCTGCAATCCCGAAACCTGCCCCTATGCCAGGGGGCATTATGACCGGATCAACGATGCCGTCTGGCAGGCCATTACACCCAGCCGGCTCCTCGGACGTGCGGATATTCTGGCGATCGCGGAAGAACATCAGGTGTGTCCCTTTGAACTGGAGCTGGATATCAGCAGCTGGTGTGATGTCATTGTAGGTGATTATAATTACGCATTTGACCCGACAGCTTCGCTGAAGCGTTTCTTTCAGGAGGAAAAAAAGGACTATACGCTGCTGGTGGACGAGGCGCATAATCTGCCCGACCGCGCGCAGGAGATGTTCAGCGCGGTGTTGACGCGTGAGCCCTTTGTCGCCTGGCAGAAGGAGCTGCGTGCGCACAAAGCTTCCTACCGCAGAGCGCTGCGGCGTCAGCTGTCGCAGATCATTCACTGGTTCGACATGCAGGAGGAGAAACTCTCTCCCGGCGAATACGAGGTCACCGCGCGGCCCGACGAGGATTTGTGCATGACACTTGACCGCTTCCAGACGGAGCTCGCGGATTATCTGATGCGCGAAGGCACGGAAGATACGGTCAGGACCAATCTGTATTTTGATATTCTGTTTTTCCTGCGGATGCAGGAAGAGTTTGACAATAGTTCGGTCGTCTATCTGCAGCGGACGGCGGAGGATGTGAGCTATCACATTTTCTGCGTGCACCCGGCGGAGAAGCTCCGCTACCGCTACGAGCGGGTGAGGTCGGTGATCCTTTTTTCCGCGACGCTGCTGCCGATCGAGTATTATAAAGAGATGCTCGGGGGGAATGACCCGGAGCATCCGATGGAAGCCATCTATCTGAATTCACCTTTTGCGCCGGAGCATAAGCGCGTTTTCCTGGTCCGCGGGGTCCGGGTGAATTATCAGAGCCGTGATAAAACCGTGGGTCAGGTCGCGGCGGCCATTTACCGCGCGGTGCAGGCGCATGACGGCAATTACATGGTGTTTTTCCCGTCCTACCCGTACCTGCAGCAGGTGGCGGCTTTCTTTGAAGAAGCCTATCCGGAGATGCCTGTTACCTGTCAGACTTCCGGCATGACGGAGGAAGAAAAAGAGGCGTGGCTTGCGGGATTCGGGAAGGAAGCCCCGTGGCAGCTCGGTTTCGCGGTGCTGGGAGGTGCTTTCTCGGAAGGCATTGACCTCACGGGGACACGCCTGATCGGAGCGGTCATCGTGACCGTCGGCCTGCCCCAGCTTTGCATGGAGCGCGATCTGATCCGGGATTATATGGACCGGATCCGGGGCAGAGGCTTTGACTATGCCTACCGCTTCCCCGGCCTGAATAAAGTGTTCCAGGCGGCGGGACGTGTGATCAGGACGGAGGAGGACCGCGGCATCATTGTGCTGATCGATGAGCGCTACCGGGAACCGGTTTACCGGAACCTTTTTCCGCCGGAGTGGCAGCCGCGCGTCGTGGATCCCACTGAGCTGGGTGAGAGAGCGGCCGAATTCTGGGCGGAGACATATGCGGATAAATCCAATGGATAATGGTATTTGAGGAGTTGAAGAACATGCGATATTGTTCCATTGCCAGCGGTTCCAGCGGCAACTGCCACTATGTGGAGGCGGGAGGCGTAAGGGTGCTGGTGGATCAGGGCCTGACCCTGAAGGCCGCTGAAAACAATATGCGGAGTGTGGGGCTGGACCCCGCGTCGGTGCAGGCGATTTTTGTCACGCACGAGCATTCCGACCATATCAGGGGCGTCGGGCCCTGGGCGCGCAAATACGGGGTACCGATCTTTGCGACCGAAGGAACTTGGCAGGGGATGGAAAAAACGCTCGGCCGCGTAGACCTGCCCAAGTGCTACACGATCCGGCCCGGCAAAGGGTACCGGATGGCGGGACTCCGCATCGAGCCCTTCCTCATCTACCACGATGCGAACGAGCCGGTGGGCTATTCCTTTACGACGGATAACGAGAAACTGGTGATCCTGACGGATACCGGTATGGTCTCATCGGAGATCCGGACACTGCTTGGCGGCAGCCGGCTGATCGTCGTGGAAGCCAACCACGATATCGAAATGCTGATGGGCGGGCCCTATCCTCTCGCATTGAAGCGCAGGATCCGCAGCAATCTGGGGCATCTATCGAATGAGGACTGTGCCTGGCTGGTCGCAGAGCTCCTGCCGGACAATCCCGGATGCCGCTTCATTCTTGCACACCTGAGCGATGAAAACAATAAGCCCGAGGTGGCACTGCAGACGGTACTGGATACGCTCCGGAGCCGCTACGGTGAAGGCATCTACCCGGTTTCACTCGCGCGGCGGGATCTGCCCACGGAGGTGTTTTCGACGGATGAGCCCGAACAGCTCAGCCTGTAGACGGAATAAGACTTATAGGAGGATGCATGATGATCACCTGTAATATCCTGACAACGATTGGCGAAGCGATCTATCCGTTCCTGGAGAAGGTCGTGACTTTCTATGCAGGACTGCCCTGGTGGGTCAGACTGCTCGCACTGGTGATCACAGCGGCGCTCGCCATCATCTCTGTGATGTTCCAGGGTGCCTTCAAAGAGGAAAAGCAGGGCGTCATGACGGCCCGCCGTCTCATCCGCTACCTCGGATGCCTCTTACCCGGCTGGTATGTGCTGCGGAAATTTCCGCTGGATACATTGGCGGAAATTCATCCGGAAGCGGTGGCACTGGGGCTGATCATCCTAGGGGTTCTGCTGCTGTGGGTGCTGCTTACGGGACATTTCTGGAGGATCCTGCAGGTCGTCTTTAATCTGGCGGGCTTTCTGATGCTCGGCACCGTCTGCGCAATGAGGAAAAGCCCGTTCTGGGGGATCGTGCTCTTTATTCTTCTGACGATAACGGCATTCTGGTTTGCCTCTCTGGCAGACCGGGCAAATCTGGAGAATGACGAGGAGGACAGGGAGGAAGCAGAACCGAAGACGGTAAAAGCGGCTGCGCGGGAGCCTTATGCTACCCCTGCCGCGCCGGCACCTGCTCCCAGGCCCGTCTCTAAACCGGTGTCCACACCGGCACCTGTGGCAAAGCCTGCGCCGACGCCCGCACCGGCACCTGTGGCAAAGCCTGCACCGGCGCCTGCGCCGAAGCCTGTGCCCAAACCCTCGCCGACACCTGCCCCGAAACCTGCTCCCAAGCCCTTCCCGGAGTATGAGCCTGATCAGCCCGACCTTGTTTTCATGATTACGGACAAGATGACTTACCCCAAAGTCATACCCTGCAGAGAAGCTCTTCCGGAAGAGCTGCCGCATCTGAATATCGGCACTTTCGGCCCCGCGGGGAGCGGCAAAACCACCCTTACAGCGGCCATTACCAAAGTACTTGCCGAGCGGTATCAAACCGGTTTTGCCACGCTTTCAACGGAGGATCCGGATAAACTTCCTGCGGAGCGGACAAAGGGGGAGACCATCGAGCCTTCTTTTATCGATTATCGTACGCCTGACCGGTATTATACGCATTTTGACTGTCCCGGCAATCCTAAAAACTTCCCTCGTACGATCCGCTGCCTGGCTCAGATGGATGTTGCGATCCTCGTGGTTTCACCCACGGAAGAATGGGGCAGCAAGCAGCTGATCGAGCAGCTTTTGGCCGCGAAACAGACGAGGAATCTCTCGGCCATTATTCTTTTTGTCAATCAATATGACCGTCTGAATGAAGACGATGACATCTTCTTTGATGAATTCATGATGGAGCTGCAGACAACGCTGGATAAGTACGAGCTGATCGAACAGGTGGCCGCCATCTTTATCGGATCCGCGAGAATGGCTGAACAAGATCCTTACGGACCGGGCGGCGACCTGATTCTGAAGATGATGGAATCGCTCGATCAGATCAGGCTGCCGGAACGAAGGAAACAATACGACTTTTACATGCCCATTTATAAGCAGTTTCGGACGCCGGACGGAAGGACGGTGGTTACCGGCGTGGTGGAGAGAGGCGCGGTCAATGTAGGAGATACCGTGAATCTATTCGGCTATTCCGACGAAGCATGCAGCGGTACCGTCATGAGAATCGAGTGCGCACACAGACCGCGTGAGAAAGCGGAGGCAGGCGACAGCGTAGGGATCCAGTTGAGAGGACATTTCCCGGAGATCCGTTCCGGGCAGGTCGTGACGACGGCGGATTCCGGCAGTCTGAGCCGGAAGCTTTCGATCAGGTTCAATATTCTGAGTAAAGAAGAGGGCGGCCGGATATACCCCTTCTATCCCGGCGCGCATGTGCGGATTCACAGCGGGCAGGTCGCCGTAAACGCGGTGCTCGGAGCCCTGTACCTCGGATCTGTTTATCATCCCGGTGATACCAATACAACGATTCCGATCGAGCTGATGGAGCCTGCCCCGATCTATGAAGGGGATAAAGTGATTCTCCGCGAATGCGGACGGACCATCGCAACAGGCCGGGTGATAGGGAGAGAGTAAGGCTGTAATACGTGAAACCCAACGGCATGCGCATGTTTTGTCCTGGAGGACAACAGATACGATTCTGGTTATACCACGAAGGAAGCGAGGAGGAATAAGAGATTATGACGACTGACTTGAAACAGACACCGAATGCTTTGCTGCGGGGATTGCCCTACACGGACGCAGAGTGGACGGGCGGGCTGTATCGGGAGCGTTTTCAGACCGTGGCGGATGTGACGGTTCCTCATCTGCAGCATATGTGGGAAGAGGCCGGGATCAGCCATGTGCTGGAGAATTTCCGCATTGCTGCCGGCGAGACGGAGGGTGATTTCAGAGGTACGCCTTTCGGGGACGGAGATTTCTATAAATGGATGGAGGCAGCCGTCTATACGGCGGTGCGCCGCGGCGATCAGAATCTGCTCGACCGGCTCGAGGAATGGGTCGGGCTGATCGGTCGTGCACAGCAGCCTGACGGGTATCTGAGTACGAAGCAGATCATCGGGGAACGTACGGGCAGGGCCGTCCGGATGGGCAATATCAATGACTTTGAAGTCTATAATTTCGGACATCTTTTTACCGCGGCCTGTTTGTATTACCGCCTGACGGGCAGGGACAGCCTCCTGAAGATCGCCGAAAAGACCGCAGATTATCTGGATGGCCTGTACCGGACGGCAAAGGAGACCGGTGAAGCCCGGACAGCAGTATGCCCCTCCCACTATATGGGCCTCGCGGAATTATACCGCACCACCGGAAACAAGCGTTATCTGCAGATGCTTGAGACGGCGCTGGAGCTCCGCGACACGGTCCGGAATGGTCTTGACGATAACCAGGACCGGCATCCTCTGCGGGAGCACCGGACCATTCACGGACACGCGGTGAGGGCCAATTACCTGTATGCCGGGGTAGCGGACTACTGCCTCGAGACGGATGAGCCGGAACTGGAATGGGTACTCGAACGTGTCTGGAATAGCCTGGTCCGGCAGAAAATCTATATTACCGGGGGCTGCGGTGCGCTTTACAACGGGGCTTCTCCCTATGGCAATTTCTGGAAGCATCAATTGGTGCATCAGGCTTACGGCTATGAATACCAATTGCCAAATGTGACGGCCTATAACGAGACCTGCGCCGCGGTAGGCGGCATTATGTGGGCCTGGAGGCTACTGTGCCTGTGGAAAGATCCTGCGGTTGCGGACGTGCTTGAGAGGATGATGCTGAATGTCTGCATGGCCGGGGTCAGCCTTAACGGAAAAGAATTCTTCTACGAAAACATGCTGCGCCGTGCGGAAAGCCTCCCCTACGAGCTTTGCTGGGGGCAGGAGCGCAGCGAATATATCCGCAGCTACTGCTGCCCGCCCAATGTGACCCGGCTGCTCGCGGAGTCCAGTGAATATGCGTACGCACGGGACGACGAGGCGCTGTACGTGATCCTTTACGGGCAGAGCCATGCCATCCTGGAGCAGGAAAACGGTGCCGTGGAAGTATTACAGGAGACGGATTATCCGTATGACGGCCGGATCCGGTTTACGTTCCGGCAGGCGGCGGGGCATGTGCCTGAGTTCAGACTGACGCTCCGGATCCCGGGATGGGTACGCGGCGGCAGGGTTGTTGTGAAGCGCGGCAGCGAGGTGTTGCATGAGTATCCGGGCCTCTGTGGCAGCGGATGGCTTGTGCTGGACCTGGTGCGTCCGGATGAATGCGAGGTCCTTGTGAACTGGAATATGCGGCCGCGGCTCACCATGGCGCACAGCCTGGTGGAGGAAGCCGCGGGGCAGGTCGCGGTCGAATACGGACCGCTGGTTTACTGCGCAGAAGGAATGGACGCCCCGCTCGAGACGCTCGACGACCTCGTGATACCCGCGGACATCCTGCTGCAGCCGGAACCGTTTACGATCGGCGGCCGCGAAGTCATTTCGTTAACGGGAAGCTTTTACCGCAGGAAAGCCCTATGCGACCGCACGGCCCTTTATCAGGAGTATCGGGCGGGCGGCTACGAACCGGTGCAGGTCCGGATGATCCCCTATTTTGCCTGGGCAAACCGCGGACATGATGAAATGCGGGTGTGGATCCCGGTAACGGAGTATCCTTCCCGGCAGAAGGAGGCGGAATAAATGGAACTGAGGACCTATGTCTCCACGGCGGACGGCCGAGAGGTAATGGTGGAGAGCCGGCAGAGCTGGAGCCCCGCCGAGGGTGCGCCGGACGAGTGGACGATTGTTGTGGACCCGGCTGTCCAGGGACAGCCCATCGAAGGCTTCGGTGCCAATTTCACGGATACGGACTATTATAACCTGACGCGTATGAGCCCGGCCGAGCAGGACAGGGCGCTGGAAAAGCTTTTTGATCCGGAGCGCGGCGCGGGGTGGAATATGATGCGCGTCCCCTTCGGTAGTACCGATTGGGAGCGCAATATGGATTTTTATTCCTACGACGATATGCCGGAGGGAGAGAAGGATCCGGAACTGGCGCATTTCAGTATCCAGAAGGATATCGACAGAGGCTATCTGCGGATGCTTAGGCGGATTCGCGGGAAATACCCGGAGGTACGCTATATCGCTTCGGTCTGGGCGGTTCCGGGATGGATGAAGAATAACGACAGTTTGCTCGGCGGGATTTTTCTGCCTGAGTATACGGAGATTTATGCGCGGTATCTGCGCATGGCGGTGGAGGCATTTGCGGAGGAGGGAATCCCTCTCTACGCGCTGACGATCCAGAATGAGCCAAGGTCCAGCGATTTTCCGAACAATAACCGCGGGACGCCGGCCACGCGTTTTACCTGGAGGCTGCAGCGGGATGTGCTGATCGCGCTGCGCCGTGAATTTGACCGGCACGGGATCACGACCCGGATCTGGGCCTATGACCATAATTATGATATGACCGAATCGTTTGTGGATCCGCTGCTCGCCGATACAGAGGCATTTGCCGCGATCGACGGCGTGGCCTTTCACCCGTACCGGGGCGACCCCGCGGTGCTCGGCAAGTATACGGAGCGGTATCCGGAACTGCCGCTTTACAGCACGGAAAAAACCGTCTGTGAGCCCCGCGAGATGGATGAGCTGCTGCGGCAGCTGCGTTACGGCGCACGCTCCTATCTGATGTGGAATTTCCTGACAGACGAGTGCGGAGGCCCCCATCAGCTCGCGGGAAATCCTTTCCGCTACGGGAAGCGGAATCTGCGGACGACGATCTGGAATGATTCCGGGGTGCCGGATGACTGGCACACGACGGGCTATTACGGGCTTTTTGCCCAGTTTACGAGATTCCTGCGGAGGGGGATGCGGCAGATCGGCTGCAGCTACGGCCATCCGGAATGGGTGACGGCCGTGGCTTTCCGCGAGGAGGACGGGCCGATGGCGGTCGTGGCGGTGAACCAGACGGCCGAAGAGCAGGTGTTTACGCTGCGCTGCGGGGACCGGAGCACGGAGTGCAGGATCCCCGCTCAGGCCGTCGCGACAATGGTGAGCGGGATCACCGGGGACATGGAAAGCGGATACCCCGGGGTGGACGACGCACCCGAGCCGCCCTTTGCGCATGTCCCGGCCTGGGACCTGTCGCCCACCGACCTTTGGTTCGAGGAACCCTGCAGGGCGGGAGAGGAGATCCGCTTCCGCGTGCGCATCACCAATGTGGGAGATGCGCCGACGCCGCCCAATGTGACGGCAGTTGTCGACCTGCTGATGGACGGGGACTACCGCGCGGCACGTTGCTACGGCACCGTTCCCGTGCTGGCGCCCGGGGAATCCATCGTCTGGAAGACGAACGCCCCGGTCTACGACGCTTCCGGCACGGGCTGCAAAACCACCTGGACGGCGCTCGCCGGCTGGCACGATTTCATGGCCTTCATGCAGGTCGGAAACGTCCCGCAGCAGGAAAATCCCTATAATAACCGCTGCTGCAGAGAATACTTTTTTGAAGCATGATCCGAAGAAAGAGGCCCCGGCAGGGCCGGAAAGGAGAGGCATCCGATGATCCGCATCACTGAACTGAAGCTGCCCGTAGGAGAATCCACCGATTCTCTGCGGAAGATGGTACTCACCAGGCTCAGGATACGTCCGGAAGAGCTGCTGGAGCTGTCGATCCTGAGGCGATCGCTGGATGCGCGCCGGGGACATGCCTTTATCTATTCCTACACGGTCGAGGCAGTTGTCCGGAACGAGAGTGCGGTCTGGAGCAGGCTGAAGCCCGGCCGCGATCTGGAGAGGCGTGATCCGGCGCCCGATCCTTTCGGGACGATCGCTGTTCAACGCATGAGGCCAGAGGCGGCGGAACGCCCTGTGGTGGTCGGCTTCGGGCCGGCGGGGATTTTCGCGGCGTTAGCTCTCGCGAGGGCGGGACTGTGCCCGATCGTGCTGGAACGCGGGCGGCCCGTGGAGGAACGCACGCAGGATGTGAAGCGTTTCTGGACCCTGCGGCAGCTCGACCCCGAATCCAATGTCCAGTTCGGGGAAGGGGGCGCTGGCACTTTCTCAGACGGCAAGCTGAATACACTGGTGAAGGACCGGGACGGATTTAACCGGGCCATCCTTAATGAATTCGTCAGGGCCGGAGCGCCGGAAGAAATCCTCTACGAAGCCAAACCCCATATCGGGACGGATAAGCTGCGCAGCGTGGTCCGCACCCTGCGGGAAGAAATCCTGCAGTTGGGCGGGGAGATCCGCTTCCGGACATGTCTGGAGCGGATCGAGCGCACAGAGTCGGGGCTAAGGCTCCTGCTCTCCCGGGCCGACGGCAGCGCGGAAAAACTGGACTGTCCGGCGCTTTTCCTGGGTATCGGCCATTCGGCCAGAGACACCTACGCGAACCTGAGAGACTGCGGGATCCGCCTGGAGCCGAAGCCTTTTGCGGTGGGGCTCAGGATCGAACATCCGCAGCGCTGGGTGAATGAGCGCCAGTACCGGGAGCATGCCGGTGATCCCCGTCTTGCGGCGGCTTCCTACAAAGTAACCTGGCAGGATCCGGAATCGGGGCGCGGTGTCTATTCTTTCTGCATGTGCCCCGGAGGAATCGTGGCCGCGGCAGCTTCCGAACCGGGACGCCTGGTGACGAATGGTATGAGCAATTATGCACGGGATGAACAGAACGCGAACGCTGGGCTGATCCTGACCGTCAAACCCGAGGATTATGAGCCCTATGCGGCCGGGCCGGGAGACGAGCTGGCCGGCGTGGCTTTTCAGCGGCAGCTCGAAGAAACCGCTTTCCGGATGGGAGGCGGGGACTGGCGGGCGCCCGTGCAGTATGTCGGCGATTATCTGAAGGACTGCGGTCTGGAGACGCCGGCGGGAGGGTTCTCCGATATGGTGCAGCCGAGTTTTCCCTGCGGGGTGCGGGAAGCGCGCCTTGCGGAGCTTTTCCCGGAGGGCTGGGGACGGATCATCGGCCGCGGCCTGGTGGGGATCGATCATAGCATGCAGGGTTTTGCTTCGCCGGGAGCGGTCCTTACCGGTGTCGAATCACGCAGCTCGTCTCCCGTGAGGATCCCCAGGGACGAAAACATGCAGGCTTCGATAGCGGGCGTCTACCCGATCGGTGAAGGCGCCGGATACGCGGGCGGCATCATGTCCGCCGCGATGGACGGCCTGCGCGCCGCCCTGATGTATCTGCGGCAGTTTGAATCAAATGAAGGTTTTACCGGCCAGGCCGGATCAAAATAATAATCAGGAGGTCATTGTCATGAGAGCATATGAACGCCTAATGAAGTATACGCAGTATCCGACGGCGTCGGATGAGGCTTCGCCGGTCTGTCCCAGCACGCCGGAGCAGACGGATTTTGCGCGGGCACTGGTGGAGGAGATGAAGGAGCTCGGCATTGCCGACGCGGCAATGGACGAAAACAGCTATGTCTACGGCACCATCCCGGCCAATATTCCCGGCTGGAAGGGCAGGGTCATCGGCTTTATCGCACACATGGATGTGGTGCGTGTTGTTCCGTGGACGGATATCCGCCCCAGGATCGTCCATGATTATGACGGAGGGGATATCCTCCTGAATGCCGAAAAAAACATCGTGATGTCGCCCTCGGACTACCCCGAATTAAAGCATTATGCGGGGCAGGATCTGATGGTCACCGATGGGACGACGCTGCTCGGCGCCGATGACAAGGCCGGGATCGCCGACATTCTGACCATGGCGGAGTATCTGAGGGATCATCCCGAGGTAAAACACGGTACCATCAAGATCGGCTTTACGCCTGACGAGGAGATCGGGCGCGGTGCGGACCTGTTCAACGTCCCCTTTTTCGGTGCGGATTATGCCTATACCGTGGATGGCGGAGCGTTCGGCGAAGTCGAATACGAGACCTTTAACGCGGCTTCCGCGGGCATAGTCGTGACCGGTAAAAGCATCCATCCGGGTGCGGCCAAGAATAAAATGATCAACGCGGCCCGCATCGCGATCGAGCTCGACCGGATGCTGCCCCAGCAGATGCGTCCCGAGCATACCGAGGGACGGGAGGGCTTCTTCCATCTGACGGATATTCAGGGGAGCGAGGAGCAGACCCGCATGCACTACATCCTGCGCGACCATGACAGTGACAAACTCGAGGAGAAAAAGCGCATCATCACGGCGGCTGTGGCCTATCTGAACGCCAAATACGGCGAGGGTACGGTGCAGCTGACCCTGCGTGACAGCTACCGCAATATGGTGGAGCAGATCCGGCCCCACTGGCACCTGATCGAGATCGCGCATGAGGAAGTCAAGGCGCTCGGCGGCAGTCCCATCAGTGTCCCCGTCCGCGGCGGCACGGACGGCAGCCGTCTGTCCTTCATGGGCTTGCCCTGCCCGAACCTCGGCACCGGCGGCCATAACTGCCACGGACGTTTCGAATACGCCGTTCTGCAGGAAATGGATCTGACCGTACAGCTGCTTACCCGCATCGCAGAGCGCTACGCGGCCCTGTAGGCGAAAGGAGGCCTTCATGTATTCACCGATGAATTCGCGGCATTTTACCGCACATGTCAACCCCAACGGAGCCAAGTATTACCTGATGACCACCCACGTGGCGCCCGTACAGCAGAGCTTCTATTTTGTCAATTCCGGGTTCTCGGATGACGGCAGATACCTGTGGTTTTACTGCGCATTTCCACCCGCGGCGGGGCACACCGTGGCCGTACTGGACTTTCTGACGGACGAAATCACACATTTCCCCGAGACGCTCGGTTATGGATGGATGGTGGATCCGCTGACCGGCAATCTTTACTGGGCCTGCAGTGAGGGCCTCTATATGCGGACCCCTCACCCGGAGGATAAGGCCGTCTGCATCTGGCCGATGCCCGCGGACATCAAGCGCTGGCGGATCGGCGAAGCGGCGACGCATCTGACTTTTACACCGGACCGGAAAGAGATTCTGATCGACGTCCGGACGCTTTTCGGCCCGACCTTTATCGGGACGGTGTGTCTGGAGACCGGCGAGTATACCGAGTGGTACAGGACCGAAGGCCGGACGCAGTATGACCATGCCCAAATGTCCCCGGTGGATCCCGACCTCTGCCTGTGCGCGCATGAATTCAGCTATGATCCGGAGCTTGGCAGAAGCGTTCAGCCTCCGTATATTGACGGCATTTATCCGCGGCTGCAGCTGATCACACGGGACGGAAAGCGCGAGATGCGCCGCCCCTACGGCAATTTTGCCACACATGAATGGTGGGCGGCCGACGGCAAATCCATCTATTACGTGGAGAACGGGCATATCTGCCAGGACCGCCTGGGCGAAAACGAAGGCGAATCCCTCTGCTATATCCCGGTGGAGGGCGGAAACGGTGCCTGGCACGCTCACTGCACGGCGGACGGACAGTATTTTGTCGTGGACGGCTCACATCCCTATGAGGGACTGGAGTGGTGGAGGGGCTGCCCCTCCATGGTCCGTTTCTGGAACCGGAAGACCGGCAAACTGGCCGATGTCTGCAGCTATAATCCGGTGGTGGAAGGATGGACTCCCCAGAGGCCCTGCATCTATCATATCGATCCGCATCCGCGTTTTGTTGTGGGCGATCAGTGGATCATGTTCACGGCAACGACAGGCGGCCGGGTAGAAGTCGCCGTGGCGGAGACCGAACAGCTGATCAGGATGACCGAGTAAGCGGGAACAGCGGACAAACGGCGCTCCCGCCGGCGGTTTTTGCGGGAAAAGATTGATATTTCGGCCTGTTTATGGTATAGTACAGGTAAGCTTCAATACAGGAGGAAATAATTACATGAGTACTTCTTTAGTTATTATGGCGGCGGGCATGGGTTCCCGCTACGGCGGCAACAAGCAGACGGACTCGATCGGCCCGAACGGCGAGATCCTGATGGAGTATTCCATCTATGACGCGCTGGAAGCTGGCTTTGACAAAGTCGTCTTCATCATCAAGCCTGAGATGAAGGATTCCTTCAAGGAAAAATTCGGCGACAAGATCGCGAAGCGGGCGGAGGTTGCCTACGCGTTTCAGAGCTTTGACAGCGTGCCGGATTTCTATCAGATCCCGGAGGACCGCGTCAAACCCTTCGGCACCGGACATGCGCTCCTCTGCGCCAAAGACGTGGTGAACGAGCCTTTCGCGGTTCTCAATGCTGACGATTATTACGGCAAGACCGCATTCAAATCGCTCTATGAGGAGCTGCAGAAGCTTGCTCCCAGCGGCGAAGCAACCATGGTCGGATACCGCCTGCGCAATACGGTGTCCGAGAACGGCTATGTGACGCGCGGCGTCTGCAGTGTCGCGGACGGCAAGCTGCAGCGAGTGACCGAGACCTATAAGATCAAGCCCTTCCCGGATGGCACGATCCGTGACGTCAACTATAATCCGGAAGGCGATCTGCTGGATCCGGATGTCCCCGTCTCCATGAATTTCTGGGGCTTCACACCCTGGTTCTTCACCAGACTGGCCGGGAAATTCCCGGAATTCCTCAAAGGCATCAAGCCCGGCGATATTAAAGCCGAGTTTCTGCTGCCCGAAGTGGTGGACGAGCTGATGAAAGCCGGTGAGCTGACCACCAGTGTCCTGACCACTGACGCCGTCTGGTTCGGCGTCACCTATCACGAGGACAAGGAATATGTCCAGCACGAGCTCCTGAAGCTCCATGCCAGAGGCGACTATCCGGAGAAGCTGTTTGACTAAGATGCCATATTAAAACCGCCCTTGATAAGTTCCCGCTTATCAAGGGCGGTTTTTGATGCGTTATTCGGGTTGATAGGGGACCCACTCCCCATCCCGGAGCGTCTCAAACTGTCCCCACTCCGGTTTGCCGGTGTCACGGCCCTTTACACGCAGGGGGATGAAAGCATCCTGCTGACAATCCGGCAGGGGGTCTTCGAGCGGGATCCATCCGCGCCCGTCGATCCGGTCATTCCAGTCCTCATACAAATCCTCCAATGAATCATACAGGAGGTCGGAATCGCAGCAAACTGCATCCGGAGAATGGTAGCAGAAGAGGTAAAACCCTTCCCCTGTCTGACAGAGCATGATTTTGGCAATGGACCCACCGCCGTTTCCTTCCGGGGACTCCTTAAGATAGGCATATTGTCTCATGGTTCACCTTAAATCCCTTTCTTAGGCCGAGAACAGCTTATTGGCTCAGATCGGCGTACTGTTCATAGACAACCGCCAGATCCTGCATCAGTGTGGGTGACACCAGGCGGTTAAAATAACACTGCATCGCCGCTTCGATCAATGCGATGCATCCGCTCAGGCGGTCGCCGATCACCTCGGGATCCCGCGTCCCCTCGAAAAGCTTGGGCAGCAGGATATCGCGCTGGAACCGTGACTGGCGCCCGGCGGTCAGATCCTGCCGGAAAAGCTTGGCCCCGGCCTGATCAATGGCTTCGAGAAAAGCAAGAAAACGATCCAGATGCTCCTGCAGCTCCAGAGAAGTGGAACGGGAGGACAGCCTTAGGCACCCCATCGGTTCGCCTTTTTCAGTCACAATATCGAAGCTGTATTTGATGCTGGGATTGTATTTATACTTGACGTAAGTCGCGATCTCCATGCTGCCAAGGTCGGACCGGATCTGGAGCTTCAGCGAGGGCATGACTGCGCTTACCCTGTTGGCGGTACGCCTTACGATCAGCCGCGTCTGCTGCTCCGGGGTAGAAAGGCCCACCTCGCGCGCCAGAATATGATCGATCATCTGCGAACGGCTGATGCCCTGCTCATAGGCAAGCCGGTCGATTTTATCCACCACCTCATCCGTCAGGATCAGGCTGTACATGGCTTTGTTCATTAGAATCACCTTCCGCTAAATATTGTACCACCGGCCGGCAAATTTGTCAATCTTTTTATATAATGAAATGGACAAAAACCAGGTCTGCCGGAAGTGCCATCTGATCACGGGGTGAAAAGCCATAAAGCAGACACCCGGTACGATGCGGAAAAGGGGATTTTACGGGGAAACGCTATGCACGCGCATAGACATTGGCAGGGAACGCTATGCACGTGCATAGATCTATGCGGGGAAAGCTATGCACGTGCATAGACATTGGCGGGGAAAGCTATGCACGTGCATAGACCTTGGTGGGGAACGCTATGCACGCGCATAGACCTAAGCGGGGAAAGCTATGCACGTGCATAGACCTTGGTGGGGAAAGCTATGCACG
>JAFRZL010000013.1 GCA_017442535.1 Bacillota bacterium | reverse complement strand
TAAATACAACGTTTTTCGCATTTTTTACCAACACGTTTTGTCCACCCTGTAAGTTGTTCAGAAAAAGATAAACCCGCCGAAACCCCTTTATTTATACGGGTTCCAGCGGGTTTTTACCAACACGTTTTGTCCTATAACTCACAAAAAGCGCGCCGAGGACCTTGCCGCAGCGCGCTTAACTATTCCTGTCATCAGATTCTGAGCATCCCCTCTGTCGGGCTGTCCGCAGCCTCACGGCATTTCAGCGCCACATAGGTGCTGTAGAGCGAGCTTTCAGGCGTGATCAGACCACCCGAACCGCCGCGGATCGTATGCACGAAATCTTCAAAGAGAGTCCGCGGAGGAGGCGTGAGCACGATCGGTTCCGTACCGTCATGATCCGCATCCAGCAGATAGACCTGCTCGTCACGGACTTCCAGGATTCCTTCCGTACCGACGATACGAAGACGGTCATCGCCATGTGTCTTTGCTCCGGCGGGCCGCAGGAAATCCGCATGAACATCCGCAATGATATCATCTTCGAGCTGCATCAGAGAAACAGCATTGACCTCCATCTCGCCGTAACCCCGGTTGGCTGTACGGCTCTGATAGCCGCTCACGGCAAGGCATTTGCGGTCCGCGATCCAGAGCATCCAGTCGATCGCGTGGATCGATACCCAGGGAATGATGCCGCCGAAGGTCTCACGTTGTTTGTAGAATTCGGGACGGCGTCCAAAGGGATAGGATTTCTGACTGTTCATCATCCGGATTTCTCCAATGGCACCCTGTTCCACAAGAACCTTTGCGGTATAGAAGCAGTGCTGGTAACGGGATGTCAGCATCCCCCAGAAGAGCGGCGCTCCGGGTCTCAGAACGGCCTCTGCGAGCTCTTGATAGGCCGCAAGATCCGTTGCGACTGGCTTCTCGCAGAAAACGTTTACGCCGCGCTTCAGCGCTTCCAGCGCATACACCGAGTGGCTGCAGAAAATCCCGTCCGAAACAAGAATATCGGGCTTTTCCACATCCATCATTTCATCAAAAGAAGCATATTCTTTGAGCTGAAGCGGTTCGATCGCACGCGTGCGTTCACCGGGATAGGAGCGGCAGAAAGCCGCGGCCTGAATATCGGGAATCTTTGCCAGATCCCGTACGACGCGGTCCGAGTGACCGCTTCCTCCCGCAAAACAGATTTTAAGCATCCTTTATCCTCCCTTCGAGCCGGACAGATGCCGGCGAGAAAATGGCTCCGGACGGAGCCATTTTAGACATGCCGAATATTAATGCCGGTGCCCCTTATTCTTTGGGCAGGAAATCCTCACGCATGGGCGTAAAGGTATCGAGAAGTTTGCCTTTCTTGAGGCAGACGCATCCGTGAGGCACATTCGGAAGCTTGTAGAGCGTGTCGCCCGCGTGGACTTTGCGTACTTCATCTCCGATCGTGAATTCAAACTCGCCCTCCAGAATATGGGTCAGCTGAACATGGGGATGAGAATGCATGGCACCGACCGAACCCTCTTCAAACTCCATATAAACCTGCATCAGAGCATCGCCGTACGCAAGAATTTTGCGGCGCAGACCGCCGCCCAGATCCTGGAAAGGAATCTCGTCAAAGAATGTGAACTTGTCGTCTTTCATAGTTAATCCTCCATTTGTTAGTTGTAATACTTAAGACTATTATACTATGAATCACCGGAATAATCAAGACTTGACAGAAGAGAAAGAGTTGATTACAATAATATCAGAAGGACCGCGCACGAAGCGGGTCCTCGGAAAAGAGGCTAACGAATGACAGATAAAGAATTACAGTCCTTTTATCTCCAGTTTCCCGACATTACGCGGGATACGGAGCATTTATTCGATGCCATCCCGCGTTACCGCGAAATCATGATGATGTACAGCTGTGCTGCCCGTGAGATCCGGACCAAGCTTGAAGTTTTGAATGATGATTTTTCTGTCCGCTATAACCGTAATCCGATCGAGATCATCAAGACGCGTGTCAAGCGCCCGTTAAGCCTGTACCGGAAGATCCAGAAGAGAGGCCTTCCGATGACGGAAGAAACGCTGCTGAATGCCATTCACGAGATCCATGATATCGCCGGCGTCCGCGTGATCTGCTCCTTTATCGATGATATTTATGAGGTCGCCAGACTGCTGCTGGGGCAGGATGACATTACGCTGATCGAGATCAAGGACTATATCGGCAATCCCAAACCCAACGGCTACCGCAGTCTGCACCTGATCGTACAGATTCCGGTTTTCTTTTCGGACCGTATGCAACAGATGACTGTGGAAGTGCAGATCAGGACACTCGCGATGGATTTCTGGGCCAGCCTGGACCGTGAACTGCATTATAAGAAAGACGATATCATCACCAATGTGGATGAAGTGGAGCAGGAACTGCTGGAGTGCGCCAATATCATTTTTGAAACGGATAAACGAATGCAGGGGATCCGCGTACAGATCTATGGAGAGGAGCCTACCCGCATGATCGTCCCTCAGACTCATCAGCAGGATCAGCAAGACGGAAGCAAACAAAAACCCATAAAATCCTCTTGACAAAGAGGGAGGCTTTGACTATAATATCATTTGTAACTGCACGCGTGGCTCAGTGGTGGAGCACTGGCTTCCCAAGCCGGGGGTCGCGGGTTCGAATCCCGTCGCGTGCTTTTTTGTACAATTATCTCAGAGCAGGAGGGGATTATAATGGCTAAGCTGGAGACCAGAGTTTATGAGGATTTTGACGCCTTGCTTGACAGGATCGAGAACGGCATTCTGAACGGCAGCGTGTCCGCTTCTCTGGAGGATAAGAGCGATTTCCGCACGCGTGAGGCAAGGTGCAGCGTCCGCGTCTTTGAGCGGTACAGCTATATCGGAAGTAACCGCGTCAGCATGTCTCTGACACTTTTCCAGAGCAGTGAGGACAGGGGTGTCGATATATCTGCAATCACATCCGGAGGCAGTCAGGCGATTTTCTTCAAATTCAATACGTTCGGAGAGGAAGCATTCCTCGACAAACTGCGTGAGCTGCTGTAAGCAGCCGCTCGTTATCCCTTAAGCAATTCCAGAATACGGACTTTAGTCTGTGCCACCATATCCGACATGGTGGCATTTTTTGGCAGCGAAATGACTTCCAGATTGCATCGGTTCAGAGGAATCAGCAATTTGTGTGCTTCACTCTTGCCTACGGCAAGTGCCATGCGCGGGGTTACCTCTCCGAGAAGGGAATTCGCAGAGATGATGCCGATGGGGCCGACGATCAGATCGGCGGAGGCGGCATTGATGCAGAGTGCGTTTTCGCCTGTCGCAGCTTGTGGAGCACCTGCCTTCAGCATCGCTGCAGTTGCCAGTGCATTGGTACCCACAGCAATCAGTTCATGGCCGGCAATACCGGGCAGGATGGCTTCGATAATTTGTTTGCCGAGGCGGCCTCCCTGGCCGTCAACAATCAGAATCTTCATGAAAAAATGACCTCCTCTGTCATCATTAATCTATTTGACAGATAAATGGTATCACAAAGTTTTATGAAACGCAAGCTTTTTGATGCTTTACAATTCATGCTTTTACGATTATAATGTAGAGAGGAACAGGAGGTCTCGATTCATGGATAAGGTTTTGATGCATACATGCTGTGCACCGTGTTCGGTCGCATGCATTTCCACATTGCGCGGAGAGGGGATCGAACCCGTCTCGTACTGGTTTAATCCGAATATTCATCCGACGACGGAATATCGTATGAGGCGCAATACGCTAGTGGATTATGCCAAATCGGTCGGCATGGAGCTGCTGATGAAGGATGAGTACGGTCTGCGCACCTTTATTCAGGGGATCTATCCGGACTTTGACCACCGCTGTGAATTCTGTTATCGTATCCGTCTGGAGGAGACGGCCCGTGCAGCCAAAGAATTCGGCTTTCAGGCCTTTACGACGACGCTGCTGATTAGCCCGTACCAGAACCACGAACTGCTGCGTTCGGTCGGAGAGGCAATGGCGGAGGCATACGGCCTGGACTTCCTGTACCGCGATTTCCGTCCTTATTTCCGTGAAGGTCAGCAACAGGCGCGCGACCTTGGCCTTTACATGCAGAAATACTGTGGCTGCGTCTTCAGTGAGGAAGAACGTTACCGCAAGAAAAAGAAAAAGGATTTGAACACAAATGGATAAGAACCGCTTGATCGTTGTTGTACCCTGTTACAAAGAAGAAGAAGTCCTGCCCGAGACGTCCAGGAGACTGAAAGAGAAGATGTATGCGCTGATGGAGGAAGGGCAGATCAGCCGTGACAGCCGCGTGCTTTTTGTAAATGATGGCTCGACGGACCAGACATGGCCCATTATTGAACGCCTGCATCGTGAGGATCCTCTTTTCTGGGGGATCAATCTGAGCCGTAACCGCGGGCATCAGAACGCGCTGCTCGCCGGATTGATGAAGGCGAAAGACTACGGGGATATGATCGTCTCGATGGATGCCGATCTGCAGGATGATATCAATGCCATGGACGAGATGGTCAGACAGTATCACGCGGGTTTTGACATTGTTTACGGTGTACGCTCCAAGCGCGAGACGGATTCGTTCTTCAAGCGGTTTACCGCTGAATCCTATTATAAATTCATCCGTATGATGGGTGCTGATATCGTCTACAATCACGCGGATTACCGATTGATGAGCCGGCGCGCGCTGGAAGGACTTGCCGAGTTCGGTGAAGTCAATCTGTTCCTGCGCGGCATTGTCCCGCAGATCGGATATCCGTCCACTACGGTAACTTATGAGCGTGCGGAGAGGTTCGCGGGCGAATCCAAATATCCGCTTAAGAAGATGCTTGCGTTCGCCTTCGAGGGAATTACCTCGTTCAGCGTCAAACCGATCAAGATGATTGCATCACTCGGTGCGATCATTGCTGTCATCAGTATCATCTGCCTGATCTGGAGCATCGTCGTCAAATTGACCGGTCACTCGGTGGACGGATGGAGCAGCCTGATGGCGTCCATCTGGTTTATGGGAGGCCTGCAGCTTTTCTGCATTGGGCTGATCGGACAGTATATCGGCAAAATGTATCTGGAGACCAAGCATCGCCCAAGGTATATTATTGCGGATTTCCTTCATGATGAAGAACCTGATGCGGAGGATGCCGATCCTTCGGATCCTTCCGGGACCTAAAGATATATTATAAGGGGGTATTATTCATGAAACTTACCTACGAATCTCTGATGTGTGACCGCAGGGCATGGGAAGAAGCCGGCGTTCGTCTGCCGCAATTCGATATTGCGGGCATGGCGGAGAGGACCATCCGTCATCCGAAATGGATCCATTTCGGGGCGGGTAATATCTTTCGCGCCTTCATGGCCAAGCTGCAGCAGCGTCTGCTGGACGCGGGCCTGACCGATACGGGTGTGATCGCCGCGGAAGCGTTTGACCAGGAGATCATCGACCGCTTCTATCAGCCGTATGATAACCTGACCATGCTTGTGACGCTGCATGCGGATGCACGCCTTGAGAAAGAGATTATTGCGTCCATTCCCTGTGCGATCAAAGCAGGTCCGCATCATCCTGAGCTGCTGCGCATGATGCAGGATCCCGGACTGCAGATGATCAGTATGACCATTACCGAGAAAGGCTATGCCCTGACAGACCTCAAGGGCAATTATCTGCCGTTTATTCGGCACGATATGGAGGCTGGTCCTCAGGAGGCAACCTCCATGATGGGTCTTTGCACCGGATTATTGTATCACCGCTACACCCATGGTGCGGCGCCTCTGGCGGTGGTCAGTATGGATAATTGCGCCCGCAATGGTGAGAAACTCGAAGCGGCCGTCATCACGATTGCCCGCGAATGGCTTGCAAAAGGCATGGTGGAGGAGGGCTTCCTGAATTATCTGCAGAATCCGGCCCGGATTACTTTCCCCTGGTCCATGATCGACAAAATCACCCCCAGACCATCCGAGGATGTCCGTAAAGCCCTGCAGGAGCTCGGCATCGAAGGAATGACACCCGCCATGACGGCCAGACATACATACTCGGCTGCCTTTGTCAATGCGGAGGCACCGGAATACCTTGTCATCGAGGATAGTTTTCCCAATGGACGCCCGCCTCTTGAACACGCACATGTCTATTTCACGGATCGGGATACGGTGAACCGGACCGAGCGGATGAAGGTAACGACCTGTCTGAATCCTCTGCATACGGCCCTGGCCGTGTATGGCTGCCTGCTGGGGTATCCGACGATTGCGTCCGAGATGAAGGATCCTGCGCTGCGCGCCCTGGTAGAAGGCATCGGAGGCCGTGAGGGCATGCCTGTCGTCGTACATCCGGGCATCCTGGATCCCGAAGCATTCCTGCGTGAAGTTCTGGACGAAAGGCTGCCCAATCCCTTTATGCCCGATACACCCGAACGGATCGCGACCGATACTTCGCAAAAAATCCCTGTGCGTTTCGGCGAGACCATCAAAGCCTACTGGCCAAACGTGGATTCACTGCACTTTATTCCGCTTGCAATTGCAGGATGGTGCCGATACCTCCTTGGCGTCGACGACGCACTGCAGCCTATGACCCTGTCCACCGACCCCATGCTGGAACCGCTGCAGCAGGCACTTGCGGGAGTCCGGGCAGGCCAGCCGGAGACATACTGCGGCCAGCTTCAATCCATCCTCTCAAACCGCGTGATTTTCGGCTCTGATCTGACCGAATCGCCGCTGGCAGCCCGGATCGAAGGATTCTTTGTCAGAATGCTTGCCGGTGCGGGCGCCGTCCGCCGGACCCTGGAGGAAGAAGTGCTGTAAACGCATGCTTTTAATCGATTCACAGCCTGATCAGGGCACAAAAAACCCGATCCACAGCCTTATAGCGGGATCGGGTTTTGTTATTATGGATTTTACGCTTCACATTCTGCCAGAAGTTTCTCAACAACGGCAATCTTGGTGCAGAGGCAGAGCACTTCGGTCGCCTCTTCAAGCTCCTCGACGCTGACGGAAGTCGGTGCGATGCGGATCGTATTGTCCAGCAGATCATGGCCGTAGGGGAAAGCGGCGCCCGCATCGGTCAGGGTCAGGCCGACGGACTTGCACAGATCGATGGTGCGCTTGGCACAGCCATTCTGGGTGATCAGGGCGATGAAATAACCTCCCTTGGGCTTTGTCCATTCGGCAAGATCGGTCAGGTTCTCGTCAAGAATCCGCAGAACCGTCTCGAACTTGGGACGCAGGATCTTCGCGTGCTTCTTCATATGCTCATAGACACCGTTCGCATCCTTGAAGAAGCGGACATGCAGGAGCATGTTCAGCTTATTCCATCCGATGGTTTCCACACCGAACTGCTTGGTGATAAACTTGATGTTGGGAAGCGACGCGCCGACTCCGGCAATACCCGCACCTGCGAACGAGATCTTGGAGGTGGAGAAGAATTCATAGACCATGTCCTCGGAACCCAATTTACGGCATTCATCCATGATATTCAGCAGTTCATCATGATCATCTTCGTACAGGTCATGCACCAGATAGGCATTGTCCCAGAAAATCCTGAAATCATCGGCAGCGGGCTTTAACGCGGCAAAACGCCGGACAACTTCGTCGGAATAGGTGATGCCCTGGGGATTCGAATATTTCGGAACGCACCAGATGCCTTTTACAAAAGGATCATGGTTGACATACTGTTCGACCAGTTCCATATCCGGGCCATCCTCATGCATCGGAATCGGAATCATATCGATGTGATAGTATTCGGTGATGCGGAAATGCCTGTCATAACCGGGAACGGGGCAAAGGAATTTGGGATGCGGACAATTCATCCAGGGCTCAGACCCGCCGTAGACACCATGCGTATAAGCATGGGTGACAAGATCAAACATCGTATTCAGACTGGAACTGCCGCAGACAAGCACTTCTTCGGGCTGCAGACCCATCAGATCCGCAAGAAGCTTTCTGGCTTCGGGAATTCCCTCAAGAGCGCCGTAATTGCGGGCATCCATTCCACCGGCAAAAAGCATATCGTCAGGATCAAGACAGGTCAGCATGGGCATGGTCAGATCCATCTGATTTGTGGCAGGTTTCCCGCGGGACATATTCAGGCTTAATTTCTGTTCTTTATAACCTTCGTATTCCTGTGTCAATGCATCGAATTCGCGCTGAAGCTCTTCCTTATGCATGGAAGAATAATTAGGCATCGGCAATCTCCTCCAATATCTGTGCAACAATAATAGGGTGGATTATTCAAAAATCCACCCATATTCTAACCGATTTTCTCTCAAAATGCAAGATTAAATTGCTTTTCTTGCAAAAATAGCAATTCTACCAAAAATAACTCTCATAATATGTACAATATGGTGAATAATGCTGATTCAAGGGAATGAATCTCTTCAGATAAAAAACTTTTTGTAAAGCGATTCACGCAGGGCCTGATTGCCAGCGATAAAGCCGAGAATGCATCCGGTAATGCCAAGGACGGCCAGCGGATAATAGGACCAGAAGCTCATCTTCATCTGGAAGGTCAGACAGATCAGCAGTTCCAGAACTACCATGCATAAACCTAGAATCACGCAGTGCCCCGCGATCAGCTTCAGCAGATCCACCTTGGTGCGTCTCAGCAGAAAGATCGTTCCCTCCGCGAACAGCAGGAAGATCGCAAGCATGGGAAGGGCAAGTGTCAGGAACCAGTGTCCGCCGGTCTGGCGTTCGATATAGAACAGGAATCCCGCCGTCGATGCGAAAAGCAGGGCCGCCAGCAGATAAGGATGTTTCTTTTGAAAGAGGATGGGGAGTGCCACAAAGATAAATGTAAGAACCACGCCGCCGATGACATATCCTGACCAGACGATACTGTGATTCGTCTTCAGATCAACGGGCAGACAGATCCCGATCGGCAGCAGACAGATCAGGGCCATGATCAGGATAACCCCCGGACGATATCCTTTTTTACGGACAGGGGGCTGATAGGATGGATACAAGGGACGGTCGGCAGGCTCAGTTACCGGAAGATCCGGATGATAGACGACGGTACCGCAAAGCGGGCATTTGGTCTCGGTATCGGCAAGCTCGACACCGCATTTCACGCAATACATGGGATCACCTCTGATTGGACTGAATACGGACGGGAAGACCGTCTTTGATAAGGTTGGTGTAGAAGATTCTTTCAAAATCTGTTTCTCGGATGTTATGGACCAGATTGATATAGGTTTCATCCTTCCAGCTGGTCACACTGACATTATACGGACTGGAGGAGGGAGGACTCAGTGTGAATTCGACACGTTTAACAAAAGGTGCCATCTCGTCGGGCAGCTCCACGCGTCCGAGATTGGACAGGCAGGTGCTCGAAACCCTTTCACCTACCGTGTCAAAAACGATCCGCATGATGATGTTTTTGATAAAGCGGGGAACGATTTTGATCAGCGGATTCATTTCGCTCTGGACATTCGGCGTAAAGATGGCCTGAAGGTTCTTCGGCGTGATGTAGAGCTGCATCTGGTGATAGACTGATTTCATAACCTCCTCAAGTGTGTATTCACCCATTCGGGGGTCGATCCCGATATTGACCACAGCGACAAAATTGCGCATGGTTTCACTGGGAAGATGCTTGCGGAGATTGACGGGGATCTGAACCTTGAGCGGCTTATACTGACGTGGCGTGACTGTTGCCTCTTGCAGATCGATCAGTGAATAGAGCAGCATTGCCGTCAGATAACCGGTTACTGTAACTCCGTGGGACCTTGCGCGATCACGAAGCGCCTGTGTGGAGACCAGTCCGTTGATCAGGTGCAGGTATCCGTCAGGCTCCAGGGTCCCTTTCGGCCTGAACACATTCAGACTGTCACGAGGTGCAGGAATCGGCCCTACGTAGCGCTGGAAACTGTCCTCCAGCTCGGCCGGACCGGGCTCTTCGGACAGGTCCTTCAGCCCGCAGGTGCAGGGGATTCTGACCTGATAACGTCTCCTAACATACTCTGCGGCAAGGTTTTTGGCAAAAACAAGGGCTCCGGTACCGTCCGTCACCGAATGGAAATATTCAACAGCCATGCGGTTCTCATAATAAAGAACGCGGATCGCACACTTGCGGATATCGGAGCGGTTCATTCGGACAAGCGGTATGTAGGAATCCGGACTGACGGCGGGAGGCGTCTCGACCTCCTCCAGATAATACCAGAAGAAGCTGCGGCAGACCTTAACGACGACAGAAGGAAAACGCGGCGCTACATGGTTAAGAGCATCCTGCAGAATAACCGGATCGACCGGATCGATGAAATTGAAGGAGATTCTGTAGGCATTGCTCCAGCGGCGGCGCATGGAGGCAGGGAAAATCAGTGCTGCATTATCCAGCCTCATCCATCGAAGCGACTTACGTCTGTGCTTATCAGCCATACCGCACACCTCCTTTCCATTCGTATCGATTGACATATATCATAGCTTAAAAATCTTATATTGTCAAGAGGAACAAATATGGAGGCACAGTATCCCCGCCTGGGCAGAGTATCTATTTAGACCCAGAACACCGAAATAAAAGAGAGCGGTTGAAATATAAAACCGGTAAGAACCGGTTTTGCAGTCCGATGCCATTCCGTTAAAGACCCTTTTTCGCATTTTTTTGCGAAATGATTGCTTTTTGATGCGGAAAGTGTTATAATGGATTCAAATTGATTAGGAGGATTGTAAACGATGGGAATTCTTTCAAGATTCAAAGACATTATGAGTTCTAATATCAACGCTCTGCTTGATAAAATGGAGGATCCGGAGAAGATGATCGACCAGGTCCTGCGTGATCTTGAGTCCGATCTGGCCGAGGTTAAGTCCGAGACTGCCGGTGTTATGGCTGAGGAAGCCCGTGCTCAGCGTGAAGTTAATGCCTGCCAGAATGAAGTTGATAAGCTGCAGGCTTATGCCGAGAAGGCCGTTCTTGCCGGTAACGACAAGGATGCCGCGATCTTCCTGCAGAAGAAGAACAGCAAGGCCCGCGAACTGCAGTCCCTGCAGCAGGCTTATGATCTGGCCAAAGAGAATTCCGCCAAGATGCGTCAGATGTTTGACCATCTGAATGATCAGATCTACGAGATGCAGTCCAAGAAGACACAGATCAAGGCCAAGGTCGCTGTTGCCAAGACGCAGGAGAAGATCAACAAGATGACCGAGAGCGTCCAGACCGCCAAGGGCACCATGAGCAAGTTCGACAAGCTTGAGCAGAAGGCTGATGCCATGCTTGACAAGGCGAATGCTATGGCCGAGCTTAACGGCGCAATGACCAGCACCAATATGGAAGATCTGATGGATAAGTATGATACCACGACTGCGACCAGCGTCGATGAGGAGCTTCAGGCGCTTAAGGCCAGACTCGGCCGTGCCTGATCCATTAACGGAGCATTTTCATTGAGGGTTCGGATCCATGTCCGGACCCTTTTTCATAAAGAGCAGCGGCTGTTCCCGCAAGGAGGGTAAGCATGGCATTTTTATTCGGTAAACCGCGTCTGATCGAATGGGAAGAATATCGTGACGATGTTATTTTCTGGAAGTGGCAGGGAACTGTCCGCCGCCGGAACCGTATTCTTGTCAAGCCCGGCCAGGATGCAGTTTTCCTGAATGACGGTAAGCTGGACGGTATCTATCAGCCTGAAGGCAATTATCAGATCCGCAGCAAGATCAGGGGCAAGGGCGAGGTCATCTTTATCAATACACGTGATTTTACGATGACCTGGGGGACCAAGAATGCACTCCTGGTGCCCTTCCCGGGCTTTACGGGAGGCGTTCCGATCCGCGCTTTCGGCACCTATATCCTGAATGTGGATGAGATGACTACATTGCTTGATACGATGGCCGGCACCCGTAAAGAATATACGGTGGAGGATGTTCGCTTGCGTGTGGACTCCATGCTGGATCAGCTTCTGATGAAATGGATCACGGAGGAGGGCAATGACCTCTTTACCCTGCAGAATCAGGCGGATCGAATCGCAAAGGGCATCCAGGATGATCTGGACATGGAACTGCTTAAAATCGGCCTGACGATCCATCATTTCAAGATTTCAAGTTTCAGTTATCCCAAGGAGATCCAGGCCAGGATCAATGCGGCCGCCTCAGAGAAGATCCTCTATGCAAACGAGCGTACACAGGCACCCTCTCCGGCAGGGCTTTATTGCCCCTATTGCGGAGCTGAGGTCAAGCCGACCGACAGATTCTGCGCCAACTGCGGCAAAAAGCTCTGAGAATCATGTTCCTGACACGAAAAAACCTCTTCTGCCAACCGGGGCAAAAGAGGTTTTTTGATGCCATTTACCAGGCGAGGACTTCATAGCCGGTCTCCGTCACCAGTACCATGATCTCCCACTGAGCGGAAGGCTTGTGATCGGCTGTCCGTACGGTCCAGCCATCGAAGCGGTTGATCCGGAATCCGGCACGCCCCATATTGACCATGGGCTCGATCGTAAAGACCATTCCGGGGACCATGACCATTCCCGTCCCGGCGGGTGCGACATAGCTGACCCAGGGATCTTCATGGAATTCCAGACCGACACCGTGCCCGCCGATCTCGCGGACAACACTATAGCCGTTTTTACGGGCATGTGCATTGATAACGGCAGCCATATCGCCCAGACGCGCCCAGGGCTTTACTTCGGCGAGGCCAAGCTCCACACATTCCTTCGTCACCCGGACCAGACGTCGTTTTTCTTCCGAGACCTCTCCGATGCAGTACATTCTGGAAGAATCAGAGAAATATCCGTCCAGAATCGTGGAGCAGTCGATATTGATGATCTGACCGTCTTTCAGAATCTCGCGGGATGACGGAATGCCGTGGCAAACGACATCGTCAATGGAGGTACAGACGCTCTTGGGGAATCCTTCGTAATTCAGCGGAGCAGGGATGCCTCCCAGATCCGTTGTGATCTGATATACCCAGCGGTCGATCTGCTCGGTGGAGATCCCGGCCTTGATATTATGATCCATGTAATCCAGCAATGCGACATTGATGCGCGCAGAGGCGCGGATCTTTTCAAGATGTTCCGGAGTCTTAAGCAGCGAGGGAGGGGGGACCTGCATGCCCTGGGATTTACAGAAGAGTACATGATCCTTGACCGCAGCCGGATAATCTTTCAGATAAGTTTTACTGCTCATAAACCGGATCCTTCGTTTCTGACATATTAAAGCGATAGAATGACGCATCGCCCTGTTCCGCGAAAATCGCGAACATTGTCCCTGTAAAGGTCATTGTCTTGGTACCTTCCGTGGACAAGCCGGCGTTATGACCGCTGCCGATGGTAATGGCCTCGCAGCCCGCCTCCTGATAACGGAAGGTGTAACCCACACGATCCGAATCGATGGAAAGGACGATCCTGCCGGAACCTTTGACCGGTATCCGCGCGATCTCAACGGTCATATCATGCACGGCTTTTGTGAATCCGACATATAATTTACCATCCTGATTTGACAGATAGATATCATAATGATAGTCGTTATTATAATAGGCAGAGAGACCGGCGCGCGCGGCGGTAAGCGTATCCTCGGCAAGCTCGACCTCGACATGCGTACAGAAGGCAGGCTGCTGCACACTCAGCACCGTCGGTGAAGTCCCTGGTTGGGAGAGCGTGATCTCGCTTCCATGCAGGATCAGTGCACCAGCCTCTCGATTCAGCTCAAACAATGCCATATCGGGATTGCGTGTATATTCAAAGCGAAGATCGATCGAGCCTTTTGAAAAATCCTGATTCAGGTCATAACAGACAGGCAGAGCGGGGGCAGGCAGCGGTGCGTCGGCCAGGAGTTCGGTCTGACCGTTCTCACCGATAATGGGCCAGCCGTCTTCTGTCCAGTGCACCGGCGCCAGGAAGGTCTCCCTGCCGAGATTATGCAGCAGCGCATGTGAGAAATTACGATATGCCAGGAATACAGCCCACCAGTTGCCATTCTGATCTTCCACCAGATCCGCATGACCGGTAGCCTGAATCTCGTGCCCCTTACGGTTCTGATGAGAGAGAATCGGATTATACGGACAGGGTTCATAGGGCCCCCAGATGCTGTCGGAGCGCAGAATAACTTCGTGATGCTGGTATTCCGTTCCGCCTTCCGCGACCATCAGATAATAGTATCCGTTACGCTTATAGATATGAGGCCCTTCCGTGCACTGGCCGCCGCATCCGGTGGAAACCATTTTTTTATCGGAGAGAATCCTGCCGGTCATGGGGTCGATCGCAAAGACCCAGATTCCACGGACTCCGTCATTCCGGCCGTTGGAGCAGTAATAGCAGGTGCCGTCATCATCCCAGAAAAGTGAAGGATCGATGCCGTTCTGGTCGATCCAGGCCGGATCGGACCATGGCCCCTCGGGACGCTCGCTGTGGACCACAAAATTGCCCTTCCAGGTCACATTCGTGGTGATCATATAAAACATGCCTTCATGATAGCGGATGGTAGGCGCATAGATGCCGCCGGAATTACGGCAGCCTTCGAGTTCGAGCTGCTCGCGGCGGTTAAGCACATATCCGATCAGCTCCCAGTTCGCCAGATTGCGGCTGTGGAACACGGGCACTCCGGGGAAAAATTCAAATGTTGAATTAACAATATAGAAATCCTCGCCGACTCGGCAGATACTGGGATCCGGATGATAACCGGGAATAACGGGATTGCGATAAATCATAACGATACCTCCTTTTTGGTTTCAATGATGTTATACCATATTCGGGATGTTTTTTCAATAATATTTGCGTCTTTCACGAATATATGGTATAATG
The DNA here is from genome assembly GCA_017442535.1 of Bacillota bacterium. Classification (GTDB taxonomy): domain Bacteria; phylum Bacillota; class Clostridia; order Lachnospirales; family Bianqueaceae; genus RUG12817. The sequence continues at coordinate 5,399 of JAFRZL010000013.1, read as the reverse complement.
ATTATGGATGAATCTGACGTAATGCATAAGGAGGATTTGGCATGAAGCAGTATGTAATGGCACTTGATCAGGGCACGACCAGTTCGCGTTGTATCTTATTTGATCACGAAGCGCAGGTTGTCAGTATCGCTCAGAAGGAATATACACAGATCTTTCCCAAGCCCGGCTATGTAGAGCATAATCCGCAGGAGATCTGGGCTTCACAGTTTTCTGTCGCGATGGAAGCCATGGCCAAGGCGGGCATTCAGTCATCGCAGATCGCGGCGATCGGTATTACCAATCAGCGCGAAACGACGATCGTCTGGGAGGCCGCGACCGGCAGGCCCCTTTACAATGCGATTGTCTGGCAATGCAGGCGTACCGCTGAACGGGTCGAGAAGATCTACGCGGAGGGGTTCGACAAGACGCTCCAGCAGAAAACCGGTCTGATCCCCGATGCTTATTTCTCCGCCACTAAGCTCGAATGGATTCTGGATCATGTTCCCGGCTCCCGCGAGAGGGCGGAGAAGGGGGAGATCCTCTTCGGCACCGTGGATACCTGGCTGCTCTGGAATCTGACCGGCGGCAAGGTCTTTGCGACAGATGTGACCAATGCGTCCCGTACCATGCTCTTCAATATTCATACGCTTGAATGGGATCAGGAGATCCTGGATTATTTCCGGATTCAGCGCAGGATGCTGCCGGAAGTCAAGGATTCATCCTGTGTTTACGGCGTGACCAGTGAACATCTGATCGGCGGCGAGATTCCGATCTGTTCTCTCGTGGGCGATCAGCAGGGCTCGCTTTTCGGCCAGGGCTGTTTCACACCCGGCTCTGCGAAGAATACCTACGGCACGGGCTGCTTCCTGCTGATGAATACCGGCAGTAAGCCTGTGGTTTCGCAGAACAAGCTGCTGACGACCATCGCGATCGGAGAGAATGGCAAAGTCCAGTATGCGCTGGAGGGCAGCGTGTTTGTGGCAGGGGCTATTGTTCAGTGGCTTCGCGATGAAATGCGCATGTTCCAGCATGCATCCGAGACCGAACGATATGCCAAAGCCGTTCCGGATACGAATGGTGTATATTTTGTACCTGCGTTTACCGGACTCGGAGCACCTTTCTGGGATCCGTATGCGCGCGGTACCGTGGTCGGGCTGACACGCGGCTGCAAGAAAGATCACTTTATCCGTGCCGCGCTCGAATCCATCGCCTATCAGACAATGGATGTCTTTGAAGCCATGCAGAAGGATACAGGTATTACGATTCATAATCTTAAAGTGGACGGCGGTGCCTCCAACAACGAGTTCCTGATGCAATTCCAGGCCGATCTGCTGCAGGGAAGTGTCGTCCGCTGCGAATGCAAAGAGACAACGGCTCTCGGAGCCGCTTATCTTGCAGGGCTTGCCTGCGGATTCTGGAAGGATAAGGATGAAATCCTTTCCCTTACGCAGTCCGGCAAGACCTTCGTATCCGGCATGAGTCTTGAAGAACGTAACCGTAAGCTCAGTTCCTGGCACCGTGCGGTGCGCCGCGCGATGGACTGGGCACGTGAAGAAAATGAATAAATACGATTAAAGGGGGATCATTCAATGAAACTTGTCACTTATTGTTATCAGGAAGCAGAAAGAATCGGTATCGTATGCGGGGATTCCATCGTTCCCCTGGCTTCGCTCGGCGTTTTTAAAGATACCATGCTTGATTTCATCCGCACGACCGGTCCGGATAAGCTTCGCTGCCTTTCCACTATGGCCGAGATGGCTTCGGAAGAGGACAGAATTCCCCTGTCAGAGGTGACGCTTGAAGCTCCGATCCCGGTACCTGCTCAGGATATCCTCTGTCTTGGGATCAATTACATGGATCATGCGGCTGAGTCTGCCCGTTATAAACATGAGGAGTTTGACGGAAAGCGCGAGATGGCGGTGTATTTCGGCAAAAGAGTGGACAGGGCCATCGGCCACAGGGCCGAGATTCCGCTGCATGCGGACATCACTTCCAAACTTGACTATGAAGTAGAGCTTGCGGTGGTGATCGGCAAGGATGCCTACCATGTCCGTCCCGAAGATGCGGCTCAGTATATTTTCGGCTATACGATTCTGAATGATGTCAGCGCACGTGACGTCCAGCATTCACATAATCAGTGGTATTTCGGCAAGAGTCTGGCCGGATTCTGCCCGATGGGTCCCTGGATTGTTACTGCTGACGAAATCGTTTATCCGCCGGTACTGCCCATACGGTCCTATGTTAACGGCGAGCTTCGGCAGAACAGCCATACGGGTCTGCTGATTTTCGATATCGCCTATATTATCAGCGAACTGTCCTCCGGTATGGTTCTGAAGGCCGGTACCGTGATTTCGACAGGTACTCCGTCGGGCGTCGGAATGGGGATGAATCCTCCGCAGTTCCTGAAGACCGGCGACACTGTCGTCTGCGAGATCGAAGGAATCGGCCGACTCTCCAATACAGTCGGGGAATGATTAACGGAAGGAATGTAATCAATGCGTACACAAGCTACCATTTTGGAATATCGGCACGTCACGAAGCGCTTTGGTAAGACCATTGCCGTCAATGATGTTTCGCTTGATATTAAAGAAGGGGAGATCTATGGGCTGCTGGGGCCGAACGGCGCCGGCAAAACCACTCTCATCAAAACCATCGTCGGTCATCTGCGTCCCGATTCCGGTACGATTTCAATTGCCGGATATGATGTGCGCAAGGAGTTCGTCGATGCGATTGATTTTGTGGGAGCAATTGTAGAATATCCCATGCACTACCTCTATATGACCGGCATGCAGAACCTGAAACTGACGGCCCGGATGTATACGGAGGTGGATAAAGCAAGGATCGAGGAAGTTGTGGACCTGGTGGGCCTTCGCAATATGATCCAGCAGCCTGTTCACAAGTATTCTCTCGGCTCCAGGCAGCGTCTGGCGCTCGCTCAGAGCATTCTTAACTATCCCCAGCTTTTGATTCTTGATGAACCGATGAATGGCTTCGATCCGGTCGGCATGCGTGAATTATCCAAACTGTTACGGAGTCTTGCCGATAACGGTACATCCATTCTGGTGACAAGCCATATTACCAATCAGATGGAATCCATGTGTGACCGGATCGGTATCCTGTCGCACGGGTATTTGATTGCTGAGCGCGCTATGAATGAATTCCGCAACGAGAAATCCAATGTCTATGATATCGTGGTAGCTCCGGAAGAGGCGGCCAAGGCCGTCAAGATACTGAACCAGCATTTGGATGAAGAACTGGAGGTCTGGCGCGGCAATCCGGGTGAACTATCCGTCACTTCGCCAAAACTCAGTTCAGCCGCCATCAACCGTATGATGCTGAATAACGGAATCGCGCTCCAGGAAATCACTGTCCGCCGTTTGTCGCTCGAATCCCTTTATACCCAATTGACGGGAGGTGCTGAAATTGAATAAGCTGATTCAAAATGAGTGGATCAAATTACTGCACCGCAAAGGCATCGTTTTGCTGATCCTGCTTGCTTTCCTTTCCGCGGCTCTATGCGTCGGAATCGTTTCCTATTCCGATTCTCAGAAGGATAATTGGCAGCAGACCTACCTTGACGAGATTGACAAGTATAATCGTCAGCTGATCCGTTATTCGGAATTTGACGCGAACGAGTGGGAGAATGAAACCTCCTACAGAGCCGATCTGATGCGCTGGCAGAATAAGATACAGCTTAACCAATTCTGCCTGGATAATAAAATCCCCGACTGGGATTGGAGGATCGAGATCCTGAACCAGTATTTCCAGAATCTTCTCCTGCTTGACTGCGTCAGAAGCGGATGGAACGCGGAAGACCTTGATAAGTATTTTGGTTTTTCCAATGATATCAATCTGGCCAATATCGAGGAAGAGAACAAGAGTCTGATGGTTTACGTCCAGAATAATGATTATCAGACCTATAACAAAGACCTCCTGCAGCGTTCGGAACAGTATCTGATGCAATTAAACGAACTTCAGTGGGTAGAAGACGCAGCCAAAACCAAGAGCCTGGCGACAAACGATGTGGAGATGTGGGAGAGATATGTGAATTACAATGTGCCTCCCGCGGCCAAAGACAATTGGACCAGCCTTGCGATCCAGCATATTCATGATAACACAGCTGAGCTCATCAAACTGCAGAATCTCTCACCCGAGGACGAATTGTCCCAGCCTGAACGCAGAGAGGAGTTGGAGGACAGTATCGCCATTCTGGAAGCATCGATCGCAAAAGACTCCTTTGCACTGGAGTATGAGATGCCCTCCGAAGCGCTGCTTCGGGAGGAATACCATACACGCAGCAACTCGCTCAATTATATGCAGACTGCCTTTACGGCGGCGAGGATCGTCATTGTTCTGCTGGGCATCATTCTTGCCGCCGTCTCGATCGGGGCGGAATACCGGCAGGATACCTTGCAGCAGCTCGTCATTTATCCCTATAAGCGTAAGAAAATCCTTCACGCCAAATACCTGACCGTCGAAGGAATGCTTCTCCTGATTTGCCTGCTGCTTGCATTCATTCATCTGGCCATAGGCTATTTTGTCTATCCGATGGATAAAACGTTCCCGGTTTATTTCATGAGCTGGCAGAACAATACCGTCTATTGGGTACCTTATCTCGCCTACGTAGGAATTCGCTATCTGTTGATCCTGCTGGAAGCCTATGTGATGATCGCCCTGACCGCCGCTCTGGCCGTCATATCCCATTCTATCGCGGTATCGTCGATTATCACAACCCTTGCGTACTTCCTGCTGCCCGGAGTACTGGAACTGGTATATAGGAACCTGGACAGGCCGGCTGTGCTGAACTACTTACTTTTCGGCAACCTCAACCTGACGAATTACCTTACAAATGCAGGAGGATTCCCCTATACGACAGTACTTATCTCCCTCGCCATCGTCCTCGGAGCATGGTTTATCTTCAAACGAATCTCCTACATCGTATTCCGCTGCAGTGAAATACGTGAGTCATAAACATGAAAAAAGGTGTAAGAATAGCGAAAAAAAGCCTGTGTAACAATAACGTTTCCAGACTGAAATCCAAATGAATCCTTCCGTTCATATTCTGTTCACATTTATCTACTATCATATAACCATCAAAACTTTTTCATGTTTATATCTTCATTTTATTTTCTCCTCCAAATATATCACTTCGCGCCGGAATAAACCCCGGCGCATTTTCTTGCAGCAAAAGACCCGAGTGCGCGAGCCAAAAACACCCCGCCTGCATTTCGCGTGCCACAGGCACGCGAAATATCAGCAAGCCCGAAGGCCTTTTCTTATGCTCGCATAAGAAAACGGCCGCACGGCTTGCTGATAAATTGAGCTGACGGCGAAGCCGGCGGCTCAATAGCAGGCGTATGATTCAATGATACCTTTTGGCTCACATATGAGGGGCGCAAGAACACGAGCGCGCCGAAGGC
>JAFRZL010000012.1 GCA_017442535.1 Bacillota bacterium | reverse complement strand
AGTGTATGAGGACAGCAGCGAAGCTTGCATATGCACCGCCACACACGAGCGGGGCGAAGCCCCGCGAGTGTCCGGGGACAGCAGCGAAGCTCGCATATGCGCCGCCACACACGAGCGGGGCGAAGACCCGCGAGTGTCCGAGGACAGCAGCGAAGCTGCGTCTGCTTTTGCGAAGCTCGCATATGCCCCTCGCCCAAACACAAAAGAAAGCGGCAGCTGCCAAGCAGCCGCCGCTTTTTCAGAAACCTTGCTCAGAACTTGCCTCCGCTCCCGCCGTGCGTGACGCCGGAAGAAGAGATATGTGTACTTGAACCGCCATTGTCATCCGAATGCGTACGCACCACTTCATGATGCGCATACAGGAAGATATCCTCACTGCGGTTCATCCGGATATTGGGAACGTCGATGTAGGCGTCCGCATCCGGTTTGCTGTGAACAGATTTAAGCCTGCTCTTTTTGCTGCCGTTGATGATACCGGAAATGGCCGCACCAATGCCGCCGGAGAGCGGAAGCCAGAAGAACCCCACCTTCTCCTTGGGCATATGGCCATGATCATAGGGCCGGCCGTTATGCGCCTCTTCCAGGAATTCATCACAGAGGGACGCAAACGTATTAAATGCTTCCGCATAGTCGCCTCTCGTCATAGAGGGAACAAACTTGCGCTGCATATAGCTCATGCCGGCATCCGTAAAAGCAGTGATCCCGAACCCCGCGGTCGACATCCAGTAATCCCGGTCGTCCATGCTGACCAACAGCAGGATCCCGTTGCTGTTATAGCCGTGCGTATCGTAATAATCATCCGCGTATTCCATCGGGGTCTTGCCATCGAGTGAATTGACCGTCACAATGACAATATCCGCATTCTGCCGTGCACTGATTTCATCCAGACGGGCAAGCAGCTCGCTTTCCTCACTGCTGCTCAGCAGATCCGCCTCGTCCACCAGACGCGGGGCCGAAGCCGCAAACACCGGAACCGTCACCCACAGACAGAGCAGTAATCCTGCGATCAGAGATAATAATTTACGCATGATCCGTCCCTCCTACAGCAGGCTAAAGAGCCAGCGGATCAAATAAACCACCGCACCGATCCCCGCTGTCATCAGAGCAAACGTCTTCCAGTACGCCTTATTATCCGCGGGCAGATCGCCGACGAATTTGCCTGTCTGGCCATTCATCGCGAATGTATACTGCTTGCCCTCCCAGGAAGTGTTCAGCAGCCAGACCGGATAAAGCGCATACCTCACCCGGCCGTTCTCGATCTGAACATTGGAAGACTGCGCCTCCACACCGGAATAGCCAACAACCGAATCACGCATGACTTCCTCGGCGGAAGTTTTCACACGATGATTGGCCCGCTCGACACTATCCTCGGCGGTAATGTCATAGCGGTCGGCCAGATATCCCGCGAGATAGGCCGTCTGGAACGGAACCGCTTCCGAAAAATCATACGGCTCGAGGGATTCCATCAGATCATCCGGAATCTTGGTGGATGCATCCACCGGGACCTGCTGGAAAGCGACTCTCCCGCTGCGGATAATCTGATAAATACTGGTATCAATATGATCATACTGCCCCTGGCGATAGGTCAGGACCTTCTCGCCGCGGTAGCGGACATAGACATCCGCGTCCGCATCAAAAAGCCAGAAAGGCACGTAAACGCCTTTGATCTCATCGATATGCTGCTGACTTTTGAAAATTCTGGGCAGAAAACTCTTGTCCTTCAGATGATTCGTCAGAGCTTCTTTGGCGGCCTTTTTATCCAGCTTGAACGGAATGACATAGTCCGGCTTTAAGCCGCCGGAAAACTGCTCCATCATTACCACCGGATTGCCACAGAAAGGACAGGATGTTGCCGCAAGTGTCTCGTCCCCGACGATTTCACCACCGCAGGACTTGCAGACATAGCTCCGCAAGCCTGCGGTCTCGGCGGGATCCCAGGCCTCTCCGGCATTCATATCCCAGTTTATCTGATCAGGGATTTCGCTCTGCAGCGATTCATCGAATGACTGCAGAGCTTCCATCTCAAATTCAGTATCGCAGAACGGGCACTTCATCTTCTGCAGGGAGCTGTCAAATGCAATGGCTCCGCCGCAGCAGGGGCACTTATACTCAAGAATCTGCGCCATTATAGTGCCTCTCCTCTCCTAAAACGTTTGACTCAGGATTCAGCCTTCATACTTGGTTCCGCAGTCGGGGCAGAACTTGGAAGTCAGGGTCTTGCCGCACTGCGGGCATACCCAGCTGAAGGGCTCAGGTCTCTTGGTGCCGCAGTCCGGGCAGAAATTACCGGTCTGAGGCTTACCGCACTGCGGGCAGGTCCAGGCATTCGCCGCCGGAGCGGGTTCAACCGGAGCGGGCTGTGCAGGCTGCTGCGGCTGCTGCTGAGCACCCATCGCATACAGATTCGCGACACCCATGCCGTTAAGCGACTGCTGAGCCATACCAAGGCCCATGAAACCGGTCATCGCACCGGCAGAATTAGTCGCAGCGCCTTCCATAGCCGTCGCGGCGGAATTCATCAGATTGGCTCCCGCCATAGTGGGATCCATCAGCATCGCATTCTGCTGATAACGCTTGATCATCTCCTGATCTTCCTCAGGAAGCGTTACAGAGCCAAGCGCTACGCTGACAACCTGCAGGCCGCGAAGCTTGCCCCACTTGTCGGACAGCGCCTCATTCAGCGCGTTCTCAAGCTCGGTGGTGTGCGTCATCAGCTGGTTCGGACGAAGCTCCAGTTCGGAAAGCTTGCCGATCGCGGGCTGCAGAGCGCTGATAAACTCGGTCTTAAGCTGGGTATCCAGCTGCTCACGTCTGTACTCTCTCTGCACATTGCCGCAGACATTGGTATAGAACAGCAGCGGATCCACGATCTTGTAGGAATAAACACCGGAGCAGCGGAGGCTTACATCGATATCCATTCTGATGCGGCTGTCAACCACACGGAACATGATCGGGTTGGGCGTACCGAACTTATTATCAATCAGCTCCTTCAGATTGAAGTAGTACACGCGCTGATCCTTACCGGTATCTCCACCGTAGGTGAAGCGCTTGCCGATCTGCTTAAAGGTTTCCAGAATGCCCTTTCCCAGAGGACCGGTGAAAATGCTGGGCTCCGTCGAAGTATCATAGGTGTACTCACCGGGCTCCGCGCAAACTTCCACAACCTTACCCTGCTCAACAATAATCATGCACTGTCCGTCAGCTACCGCAATGCCGGAACCGTTGGAAATGATATTATCATTGCCCTTGGTATTGGAAGAACGCTTGCCGATTACCTTCTGACCCTTTACAACCAATACATCCTTATCTATTGCCTCGCAATAGAAAAATTCCTTCCACTGATCAGCCAATACACCATTCAGTGCGCCAAGTGCCGCAGAAATCAGTCCCATAAATCATTCTCCTTTCAGAAATTGCTAATCCCGTCCGCCCTCTGCTGCCGAGCAAAAAAGGCAAACTACAGGTTTCTGTATGTATTATACCATGTTTCTCATAAAAATAAACCCCCAAATGGTGGAATGCACGAAAAGAATGGGGGTTTTTATGCGATAATCTGTATAAGTTCACGAATCAGGAATAATGGTCTCTTCCAATGAGCCCTTGAAAAAGGCCGCACAAAACCGCCCCATTAAGCCAAAAAAACCGGGAATCAGCTATTTAAGCCAATTCCCGGTTTCGTCTGGGTAACAGGAGTTGAACCTGCGGCCTCTTGAACCCCATTCAAGCGCTCTACCAAACTGAGCTACACCCAGATGCTTTCGCAAGCAATAGGTATTATAACCGATTCAGTCAGAATAGTCAAGCATTTTTTGAAAAGAATCGCAGGGTTTTTCGCAAAAGAAATGTACGGAGCACGGAAAACCCTTCCATTCAGTATTCTCTGGGGGGCACTTCTTTGAGTCCGTACTGCTTCATAAAGCGGCGCAGATCCTCATCCGAGCGGATCAGCATCACTTCTTCGAAGTGGCCGGTACGTTTGTCTTTGAATCCGGCGGCTGTCTCGCCCGTACAGATACTGGCATGCAGCACCGGCACTTTACCCTCCGGCACAGGCATGGTGGATTTCTTCCTGCCAAAAAACATAATCATCCCTCCTGAAAGAGAAAAGGCAAAGACAGTTTAAGACGCGGTCCGAAACTGTCTCTGCCTTTCCTGTTGTGCTATCAGCAAGCAACGATAGATACCTTAGCCCTTAACAGCACCAACCATCATGCCCTTTACGAAATACTTCTGCAGGAAAGGATACAGCAGAAGGATGGGCAGCGTGGCGACGACGATATTGGCATATTTGATGGACTGCATAGCGGTATGCATGATAACCATGTTGAAGGTGCTGATCGCGCCGGGAAGCAGAATAGCCCAACGGGTATTATACAGACCCAACTGCTGGATGTTCATGTATCCGGGGATCATACCGGCGGAGAAATACATGGTGAAAATGATCATAACCATGATAATTTTCTGTCCGGGAACATCATAATATTCCTCCTATATGAAAAATTGTTACAGATTGATTATACAGCATTGGAATACCAAATGCAACACTTTTTGTTCAAAACGTTCAAATTGTGGTATGTTATTTCGATCATTTCTCATAACGGATAAAACATGTCACTTTAAAGCAGAAGATAAAAAAAGAGATAACTCTTATGTTTAAGATATTATCTCTCATGATTTACTCATAATCCACCCGCATCAGGCATAGCCCCTGAGGAGGGGCCGTGATACCGGCAAGTGTCCGGTCGTTGGTCCGGAAAGCCCGGACAAAAGCGTCTTCCGGCAGTCTCCCCCTGCCGATATCGGCAAGCGTTCCCGCGATGATCCGGACCATATTGTACAGGAAACCATTCCCTGTCACTTCAATGTGAATCACATGCGGATCGTTCCGGTCCGCCCAGACACGAGCCTGATAAATGGTCCGCACCGTCGTCTTGGCAGTACGCTGCGCTGAGCTTAGCGCCGTAAAATCATGTTCTCCGATCAGGTCGGAGGCGGCACGCTTCATGGCTTCCAGGTCCAGCGGCTCATGAATATGAGCCATGTACAACCTGTACTCGGGCAGCAGGAAATCTCCGTTATAAAACGTATACCGGTAGGTCTTGCGCTTGGCCTGGAACTGCGGATGAAACTTCGCATAGGTCTCGGCGGCGCTCATGATCCGGATATCCGGAGGCAGCTGACTGTTTAAAGCGAGCGCCAGGCGCTCCACCGGGATGTCGTAGTGCAGCGTAACGGCAGCGACCTGGCCGCGGGCATGGACCCCCGCGTCCGTACGTCCCGAAGCGTCGACGGTGACTTCCTCTCCAAAGAGGCTCATAAAAGCTTCTTCGATCTTCTGCTGGACGCTGATCCCGTTCTTCTGGCGCTGCCATCCGGCATAATTCGTCCCGTCATAGGCGACGGTCATGCGGATCCGGCGGCTCATATCGTCCCTCCCGTCCCTGCAAACAGCGAGGCAAAGGGGAGATAGCGGCTGGCGATCAGGAGCGCCGCTCCCAGCAGAATCAGTACATACGCGATTTTGTCGTTTCTGGAATAAACCAGCTCTTTCATACGGGTCCGGCCCACGTCACCCCGGTAGCAGCGGGATTCCATGGCCGTCGCCAGATCCTCCGCCCTGCGGAAAGCCGAGATAAAGAGGGGTACCAGGATCGGCACCATCGCTTTGGCCCTCTGCAGTAGATTACCGCTCTCAAAATCCGCTCCCCTGGCCTGCTGAGCCTTGATGATCTTGTCTGTTTCCTCCAGCAGGATCGGGATAAACCGCAGCGCAATACTCATCATCATCGCGATTTCATGCACAGGTACATGGATCTTCTTGAGAGGGCGCATAGCCCGCTCCAGGCCGTCCGTCAGTGCGAGCGGTGTAGTGGTCAGCGTCATCAGAGAGCTGCCGAGCACCAGCAGGGTAAGGCGCATGGCCAGAAAGCCCGCTGTCATCACACCTTTATCCGTAATCGTAATGATCCAGAAATGCACCAGGACTTTTCCTTCCCGGATCAGGAAGAGATTCATCACCACCGAGAAGATCAGCAGGATCAGGATGGACTTCAGACCGCGCACCATGTAGGAAAGCGGGATTTTGGCCATTTTGACGACCACGCCGAACATCAGGATCGCGAGCACAAAGCCGATCCAGTTCTGCACGAAGAAGATCGAAATAATGTACAGTAAGGTCCCGGCCAGCTTGACACGCGGGTCAAGGCGGTGGATCACCGAGTCGGACGGGTAATACTGGCCGATCGTAATATCACGGATCATTTGGCGCCTCCTTTCCCGAAAAGCTTCAGGATCGCGTCAGCCATGTCCTCCATGCGGATGATATCCTCGGACAGATCAAAACCGCGTTCCCTGAGGCGGTCTCCCAGATCCACGATCTCGGGCACGGCAAGTCCCATGGCGGTAAGTTCTTCTTTGTGGCGGAATACCCTGGCCGGCTTGTCATCATAGATGAGATGTCCGTGGTCCATGACCAGGATCCGCTCCACATATTGAGCGACATCATCCATGCTGTGGCTCACAAGGATCACCGTCATACCGGTACGGTCTCTCAGCGAAGCGATTTCGTCAAACAGATCGTCCCGACCTCTTGGATCCAGCCCTGCGGCGGGCTCATCCAGCACCAGATACTCCGGACGCATGGCCAGAACACCTGCCAGAGCCACGCGGCGCTTCTGCCCGCCCGACAGGTCAAAAGGCGATTTCTCATAGACCTCCGGCCCGAGGCCGACCAGATCCAAAGCCCATTCCACGCGTTCGCGGACTTCTTCCTCGGAGAGCTTCATGTTGCCCGGCCCGAAGGCTACATCCTTATACACCGTCATTTCAAAGAGCTGGTGCTCCGGATACTGGAAAACAAGCCCCACCTTCTGCCGGATCTCACGGCGGCGGCGCTTGAATTCCGGGTCGAAGATATTCATTCCGTCATAGAGGACTTTGCCCTCCGTCGGCTCGAGCAGCGCGTTCAGTGTCTGGATCAGTGTGGATTTGCCCGAGCCGGTGTGTCCGATCAGGCCGATGAACTCGCCCTTATCCACGGTAAAGCTGACGTCTTTAAGTGCCTGTTTCTCGAAGGGGGTTCCGCCCTCGTACAGATAGCCTACGCCCTGGACTTCAATCGACATAATGCATCCGTCACCTCCTCCATGGTCATGACATCAATCGGGATATCCAAACCGCCCTTGCGGAGACTGTAGGCCAGATCCGTCGCCATGGGGACGTCAAGGCCCAGTTCCTTCATCCTCTCCACCTGGGAAAAAACCTGTCTCGGCGCACCGTTCATGACCACCTGGCCATGATCCATGACCACGATCCGGTCCGCCTTGGCGGCTTCATCCATGTGATGGGTAATGTACAGAATCGTGATCCCCTTTTCCTTGTTCAGATAGGAGATCGTCTCCATAACCTCCCGGCGTCCGGAAGGATCGAGCATGGCCGTGGGTTCATCCAGAATAATGCAGTCCGGCTCCATAGCCAGGATCCCGGCCACGGCGACACGCTGCTTCTGCCCGCCGGACATGCGGTTGGGAGAAGCCTCACGGTATTTTTCAAGTCCTACGCTGCTGAGTGCCGCATCCACATTCTCGCGGATATGCGCAGGCTCAAAGCCCAGGTTCTCAGGACCGAAAGCCACATCCTCCTCCACGATCGAAGCGATGATCTGATTGTCGGGATTCTGGAACACCATGCCCGCTTTCCGCCGGATATCCCAGATCTTATCCTCATCCCGGGTATCCATCTCCTCCAGAAGCATGGTGCCTTCCGTGGGCAGAAAGAGTGCATTAATATGACGCGCCAGCGTCGATTTGCCTGAGCCGTTATGCCCCAGGATCGCCACAAACTCACCCTTTTTGACATAAAGATCCACACAGTCGACCGCGCGCTGTTTGCCGGTCTCGTTGCCTTCCTCGTCAAAAACCGGATAATCATAGGATACCTGTCTGGCCTCAACCATCAGCATCGCTCAATTCCTCCTTCTGCTCCGTTTCTGCGCCTCACACAGCCTTCACGTAAATCTGCGCGAAGACGGCGGACACTTTACCTAAACGAAAAGGGTTCGTCGTGCGGCGAACCCTTTCGATTGCTATTGCAGCTCTTACACTAATTCAATGATCGCCATTTCGGCTGCGTCACCCTTGCGGGGACCGGTCTTCAGAATACGGGTATAGCCGCCCTTGCGGTTCTCGTACTTCGGGCCGATTTCATCAAACATTTTGCTCACCAGATCAACCTTTTTGCTCAGGCTGCGCTTCTTAACGCCATCTGCGGGAACTTCCGTAACATCATAGAAGACCTGCATCATCTGACGACGAGCATGCAGACGGGACGGATTGTCCTTCTTGATCGTCTTGGTGATCTCTTCGTACTTCGTAACCTTCTTGCCGTCAACTACTTCCTTGACGCGCTTGCCGTCCGCGGTCTTCTTGGGAACCTTCTGCGTAACGGTCAACGTTTCATAATTATCCTTCTCACGAACTGCCAGCGTAATCAGCTTCTCGGCTTCCTTGCGGACTTCCTTCGCGCGGGTTACGGTGGTGGTGATCCGGCCATGATAAATCAGATCCGTCACAAGGCTGCGAAGCATTGCCTTGCGCTGGGAAGAAGTTCTTCCAAGCTTTCTGTATCCAGCCATAATAATCCTCCTAAATTAGTCTTCGCTGGGTTTAAGCCGCAGATGCAGCTCTTCCAGCTTGCCAAGCACTTCGTCCAGCGACTTGCGTCCCAGATTACGTACTTTCATCATTTCGTCCTCAGACTTATTGGTCAGGTCCTCGACCGTATTGATGCCGGCCCTCTTGAGGCAATTGTAGGAACGGACGGACAGATCCAGCTCTTCGATGGTCATCTCGAGCACTCTCTCCTTCTGATCCGCTTCCTTTTCGACCATAATATCGGTATTGCGGGCATCGTCTGACAGGTCGATAAACAGCGCCAGATGATCATTCAGAACCTTTGCGGCCAGGCTGACGGACTCCTCGGGACGAATCGTTCCCTTGGTCCATACTTCAAGTGTCAGCTTGTCATAGTCGGTGATCTGTCCGACACGGGTGTTCTCCACCGTGAAATTCACACGCTCAACGGGCGTATACAGGGAATCCACGGGAATCACGCCAACCGCCTGATCCTCTTTTTTATTCTTGTCTGCGCCGACATAGCCGCGGCCGGTAGTGATCTTTAATTCCATGGACAGATGGTTGGACTCGCCGCCGCTGATCGTGGCAATCACCAGATCCTTGTTGACGATCTCGACCAGATTCTGATCCATGCGAATATCCGATGCGCGCACTACGCCTTCACCCTGATAATCGATATAAGCCGTAAGCGGCTCCTCGAAAGGTTCCAGGCTCTTAAGCGCCAGACTCTTGATATTCAGAACGATCTCGGAAACATCCTCTTTCACACCGGGAATCGTGGAGAATTCATGCAGAACTCCGTCGATTTTGATACTGGACACGGCCGTTCCCGGCAGAGATGAAAGCATAATTCTGCGCAAAGAGTTCCCTAACGTGATTCCATAACCTCTTTCCAGCGGCTCGACCACGAAACATCCGTAAGTACCGTCCTCGGATACCTTTGATACCTCAATACGTGGTTTTTCAAATTCTAACACAGGGGTCCTCCTCTACTTTGCGTTGTTAATTACTTGGAATACAACTCAACGATCAGCATCTCGTCAACCGGGATGTCAATCTGCTCACGGGTGGGCATCGCGTTGACGGTCGCTTCCAGAGCTTCGTCGTTAGCGGTCAGCCACTCGGGAACCACGCGTCCGTTGGTCGCATCCAGGATATCCTTGATCCTCTGATAGGATTTGTTCTTTTCCTTAATTTCAATCTTGTCGCCTGCCTTGACCAGGTAGGAAGGAATATTGACGGTCTTGCCATTTACCTGAACGAACTTATGGTCGACCATCTGACGGGCTTCACGGCGGGTACGCGCCCAGCCCAGACGGAACAGGATATTGTCCAGACGGCTCTCCAGCAGAATGAGCAGGTTCAGACCGGTCATGCCCTTCATGCGGACAGCATGCTCATAATAATTGCGGAAAGGCTTCTCCAGAACGCCATAGATGAACTTGGCCTTCTGCTTCTCACGCAGCTGCAGTCCATACTCGCTGACTTTGCGGTTGGCTCTTCTCAGCTGTCTCTTAGATGTCTTATTGATGCCCAGATACATTGGTTCGAGGCCAAGGGAACGGCATCTTTTAAGAATGGGATCTTTATTAACTGCCATCTCTATATACCTCCTTATTAAACTCTTCTGCGCTTAGGCGGACGGCAGCCGTTATGGGGAACGGGCGTCACGTCTGTGATCATGGTAACTTCCAGACCGGCAACCTGCAGCGCGCGAATGGCGGACTCACGGCCTGCGCCGGGGCCCTTAACATAGACTTCGACCGTCTTAAGGCCATGCTCCATGGCAGCCTTGGCAGCGGTCTCAGCCGCCATCTGAGCGGCAAAGGGAGTATTCTTACGGGATCCGCGGAATCCCAGACCGCCGGCACTTGCCCAGGACAGAGCATTGCCGTTGGTATCCGTCATGGTGACGATAGTGTTATTGAATGTAGACTGAATATGCGCCTGACCCTTTTCAATATTCTTGCGGTTACGACGGCGCACGACTGTTTTCTTAGCCGATTGATTACCTCTTGCCATTTCCTAACCTCCTGATTATTTCTTCTTATTGTCCACAGTTCTCTTGGGGCCTTTACGGGTACGCGCATTGTTCTTCGTATTCTGTCCACGGACAGGAAGACCTTTGCGATGACGAACGCCGCGATAGCAGCCGATATCCGTCAGTCTCTTAATATTGGAAGCAACTTCCCGACGCAGGTCACCCTCAACCAGCTGGGTACGGTCGATGACTTCACGAAGCTTAGCTTCCTGCTCATCAGTCAGATCGCGTACACGGATGTCTGGGTCAATACCTGCTTCTGCCAAAATGCGCTCTGCGCTGGAACGTCCGATGCCGTAAATATAGGTCAGACCGATCTCGATGCGCTTCTCTCTTGGCAAATCCACACCTGCAATTCGTGCCATGTTTTTCAAGCACCTCCTACATGAATTTTCATCCTTCTCGCCCGCGGCTCGGTGTATGCCGCACAAGAAGTTTACAATTTGCGTGCTGCCACATGGGCAGCCGCGGCTGATTCCAAACAAGGAATCGGCAATTTGATATTATACTATAACCGAAATCAAAAAGCAAGCTTTTTTTTCGCTTTTTTTCAAAAAAAACGGCCTTCCTCAGGCCCAGATCCCGAGGAAGAACCGGCTCACGGCATTTACCACTGTACTCAGAAAACCGCTGAGCACTCCTGTGTACAGAACCACGATCAGCAGAATCGCTCCATACCGTTCGTAACGCATGACTGTATAATACGTTTTGTCGGGAAGCAACGCTCCGAACACCTTGGATCCGTCAAGCGGCGGCAGCGGGATCAGATTAAACGTTCCCAGGCCGATATTCAGAATCATGAAGTAGTACATAAACTCTTCAAAATAGGCCGAAACGCCGGACACCGCACCCGCATTATAATTATGGTAAAAAAGCCACACATAGAGGCCTGACGCGATGAAGGCAAGCAGATAATTCATGGCGGGGCCGGCGATCGAAGTCAGCGCCATTCCCTGTTTGGGATGCTTATAATACCGCGGATTGACCATGACGGGCTTGGCCCAGCCGAAGTGAAAGATCAGCATGCAGATGGTCCCGATCGGATCCAGGTGCTTGAGCGGATTCGGGGACAGTCTGCCTTCCATCCTGGGCAGTGGATCGCCCAGCCAGGTGGATACCCAGGCATGCGCCATCTCATGCATAATGATCGCGATCAGCGTGGCCGGCGCCGTATAAACCAGCAGCTTCAGCTGCTCTAAAATCTCAGGCCATTGACTCATGTCCTACTCTGTCTCCTTCCTGTCATTAAGGCAGATTCCTCTCCGCCAGATACTCTTCCAGCGTAATCCCGCGTTCCATGATCTCGGCCGCGGCGTCTTTCCCGACATAGCGGAAATGCCAGGGTTCATAAACATAGCCGGTAATATCTTCGCGTCCATCCGGATACCGCAGGATAAAACCGTATTCCGCGCAGTGCGCCTTCAGCCATTTGGCCTCGGATGTATTCTCAAATTCTCTTTCCAGCAATTGGAAATCCACGGCGCAGATATCGACCGCCAGGCCGGTATTGTGCTCGCTGGCTCCCGGATAGGCAACCTCCGAAGCAGCCCTCAGATAAGCTTCATCGGGTGTGAGCGAGGGGCTTTCTTCCTTAATGATCCCGAGAAAACGTTCAAAGAGATAGGTCTGCAGGTCCACGGTGCGATATCCCGAACAGACCAGGAACCGCCTGTCGGAATCCCTCTCCCCGTCCTCCAGCATCTGCCGAAGAGCCTCATAGATCCGCTCATCCACTTCTTCCTCGCCGTACCAGGCTGTGTGCACATCCAGATTCTCTGCCAGCCGGTTCTGCTTGTTGACCAGGATCAGATTCCAGTCGCAGGCATCCGGATCGATATACCGGTAGCGGCCAAGCGCATCCTCATACCAGGTGATTTTCTCTTCGGAAGATTCCGAGGGTTTAGAAGATTCGGCCGGTTCAGAAGATTCGGGTTGCTCAGAGGATTCGGCCGGTTCAGAAGATTCGGGTTGCTCAGAGGATTCGGCCGGTTCAGAAGATTCGTAAGACTCAGAGGGTTTGTACGATTCGGAAGATTCGATAGATTTCGAAGATTCAGATGATCCGGAAGAATCAGCCGATTCGGAAGATTCAATTGGTTCGGATGATTCCGATTCTTCCGAAGATTCAGACAAGACCTCGGATGCATCGGCCGATGCCGCCTTTTCCCCGGGATCGTTCCAGACTTTAGTCACGCCCAGCACAATAAGAACGATGAGCAGACAGACCAAAACGCAAAAAACGATCGCCCGCATCCACAGAATCCTGCGGTGCCTCTGCTTTCCGGTCAAATGTCCGCTCATCTCTCATGCTCCTTTTGATTACAGGGTCTCCGCGAGTGCTTTCTGCAGACGGTCATATTCACCGCGGACGGCCTTGTAGAGATTGCCTCCCTCCTGCACGCCCATGGTGCGGCGGAAGTATTGATAAAATTCGTTCTTGGTCTCGGTCGCGAGCAGCGCTTCTCCGACGACCCGCTCATTACGGGACTGCGCATCCTCGGGAAGCGTGTCCTTCAGGACTTCATGGATGCGGCCGAGAAGATCCTGTGAAACCACGATGGGTTTGCGCTTCTTCGGGGCTTCAGCCTTGGGGACTTCGGCTTTGGGCGCCTCCGCGGGCTGTTCCTCTTCGGGCTTGGGAGCCTCCTTCTCAGGCTCCTTGGCCGCAGCTTTCTTCGTTGAGCGGCCGGATTTGGAGCCGGATTTGCGCTTAGGTTCGGATTTGGTCTCCGGCTTGGTTTCGGGCTTTTCTTCCGGCTTGGGCTCCGGTTTTGCCTCCGGCTCTTTTTCCTCCGCAGTGGGTGCGGGCTCAGCCGGTCTGGGCTCCTCCGCAGCCTTGGCAGGCACGGCGTCCTCGTGCTCGGCGGCTTTCTTGGTGCGGCGGCGGTTGCCGGACTTGCGGTTGTTCTTCTTTTCTTCCTTGTGTGCTTCGGGGACCTCACGCACAGGTTCCGCAGGCACGGGTTCGGGAGCGGGTGCTACAGGTTCCGGCTCAGGGACGGGCTCCTCCACCGCGGGCTGCTCAGGCTCTTCCTCGGGCTCGGGCTCTTCCACATAAACCGGCTCAGGTTCGGGTTCAGGCTCTGTGATCTCGGCCGGAGCATATTCCATCACGGGTTCCGCAGCAGCTACACGGGGCACGGCCGCGTTCTGGCGCGCCAGCGCGTTCCACTTATTCACAGCCTTCATAATAGATCCCGCTACCAGTACATGCACATCCAGCTGGTCCGCCGCGTGATCCATAAAGAACTCCACGGGCGAAAGATAACCGTTATCCTGGCTGACGATGCAGAACTGTCCCGACCGCTCACTGCCGATCAAGAAGCCCAGCAGCGCCACGATCTGGAAATCCATCGCGTTGCGTCCGCTGTGCTGCAGATGCACGTAATCGATCACCGCACGTGAACGGTTCATGGCCTGAATCGTGGGAATACTGAGCGTATTGGCGCTCTCACTGTAGAAAATGAAAACCCGGTCTTCCGGCTGCAGGAATTCCACCCCGCTGAGCCCCTGGTTTTTAACATTTTCGAGGTCGATCAGAAATGTCCTCATACAATTTCTCCTTTTTTCTCTTTAATCCGTTACAACGCCTTTTTGGAGCATAATATTGGCATACAAAGCACTCTCGCCTGTCGCTACGATCGCATATGCCGAACGCGCCTCCTCATAAAAACGGAAGCGTTCGATCGTGCCGACAGCCGCTGCTCCTCTGGCATCTGCCTCGCTGATAATCTGTTTGTACGTGTCCCAGATCGGTGTCTCGACCGGATCGTCCGGCATGACTTCCATCAGGGAAACCGGGTGCTCTACATATGTATCCAATGGGAACAACTGCAAAATCGCCTGCAGTAATTCCGGGACGCCGTGTCCGTCGCATCGGATCACAATCGCATGTCTGCCCACAGTCTCCACCGGGAAATTGCCATCCGCAATCACTATTCGGTCACTATGGCCCATCTCGCACAGTACCTTTAACAGTTCAGGGGACAGAATTTTGGGAATACCCTTAAGCATAAGCTATCCTCCTTATTCAATTGTTCAGCCCTATTATATAAAAGCCTGGCCTGTTTGTCAACATATAATTAGCGGCCGCAAGGTCTCTGGAAAAGCACTCGCGCCCGCTCTGCCATCACTTAATGGAATCCGCGATCCTCCCGGCCCATTCCTCCAGAGGAATCGGCTCACTTTGGCCGGTCTGATAGAAAAATGCATGGATAACGACTTGTCCCCTTCTGAAAACGACGCATGGGAAATGCAGTTCGTTACGGTAAGACATAACACTATCCAGTCCATAGTCCGGACAGTCCAGAATCTCGTAATTCTTTCCGGCTTTCACTCTGTCGACTCTGTGAAGCTCGGACATAATCACCCCTGCAAGCCATTCCGTCTTGGCATCATAATATGTCAGATATAAGCCTCCATCTAGCGCAGATCCGTCGGAACGCTTCACTTCAGCATGTTCCACCCACTCGATGCCCTGGTCTACAACCGCATTCTGCCACTCTGAGACATTATTAAAGCGCAGATCATCCCAGGTCTCATGGTAAATCCCCTCAGCAAAATCCTCCATCGTCGCAAAAGGCAGTTCTCCCCGGTAGGAGGAATGTTTCTGTTTATCCGCATCCATTATGTCTCTGTTCCACGTCCGGAGCATCAAAACGATCCAAAGCACCACTAAGAATACTTTCAGCAGCTTCTTGCCATAATAAGCGGTTGCTCCGTTCTTCCAGTTTTTCTGATGATCCAATGGGCTCCCCGATTGCAGCTTCTTTTTCAGCTTTTGCAGGTGAATGATCTCGATAATACCATCTGTAACCATCCAAAGTGCGATCAAGACCGGGAGAATGACGACTGCAAGGCCCGCTTCGGCCGCAGTAAGCACCAGGGAAGCACCCTTCCAGAAATGTAGCAGCGGATAGACGACCAGCCAGAATAGCAGCATGCAGAAATGATCGATCTGTCGTTTCTGCAATGTCTTAATGGCCAAGGCCTGGACCTGCGGATCAGTATTCATCTCACGATCTCCCGCACAATCATTCCGGTAGATATAAAACTGCCCTCTCCTGGCCACATATTCCCAGCCGTACTCGGCATTCAGTTCGACGGCTTCATCGTCTGGATTGCCTCCATTATCGTCCCAGGTGCTCGCCTGCCGGGGTGCAGACTCCAATCGATACCGTACCGCGGCAGGCTCGCCTTTCTCAAAAGAAGCGACACCCAGGAAAAAACCGTCCCGCCGGAGCATCCAGCCATCAGAAGCCATGTCGCCAAGCCAGCTCTCCGTCCCCTCGACATCATAGGGCGGGCACGGCGGCAACCGCCATGTTCCGATCTTTTCCCGCATCAGGCACATCTCCTTTCTGAAGAGCATTTTTACCCGCCGACTGCGCATCTTCCAGACATTGCTGCAGCCTCATGATCTCATTCCGATAGGCTTCCAGTCCATCCATCGTCAGTTCGTAAGTACGTTTACGTCCCTCCACCGCGATTTCCCGGACATAACCCACTTCCACGAATTTGGACAGAATGGTATACAGTGTCCCGGGGCCGAGCTGAATGCGTCCCCTGGTCAGTTTCTCAATGTATTCCGCGATTTCCGTCCCACAGCATGGTCCGGTCTGAAACGCAAGTATGGTATAAAACATGGATTCGGTCATAATTCCCAAAGACTTGCGCGGCATATCCGTCCCTCCTTTTCTACAATATCGTTTTATGATATCGTATATCGATATTATAGCAGGCCATTCTCTATATGTCAAGAACTTACGACAAAAAAAGTCCCTCCCGGTCGGATAGGAGTTTCTGCCGGGAGGGCAAAAATGAAGGAAGGATTCTATCAGATGAGGGTTGATTTGTCTGAATCATGATTGCCGACATCCTGATCATCTGCACTGATTAACCGGTTGTATAGATCTGAATCACTTCTCCAGTCTGTGCATTCAAGCGCACGGCGATCTCAACTATCTCACCATGGGAAGAAGTATATTGCAGGAAAACCTGCCATTCTTGCTGTCCTTTGTGGGTAATCAGTCTGGTGGTTCGTTCCGGGTTGAGCTGTATTTCGGAAGGAGGATCCTCTACAGAGGCCTGATAAGTCCGAACAGCCGTTTCGATGGCTTCACTACGGGAAAGGATCCTTTCAATATCCTCGACTTCTTCGATGGTCAGTCTTGCAAGCAACAATTCCCCGGAATGAGAATACAACATCATCGGTGCGGTAATCCCCGTGGGCAAATCATTCAAGTATTCGTCAACCCGTACCAGCCAGTATTCTCCATCCAGTATCTCTGTCCGAAGCGAAGCGCCTTCTGTCAAATAATCTTCCAAATAAGTCTTCACGAGGGACTCTGCTTTTTTCTTTATCTCCTTTCCGGACTGGGTCCTCGCGACGGATACAATCGCATCCCAATCCAGAGAATCTTTAAGCTGAATGCGTTTTACATAGCCTTTTTCCTCATCTATCACATAGCTGTACCGCTCATCCTGATAAAGATAATCGTTCGTAAATGCACTCGCTAAAACAGGATCGTCCTTCTTAATCTGTGAAACATACTGCAGTCCATCGCCAAAAATACCCTTATTGATGGTTCTATTTGATGACTTTTGATGATAGATAATTCCTGCAGCCAAGAGAACAGTAGCAGTAATCAGCACAGTAATAATAATGAGGCCCTTATTTTTCATCGCAAAGTCACTCCTATAATAGTAGCAGGGGCCGGAATGACATTTTGTGCCTTCTGGCCCCCTATTTGCGGTTTACCAAGGATTACTTATACATCGGGCCGTATGCCGCACAGGCACGGTAGTCCGCGCCCTCAAGATCCATACCGAAAGCATTCCAGGCAGCGGGACGGAAGATTTTCTCCTCCGGGACATTATGCATGCAGACCGGGATGCGGAGGATCGAGCATAACGTGATCATGTCCGCTCCGATATGGCCGTAGGTAATGGCACCGTGGTTGGCTCCCCAATGATTCATGACTTCATAGGCAGAAGTGAAGGGACCTTTGCCGTTCAGGCGGGGCGCAAACCAGGTGCAGGGCCAGGTATAGTCCGTGCGCTCCCACAGCTTATGGGAAACCTCTTCGGGCAGATTTACGGTCCAGCCCTCCGCGATCTGCATCACCGGGCCAAGACCCTTTACGATATTCAGTCGACACATCGTCACCGGCATCTCAGCCTTGGTTTCAAAACGGCTGGAGTAGCCGCCGCCGCGGAAATAGCCCATATCCGCGTAATTCCATGTCGTCGCCTTCAGGCATGCCTGCATATCCGCTTCGGTCATCTCCCAGAAAGGCTTCATGACCGGATGGCCGTCCGCGTCCTTCACTTCGCCGCAGGCATCCAGACAGGTCGCGCCGGAATTGATCAGATGCAGGAAGCCCTTGGACTCTTTGGCAACACCTTCCAGGTCATAACCGGTCGCCTTCTTGACGGCCTCGGGACTCCAGTAGGTCCGCACATCC
Source organism: Bacillota bacterium (assembly GCA_017442535.1). Taxonomy (GTDB): domain Bacteria; phylum Bacillota; class Clostridia; order Lachnospirales; family Bianqueaceae; genus RUG12817. The sequence goes on along the minus strand of JAFRZL010000012.1, from coordinate 5,790 downwards.
GAGAACATCTGCGCACGGTTGTTCAGGAGCTTGCCGAGAAGCATGGTCGCACCATTCAGCGTATCATTCTCCGTCGCGAGCACATAAGTCTCACGCGGGCCGTTCCAGTCGAAGGTCGTATTCAGCATCGCTTCGGCAAAGTCGCAGTTCGGATAGAAGTCCGTCCACTGGCGCTGTCCCTGGAAACCGCCGGCGATGGCATTATGACCGACCATCTCCTCCTCGCGGCCCTTGGGCAGATTCGGATTGCCATTGAAAAGGTCTTTGATGATACACATCATCTTGACCACGAAATCCCACTCTTTTTCCTTGCCCTCAGCGTCATGCTGCAGCTCGGGCGGGTTCTTGTCAAAGCCCTCGGGACAGTTCTCCTTCACCCAGGCCATGGCTTTCTCATACTCAGCCTGATCATAAATGCCCTCGTCCATGCGGCGGATGATCTCGACTTCGTCCACGGACTCGACACGCATGCCCAGATATTCCTCAAAGAATTCGGGATTGATGATGGAGCCGGCAATACCCATACAGATCGAACCGATCTGCAGATAGGATTTGCCGCGCATGGTCGCAGCGGCGACAGCGGCACGTCCGAAACGGAGCAGTTTCTCCTTGACATCCTCGGGGATCTCAGTATCGGAAGCTTCCTGCACATCATGTCCGTAAATACCGAACGCGGGCAGGCCCTTCTGCGCATGAGCGGCCAGAACCGCTGCCAGATACACCGCACCGGGACGCTCCGTTCCGTTAAAGCCCCATACGCCCTTGATGGTCATGGGATCCATGTCCATGGTCTCAGAGCCATAGCACCAACAGGGCGTTACGGAAAGGGTAATGTCCACACCTTCGCGCTTAAACTGAGCCGCACACTGAGCGGCCTCAGCCACACGTCCAATCGTCGTGTCGGAAATCACGACCTTAACCGGCTCGCCGTTCGTATAACGCAGGTTATTGCGGAACAGCTCCGCTGCCGCCTTAGCCATATTCATCGTCTGCTCTTCCAGGGATTCACGCACCTTAAGCGCCCCCCTGCGTCCGTCAATGATCGGCCGGATACCGATGACGGGATATTCTCCGATCAATCTGCTTGCAGCCATATTGTTATTACCTCCTGATTCTGAAATTGAACCACTTCTATAACACAATTATATCACAACACGAACTGATTGAAAATACTATTTTTGCCTTATTTCTTTCAGATATCGGCATATTCGTCTCTTTTTGCGGGCAAAGCTATCCCGAATGGCACGAAATGATCTGTTTTCAGAAATTTTCCCCCTGTTATCGAAAAAAAAGAGTCTTGACAGCCGCCGCTCCTCTTACTATAATAAGGGTGCGTCTTCAGAATCGTAATCTGTAATCTATGACGGCAAAGGAGTGAAATCAGAGTGGACGCTGGAAGTACGAACGGCATAGTTCCTTATCGAGAACGCATCGGGAATGAGCGTATGTGTGTTTTGCGTCTGCTCATTCTCTTCTGATCCCGCAGGTACTGTGCCTTTTATTCCCATCAAATTGAATAGGAGGCGATAACAATGGCAGATGTTCAGACCTCTCTGTATCAGGTGATACAGAGCTTGTTGGAGTCCAAGAAATATTCCACGCTTCGGGATATGCTCTCCACACTGAATCCTGTAGATATCGCGGCGGTTTTTCAGGATCTTCCCGAACTATCCCTGCCGCTGCTTTTCCGTCTGCTTCCCAAGGAATTGGCGGCGGACGCTTTTGTCGAGATGGACGAAGACGCGCAGGAGCTCCTGATCAAGGGCTTCAGCGACCGCGAGCTGAAAGACGTTGTAAATGAATTATACGTTGATGATGCTGTAGACCTGGTTGAGGAAATGCCGGCCTCCGTCGTCAAGCGCATCCTGCAGCAGACTTCACCCGACATGCGCAAGATGATCAATGAGATACTGAAATATCCGGAGGATTCCGCCGGAAGCATTATGACCATCGAGTATGTCAGCCTGCGTCCCAAGATGACGGTGGACGAAGCCCTGCAGCGCATCCGCCGTACCGGCGTGGATAAAGAAACGATTTACACCTGTTATGTCACAAGCGAGGACCGGCGCCTTCTGGGTATCGTGACGGCCAAATCCCTCCTGCTCACCCCCGGCGATGCGCGTATCGAGGACATCATGGAGGACAATGTCATTTCGGTCAACACCTTCACCGATCAGGAGCAAGTTGCCCTTATGTTCAACAAATACGGCTTCCTGGCCCTGCCCGTCGTGGATCAGGAGGACCGTCTTGTCGGTATTGTCACGGTTGACGACGCTATCGACGTCATGACCGAAGAGACGACAGAGGATATCGAAAAGATGGCCGCTATCGTGCCTTCCGATAAGCCCTACCTCAAGACCGGCATCTTCGCGACCTACCGTCAGCGTATTCCGTGGCTGCTGATCCTGATGATTTCCGCGACTTTCACCGGCCTGATCATCCAGTCCTTTGAATCGGCCCTGGCCGTTGTTCCCGCTCTGATCGCCTTTATTCCGATGCTGATGGACAGTGGCGGTAATTCCGGCAGCCAGGCCTCCGTCACCGTCATCCGCGGACTTTCTCTGAACGAGATCGAATTCTCGGATCTGCCGCGGGTCCTCTGGAAAGAATTCCGTGTGGCCATCCTCTGCTCCGCCACGCTGGTCGCGGCGAACTTCGTTAAACTCCTCCTGATCGACCGTGTCAGCCTGCAGGTGGATCTGGTCGTTTGCCTTACCCTTTTCTGCGTCATCATCATTGCCAAACTGGTCGGCTGCAGCCTTCCCATGTTTGCCAAAAAGCTCAAACTGGACCCTGCCGTCATGGCAAGCCCGTTTATCACCACCATCGTCGACGCACTGGCGCTGCTGACCTATTTCGCCATTGCCGCAACCATCATCGGCCTCTGAAAGGCCGTTCTGACAAAGCAAAAACCGGGAGCCGGACCCTATGTCCGCTCCCGGTTTATTGTTGTTTTACAGTCCGGACATAAGTCCGGATCAATAGAATGCATGATAGATATTGCGAATGGTTTTTTCAAAATCCTCTTCACGGATGCCCAGAATGATATTCAACTCACTGGAGCCCTGATCGATCATACTGATATTGACGCCGCCCTCCGCGACCGCGGAGAAAACACGCGACGCCGTTCCGGTCTGGCTGCGCATGCCGCGGCCCACCACGGCAATCAGCGCAAGGCCGCGATCCATCACGATATAATCCGGGCATACAGCCTGCGTCAGCGCGGAAAGCAAATCATTCTCGCGCCCCGCAACCTCTTTGGAATTCAGCACCACGCACATGGTATCAATGCCGGAAGGCAGATGCTCAAAGCTGATATTGAAATCCTTCAGAACCTTCAGAACCTTCAGGCCAAAACCGACCTCCTGGTTCATCATGTCTTTTTCGATGCGGATAACGACAAAACCCTTCCTGCCGGCAATTCCGGTAATAATATCTCCTTCCGGATCCGCCGGAGCATGCGCCACGATCATGGTGCCCGGAGCTTCCGGCTCATTGGTATTGCGGATATTGATCGGAATGCCCGCGTCCTTCACCGGGAAAATCGACTCCGAATGCAGCACGGAAGCGCCCATATAGGAAAGCTCCCGCAGTTCACGGTAAGTAATGACGCGGATGGGACGGGGATCCTCCACGATATTGGGATCACACATCAGAAAACCGGAGACATCCGTCCAGTTCTCGTACAGATCGGCATTTACGGCCTGCGCCACGATGGCACCGGTAATATCGGAGCCTCCGCGCGAAAAAGTCTTGATGCTGCCATCCGGCTTAGCTCCGTAGAAACCGGGAATCACGACCCGTTTCCGGTCGCCCAGCCGCTCCCGCATTTTACGGACCGCATCCGCAGCGTCATACTTGCCGTCCTCACCAAACAAAACCACTTCCGCGGCGTCCACGAACTCATATCCCAGATACTCCGCCAGCAAAATACCATTGAGGTATTCCCCGCGGCTCGCCATATAATCCAGAGAGCATCCTTTACGCAGATGCTCTTCGATCACCGTAAATTCATCCTCAAGCCTGGCGTTAAGCCCCAGATCATGGCGGATCTCCTCGTAGCGCTCCTTGATGCGGCCAAGAATCGGGCGCCAATCATCCCCGAAATGAGCCGTATTATGACACTGTATCAGTAAATCCGTCACCTTGGTATCGGTCTTGCACCGCTTCCCCGGCGCGGAAGGAACAACATACGCTCTGGAAGGATCCTCCTTCACAATCTGTGCAACTTTTCTGAACTGTCCGGCATCTGCCAGCGAACTGCCGCCAAATTTAACAACCTTTACCATCAGGCCAGTTCCTCCTGCAGCTTACGATCTTTTTCCCGAACCGACTCAGCCATCTGCCGCTTGGCATCCATCAGGCGCCTCGCAAGCTCCTCATCCTCCAGCGCCAGAATCTGCGCCGCAAGTGTCCCCGCATTCGCCGCCGCATTGATCCCGACCGTAGCAACAGGCACTCCGGGAGGCATCATCACCGTCGAAAGCAGTGCATCCATCCCCTCCAGCTGAGAAGACTTCATCGGAATCCCGATCACCGGCAAGATCGTATTCGCCGCCAGAACACCGGCCAAATGCGCCGCCATCCCAGCCGCTGCCACAATCACACCAAAACCATTATCCCTCGCATCTCTGGCAAAAGCCGACGCTTCTTCCGGAGTGCGGTGAGCACTCATCACATGAACCTCGGTGTCAATCCCCAGACTCTTTAACTGACTGACTGTTTTCTGTACGACGGGCCAATCGCTGTCAGAACCCATAATTACAGCTGCTCTCTTAGCCATAACTGATCCTCCTATAATCCCTGATCACGTGCCGCCCGCGACACGCGGAAGAGCATAGCTCAACAAATACTAAGTATACCCGATTTCCGTCCAAAATGCAACTACTAATTCGCGAATCCGTCACCTTTTTCACCAAAATTTAGGACCGCGCGCCCGCCTCGTCCTCTCCCGGCATTTCCACACTACTTCCGACACCTTCCGCCCCTTCTGTTCCCGCCGCTCCGCTGCTTCGATTGTTGCGGACGGTTTTGGAACTCCATCACGGATGCATCGGAGCGGTCATCTAAAAAGACTTGACGCACCCGGAAAAATGCGTATAATGAAGACATAAATTATTGGTCTAAAAAATGGCTTATTTAAGCCAAATTCTGCGTGTGCTGTTGCAGATGTGTTGCATAAGTAGGACTAAAAAAGAGGGGGTTCAGCCCTCTTTTTTTAATGCTGTGATTCTGCGGTTCACCGCCCTCTGATCTCGTCAGCCCACTTCTGTATGTCATCAATGGATGCCTTGCTCTCGGTTGTCACGAGAATCTCTGCTTTGTTCTCGTCCGTCAGCATATCCCACAGATAGCCGTAGCCGACTAAATGCTCGGTCAATCGCTTCATAGCCACCGCATACCGCTCGGCATCCCACTCCTCTTGCATGTCGGGATAAGTGCGGATGACGAAAGTGCCAAACGCAAGGGATGCATCTGCTTCTCTGTCACGGCTTATCAAACCATCGAGCAGAATTGCATTGGAGTCTACTATCTGTAGGAAGAACCGCTGAGTGAAATCGTCATGCTGACGAACGGTCGAGTCATCTCGCCATTTCCATATGTAGAACGGTTTAGCCATGTGCTTCGTCCGTGGAGAGAGAGTCAGTGCCAAAATGTTGAAGCACGAGTCCTCATTGATATTCAGCCCATCGGGGAATCTCAGACCGTTCTCACGCAGAAACTCCAAGCGGTAGCACTTCCCATGCACAAATACTGGATCGCACTCATGCTCGACAAAAGCCACCATCT
>JAFRZL010000011.1 GCA_017442535.1 Bacillota bacterium | reverse complement strand
TGGGTACGGCCGTAGACCACCTGCAGGAACAGTTCACGCATCGCGGTATTGATCGCGTCACATACCAGGTCGGTATTCAGCGCCTCCAGAATGGTCTTGCCGGGCAGAATCTCTGCAGCCATGGCTGCGGAATGGGTCATGCCGGAGCAGCCGATGGTCTCTACCAGGGCTTCCTGGATCACGCCGTCCTTCACGTTCAGGCTCAGCTTGCAGGCGCCCTGCTGGGGAGCGCACCAGCCGATACCGTGAGTGTAACCGGAGATGTCCTTGATCTCCTTGGCCTGAACCCACTTACCCTCCTCGGGAATCGGGGCGGGGCCATGATTGGGACCCTTGGCGACACAGACCATCTCTTCAACTTCCTTGGTGTATTGCATAGGTCATCATTCCTCACTTTCATATAAAGATTGAGTCGATTTATTCTACCATATTATTTTCGGATTTGCAAGGGAATAATGCGGCTTTCTTTTAGATTCGGCTCGGCTTTCTCGGTCTGCCGCAGAATTCTCAGTCCTCGCAGTCAAAAATGGCTTTTGCCTCGACGACGTGGCCGTACTCTTCTTTCCAGCGGTGATGAGGCTCGGAGGCGTCATAGGCAGGCAGGGCCTCCGGATCCATGTCCAGGACGATCATCAGGTCGTACCGGTTGGGCCGGTGGATGCAGGAGGTCTTCAGCTCCAGCCCGTGGATGCCGGGGATGGACAGGGTCTCGGTGAAAATGGCTTTTACGGGAGCAAGCAGGGCCGCCACGTCGGTGCCCTCGGTGAACTTTACGATGATATGGTGCTTCATGAATAAGGCTCCTTTCGGTTGTTTGTTCCATGGTACCATGATTCCGCGGAAAAGTCTACTTTTTTGTGAAAATAGTGATGGATAAAGCGCTCCTGCAATACATACATCTGCCTTTTGCCGTTTTTTTCCTTACCGGACACTGCCAGACCGCGCAAGTTTTACTTATATGTCTCTTTCCTGTATTGCTGCGGCAACTGTCCCGTGACTTCCCGGAAGACCTTGGCAAAATGACTGGGAGCACTGAAACGCAGGTGTTCAGCGATGTCTCTGATACTCATATCCGTAGTGGAAAGCAGAAGCTTCGCACGTTCCACCCGTGCGAATTTGATATAATCACGAATATTGTGCCCCGTCTCTTCCTTGAATTTGCGGGATAAGTGGTACTCTGAATAGCCCACCTCGTGCGCCAGTTTCTCCAGCGTCAAGTCCTCATCCAAATGTGCCTCGATATAGGCGGCACAGGCATGAATCTGCTGAGAATACTTTGGATTGGTCCGCTGCCGGTGTACGCGCTGGATAAAATCCTCATACATGGTGTGATTGACCGTGCGTACATCAACGATCGTTCTGCACTCGGTCAGGCTCTGGATGTAACTATCGCCTACTGTGTAGGCCGTGTCAGGTGTTAAACCTCCCTCAATGGCGGCCCTTGTACAGAGAGCGGTGAAATTACTGGCGGAAAGGATAGCGCGTTTTACGGGATCATTCGTGGAGATCCCCACCCCGCTGGAAATCAGCCCGGCCTTTTCCATAGCACCGCGATAATTCAAGTCTCCGTCACGGATCAGCTGCAGCAGTGCCTGCTCTGCCTGATAAGTAAGGTGACGATTGCTGTGCGGCACACTTATCATACCCCTATCGGTTTCTTCATGATGCTGAAAACGCAAATCGCTGCGGCTGAGTTTTTCGCCGGTAACAATGCAGTGCAGCATGACGGCATACTGAAAAAAAAGGATGGATGATGCCGCTGGGATCCCATGCATCGCGCGGACGAAAGCAGGTCGCCAGGATGGATCGATATGGTAGCGTCGGATCGCGTCTGACAGCAGCTCATTACTGACCTCATTATGAAACACCGGTCCGATCACATAGCACCACTTCAGCGCATCTTCTTCCCATTCATAAACGGCAGCCCAGAGAATGCCAAGTGCCGCGCCGAGGATCAGCGGTGTGCGTTCGGCAGCACCATTGATCATGTACGAAAGACAGCCTGTATGCTCAAAAATCCGGTGATAGACATGCTCGGGACAGTTGGTTTCCGAAAGCGATCCATCGTACGAGTATCTCCAGATATAGATTGAAGGGCTGCAAAGCAGCGCATCCGCAAAGGAATCCAATTTGTCAGAATTGAAAAGTGATTTCTCCATCGTCGTTTTGCACCTCCCTTTTTCTGTATTATAGCATATACTATATGCAATTATATTGCTTTTTTGAAAATATAATTGCCCAATTTAGAATTACAGCAATAATATGATCAGATGCGCAAGAATCTTGCTTTACATGCAAGCTACCGTTTTGTTATAGTGCAATCACCAAATAAAAACACTATAATTTAAAAGGAGGCAATGCAATGAGCACGGCTAAAACAACAAAGCGCGGATTGCTGGCCAATGCATTCAAGAGTAACCGGTGGAACTCCCACATTACCACGGCCAACGTAGGCGCGAAAGAAATGTGGCTGGGCTATGTAATCGGTCCCTATGGAATGCTGGTCGTTCAGTCCATTGTAAACAGTTATTACAATCAGTACATGACGGACGTCCTCGGCTTCACAGCAGAAAAAGCGATATGGATGGCGAGTTTTATGGTCCTTTTCCCACTGCTTTCCAAGTTCTTTGACGCAGTGACCAACATTGTTATGTCCAAGATCATCGACTCCACGGTTTGCCGGCAGGGTAAAGTTCGTCCCTGGCTGATTCTGTCCATCCCGCTGGTGGTGATCAGCGTATTCCTGCTGTTCTGGATGCCCTTCTCCGGCCCGAGAGCACAGGCCGCGTGGGTTTGCTTCTCTTATGTGCTTTATTACTGCGTGTCCTTCACCATGTGGAACATGTCCAAGGAACTGACGCCCGCCCTCTCCACCCGTAACGTAGCCCAGCGCAAAAACCTGGCTACCGCTGCGGAGATCACACGCAACGTGGGCACCGGCATCGTCTCCATCCTTTTCCCGATGATTCTCTCCGGCATCTGTGCCGCCATGAACGGCAATGATGCCCAGGGCTATCTGCTCACCATGAGCCTGATGTCCTGCCTGGCGATTCCCCTGACCTTTATTCAGTACTTCTATACCCGTGAGCGTGTCACAGAAGAGCGCCGCGGAAGTTCTGGACTGGCCGATGAGGCTGCGCGTCTCGAGGCAGAACATAAGCTTGTCAAACCGGAGGCTACACTCCGTGAGCAGCTCAAGGTCTGCATCAAGGACAAATACTGGATTCTTTTCGTCCTGATCGTATTCATCTTCAACGTGCTCGGCAATATGCGTAACATTTCTCTGATCTATTATTGCGGCTGGGTCGTCCGTGGCAACCAGTACGGCGCCAGAGCCGCCATCCAGGCAACTTTCCAGATGATCGCCCTCTCTCCCATGGGCCCCGGCATCCTGCTGGTCCTTCCCATGGTTAAGAAACTGGGGCGCACCAAGACTATCTGGATGGGTTCCATCCTGACGATCATCGGTTCCGTATTCGCCTATGTCATGGCCGGCAACCGCATGTATATCATGATCGGTACGGCACTCGCTGCCATCGGTAACATCGCTTTCTCCTACCTTATCATGTCGTACATGAGTGATGTGATCGATCATGTGGAATGGAAATCCGGCACCCGCTGCGATGGTCTGACCGGAGGTTTTGTCTCCGCGGCGATGATGTTTGCCGTGGGTATCGCTCAGGGTCTGTTCAATCTGGGCCTGATGATCAGCAAATATGCGCAGCCCACCGAGATTGGCGTTTCCGCGGAAGGTGTGAAGCTCTATGCCGACCAGACGGCCGCCGCTACCGGTTGGATCAACTTTGCTTATCAGGGCACCTACATCGTCATGGGTGTTCTCATCTTCGTTATGTTCAAATTCCTGTTCGATCTGGAGAAGAAGATGCCTACGGTTTCTTCCGAGCTGCAGGATCGCCGTGTTGCCGAGTATGCTGCTCACGGTCTGGAATATCTCCCGCCCGCTGAGCTGGAGCGCCGCGAAATTCAAGCGCAGAAGGCTGAGACCGAAGCAAACCGCATCGCCGATCTGAAGGCCAAGTGTGAGAAGCAGGGTCTCGATTTTGAGACAGAGAACAAGAAGTACCTCGATAAACTGGCTGAGAAGCAGGCTAAAGCGGAAGCCAAAGCCGCACGGAAGGCCTCGAAGTCGAAATAAACCGGAATAATATGAACTGCCGAAGGGCAGCGGCGTGCTGCCGCTGCCCTTCCGTACTTTACAGGAGAAAAATCATGATTTATAATGTCAGTATGAAGATTGCACACCTGCTGGAAAACGAGCAGGCTGCAGCAGTATTTGACCGCTTCCTGCCCGGCATGCGAAAAATGGCAGAATCAAACCCACAGGCAGCGGCACTGTCCGTAGAGCAACTGGTTCGCTATACACGTAATCCCAGGGCCGAGGAAGTGATCGCCGCCCTTAATGCGGCACTAAATGAGCTGAATACGCCCGAGAACGCCATCACTCCCGGCGAAAGGAAGCTTATCGATCAGTTCAAATCCATTGATGCCGCCGACAAGGCAAAAGAGATTGCACCTTCTGATCATATGCAGAATGCCATTTATCCCGGCCGGCCGTGGCTCGACACAGGGGGCGAACGCATTCAGGCTCACGGCGGCGCCGTATTCTTTGAAAATGGTGTATACTACTGGTATGGCGAGAATAAGGAACACACGGATGGAAAAAACGGTATCTGGACCTGGGGGATCAGGGTCTACTCCTCTACTGATCTGATGAACTGGGAGAACCGCGGCTTTCTAATTCCTCCGGAGCTGAATGATCCGAATGCGGCTCTGTTTCCCACCAAACGTATCGACCGTCCGCATATACTCAAGTGCGGGAAAACGGGAAAATACGTCTGCTGGATCAAGCTTTCCGGGCCGGAGGCAGCCTTTACGATCTGGCAGGCGGATGAGCTTCTCGGGCCTTACGAGATGGTGGAGAATCTCTACAATCCGGGCGGGCATAAGGCCGGTGATTTTGACCTGATTGCCGACCCCGTAACCGGAAAAGGCTATCTCTATTTCGATGCGGACCATGCTTCTCTGCTCTGCATGGAACTGAGTGATGATTATCTGCACGCAAGTAAGGAAGTCGCCGGAAGTTATGCGAATCTTACTCCGCCTTTTACCCGTGAGGCACCGGCCCTGTTTGAAAAGGACGGAAAAAAGTATATGCTGACCAGCGGTATGACAGGCTATGTGCCGAATCGCAGCGACAGTGCGATCTGCGATACATGGGATGGTGTTTTTGAGAGTTTGGGGGATCCTCATATCGATGACATCTCCTGCGCTTCCTTCAACAGCCAGATCTCCAAGATCTTCCGTGTTGAAGGAACGGATACATTCATCGCCATGGCCGACCGCTGGCTGCCTCTGCAGCCGGTAGATGCGCGCCTGGCGGACGTATTTACCCGCGTGATTGCAGGGACTTATGATCCGGAACACTATCAGGCCACCGATGCTGAACGTCGTGAAATGTATGCCGTTAATCAGCTGGAAACGGCAAATACTTCCGTAGCAGATTATGTATGGCTTCCCATCGAATGGGAAGATGGAAAACCCGTCCTGCGCTGGCAGGACAGCTGGCAGCTGTGAAAGGAAAAAATATCATGAAGATTCTTAAAGCACCTACGATAAAAGATGCTTCTCCACTGGAGCTGAATAACAGAGCGCTTGCCCGCAGGGCGGCAGCAGAGGGCTTTGTTCTGCTGGAGAACGACGGCACATTGCCGCTGAAAGAAAAAAAGATCGCGCTCTATGGTGCGGGGGCCAGGATGACCGTCAAAGGCGGTACCGGTTCCGGAGCAGTCCGTGAGCGCTACAGTGTGACGATCGAGCAGGGATTGCTGAATGCAGGCTATGAAATTGTCAGCACTCCCTGGCTGGACCGCTTTGACCGCTTCTATGCCGACACCTATGAGTCCTATCGCCGGCAACAGGAGGAACGCGTCAAGGGGATGCAGAATTTCTACCAGATTCTCGGGACCGTCACACCATTCCGCCATCCCACAGGCATCCCCATCACCGAGGAGGATGTTGCTGCTTCCGCCTGCGATACGGCGGTCTATGTTCTGGCCAGACAGGCCGGTGAGGGCAACGATCGTGTGGACGAGAAAGGTGATTACCGTCTCGATGACATCGAACGGGAGAGTCTGGAATTCGCCTCAACGCACTACAGGAATCTGATCGTCGTTATAAACTGCGGCGGCGTGATCGACTTGAGCTTTATGGACACTCTGCATGTCTCCGCACTGGTCTATTTTGTTCAGGGCGGTGAAGAAGGAGGCAACGCCCTGGCGGACGTACTCTCCGGAAAGCAGAACTTTTCCGGCAGACTCGCCACCAGCTGGGCCTACCGCTTCGAAGATCTGCCCTCCAATTCCACTTACTCTTATCTGGGCGGTGATCCTTATAATCAGGAATATAACGAAGGCATTTATGTCGGCTATCGTTTCTTTGACAGTTTCGGCGTCAAGCCCCGTTACCGCTTCGGCTATGGCCTGAGCTATACGAGATTTACGGCGGATCTTGCAGATCTTCATTCGGAGAATGGCCGTCTATCCCTCCGGACAGTGGTTAAAAATGCAGGTAATTATTCCGGCAGAGAGACCTTGCTCGTGTATGCCTCCATCCCCTTCGGTGAGTCCGGCGCCGAGGCAAGGCGTCTGGTCGCTTTCGCCAAGTCGAAAGATCTGCTGCCCGGTGAAAAAGAAGAGCTCACTGTATCGATCCCTCTGCGGGAACTGAGTTGTTATGATGAGCAGAAAGCCGCCTGGGTGCTCCGTTCCGGGGAATATGGCCTTTATTTGAACGATCGGCCCTGCGCGCTGCTGAGTCTGGGGCAGAAAGCTGTCCTGGAGCAATGTGAAAACATTTGTGCGCCTCAGCACGAAATCAGCGAGATCGTGCCTCCGAAGAGAGAATCTCTCTTCCCGGACGGCCTTCCCCGTCTTGCTCTGGAACCGGCTCTGCCCGAAACCCTGATCCACCGCTATGAAAAGCCGGAATACGCCGATCCGCTGGCTGATATGATGAATACCGAACAGCTGATCCGCCTTACTGTCGGCGGCGGCACCTCCAATAAAAACCTGCAGGTTGAGGCCATGGGAGCCTCCGGCACGACAACACCTGACCTTTATGACACCCTCGGGATTGCCAATGTGATCCTTTCAGACGGCCCGGCAGGGCTGAATCTGACGAGCCAGGTGGTGGAACTGCCGGACGGCAGTACGAAAGCCGCAAGGGTCCCGGAGAATCTGGAGGCGTACAAGCGTTACTTCTTCGGTTTTGCCGGAATGGCATTGAAAAGCCAGATGGCTGATCCGAACGATGGTGTCGTTCACTACCAGTATGCTACCGCCTGGCCCTGCAGCCAGCTGCTCGCCCAGAGTTTTGACCAGGCCCTGCTGGAGGAAGTCGGAGACGCTGTCGGGGCGGAGATGGAGGCTTTCGGTGTTACCGTGTGGCTGGCTCCCGGCATGAACATTCACCGCAATCCATTATGCGGCCGCACTTTTGAGTATTATTCGGAGGATCCTCTAGTATCAGGAAAGCTGGCCGCCGCCATCGTGCGCGGGGTGCAGCGCCATCCCGGCAAGGGTATGAGCGTCAAGCATTTTGCCGCCAATAACTGCGAGCTGGAGCGCAACATGTCCTCGTCCAATCTGACGGAGCGTACGTTACGGGAAATCTATCTGCACGGCTTTGAAATCGCGGTCAGGGAGTCCGCACCCATGACCGTCATGGCCGCCTATAACAAAATCAACGGCGTTTATTGCACCAACAATTACGACTTGCTGGTCAAGGTTCTGCGTAACGAATGGGGATTCAAGGGGCTCGTCATGTCCGACTGGGATTCTATGAAAGCCTCGAGGGAAGACTGTACCAAAGCGGTCTCCGGAGATGTTCAAAAAGCGGCCGCTGCCCAGTGTGATCTCATTATGCCGGGACGGCCCGATCAATATGACGCGCTTCAAAAGGGACTCGAAAGCGGTACGGTCAATCCGGATGATATTCGCCGCAGTGCTGCGCGCGTGCTGTGGATGATTCGAAAAAACACAATTCTGGGAATCAGGTGACAAAATGAGAACGATTATTCCGTTTAACGATAACTGGTGTTTTCGCCGGCCCGGTAAAGAGGCCTCGACTATCACCCTGCCTCACACCTGGAATGCCATCGATGGCCAGGATGGCGGCAACGACTACTGGCGAGGCACAGCTACCTATGAAAAAAAGTTTGCCAGGCCCGATTTAGAAGACGGCGAGCGTTGTTTTATCGAGTTTGAAGGCGCTGCCATGACCGCGGATGTAACCCTGAACGGGAAACATCTGGTCCATCATGAGGGCGGATATTCTGCCTTCCGAGCCGATCTGACCGATGCCCTGCGGGAAGACAACCTGCTAGTTGTTGCCGTGGACAACAGCCCCAATGACCATGTTTATCCCCAGATGGCCGACTTCACTTTCTATGGCGGAATCTACCGGGACGTAAAGCTGATCCTCGTACCCGAAGAGCATTTTGAACCTGTCGGGGACGTGATGCCCGGGATCAAGGTCACACCTGCCGTACACCTGCAGGATCGCGAAGCTTCTGTCACCGTGGAAACCCGGTCGACGGGAGGCACTGAGGTCCGGATTGAAGTGCCGACAGAGAACGGGACGGAATTCTGCCAGGCGGAAATTACGGATGGATATGCCTGTGCCCGGATCAATTTAAAAAACGTACGTCTATGGGACGGTCTGAACGATCCATACCTCTACACGGTCACGGCAAAGCTTGTCCGGAATAACGAAGTGCTGGATGAAATATCCACCCGATTCGGCTGCCGAGAGTTCCACATCGATCCGGACAAAGGTTTCTTCCTCAATGGCCGCAGCTATCCCCTCCGCGGCGTAAGCCGTCACCAGGACCGGATCGGTCTGGGCAATGCTCTGACCCGCAAAGAGCACGAAGAAGATATGGCTGTTGTACGTGAACTGGGTGCGAATACCCTCCGCCTGGCCCATTACCAGCACTCACAGGGTTTTTATGACCTCTGTGATGAAAACGGTATCATCGTATGGGCGGAGATCCCGTATATTACCAGACATATGACAAACGGCAAGGCCAATGCTTTCAGTCAGATGGAGGAACTCATCACTCAGTGCTATAATCACCCCTCCATCGTTTGCTGGGGCTTAAGCAATGAAATCACCGCAAGCAGCAAAGTAACAGAAGAACTGCTGCAGGATCACCGCGAGCTGAATGAACTCTGTCACAGGTTGGACCCCACCCGTCCTACCGTCATGGCACACGCCTTCATGCTGGAAAAAGATTCACCGCTGATCCCGATTGCAGACATGGCCAGCTATAATCTTTACTTCGGCTGGTATCTGGGAGAACTTGAACAGAACGAACAGTTCTTTGACGAGTATCACTCTCTTTATCCCGATCGGATCATCGGCTTTTCCGAATTCGGTGCGGATGCCAATGCAGCCTTCCACTCCTCCCGGCCCGAGCAGGGAGACTATACCGAAGAGTATCAATGTGTTTACCATGAGCACATGCTGAAGATCATTCAGGAGCGGCCCTTTATCTGGGCAGCCCATGTCTGGAACCTGTTCGATTTTGCTGCCGACGGACGCGACGAAGGCGGCAAGAAAGGTGAAAACCAGAAAGGTCTGGTTGAATTTGACCACAAGACAAGGAAAGACGCTTTTTATCTCTACAAGGCCGCCTGGAGTACGGAACCTTTCGTACATATTTGCGGCAGGCGTTATGTCGACCGGGCTGAGGAGACGACAATGATCAAGGTCTACTCTAACTGCGAAAGCGTGACACTGTTCTCAGACGGTAAAGAGCTCGAAACGAAAACCGGCGGGACCGTGTTTAACTTCCGGGTGCCTCTCTGCGGCGAGCATAAAATCGTGGCTGTCAGCGATGCGTGCCGTGATGAAATCTTCGTCCGCAAAGTAAAAGAGCCTAACAGGAGCTACCTTTTCGGCAGTGCGGGCAGTGTGATCAACTGGTTTGACAAGGAAGATTATAAGCCTGACTGCTACTCCATCAAGGATAAATTCGGCGATCTGATGCGTAATCCCGCTGCGGCGGCCATCGTTGGACGGATCATGGCAAAAGCCAGCGCCAGCCGCGGTGAAGTGGCCGAAAGCACCAGGGATAATAAAGCCCTGCAGCAGATGATGGCCGGGCTCAGCTTTGAGAGTCTGCTTAAGAAAGCCGGCGCCAATGTAGTACCGCCGGAAGCGGTCAAAGCCATCAATGATGCCCTTCAGAAGATCAGGAAAGATGCCTGAATACTGCCCTGATGCGTCGTTAAGACCATGTTCCTTCCGAAGTACATGCCGGGGACGGTGCAGACGGCTTAGCGGGAAACTTCAAACAGCCCTTTTACAGGGCTGTTTTTTTGCCGCCGTTATGATATAATAATAGCGGGCCCGGCTTATGTCTATGAGAAGCCGCTCCCAAAAAACGGAGATTTGGAACACCATGACTATACTGACAAAAACACAGGCCCGGCAATTTATTCTTGCCAAACAGGGTTTGCTGGGCAGCTATCGTTTCTCGCGCAAGGATGGCGCATATGCCTATATACGGCAGGCAGGATGCATTCAGTATGATCCTGTGGATGTGTGCGGTAAAAATGCCGAGTTGACTCTCCAGTCCCGCGTAGAAGGTTTCCGTAAGACGATGCTGGAGGATCTGCTGTATCGGGATCGCCTGCTTGTGGACTATGTGGACAAGGAGCTTTCGATCTGGCCCACGGAGGATTGGCCGTATTTTTACCCGTTTAGGGAGCGCAGCCGCATTCACGGAGAGGGATTTCCCGGGTTAGCCGGGCTGGAGCGTGAGGCTCTTGCTTATATCCGGTCAAACGGTCCGGTCTCGGGCGATACGCTGCCCATCGGAGGAGAGATTTTCTGGCACTCCTCCATGCACTGGAGCGGAAACTGGCATAAAAAGTCAAAGGCGGCCCGCTCGGTGCTCGAGCAGCTTTATACCGACGGGACTCTCATCATCCACCACAAAAACGGTTCCCGCAAATTCTATGATCTGGCCGAGCGGTATCTCGATCCGGCTTTACTGGAGGCGGCGCCTCCTTATGAAGACGAGAATGAGCTGCTGGGCTGGCGTGTGCTCCGGAGGATCGGCGCGGTGGGCCTGCTCTGGGATAAGAATTCGCCTGCTTTATTGGGTATTAATATCAAAGCAGACCGGCGCAGACAGGTGCTTTCCGCCCTGGAAACCTCCGGGGCCATCCTGCCGATACAGATCGACGGTATTAAAACGCTGTTTTACTACCGCTGCGAGGACGATCCTCTGATGCAGGATGTCATCCGGGAGAGGCTGGATCGGAAACCACGCATGGAATTTCTGGCGCCTTTGGATCCCATGCTTTGGGATAAAGCCATGATCGCCGCGCTTTGGGGCTTCCGCTATTCCTGGGAGATCTATACACCTGCCGACAAGCGGAAGTATGGCTACTATACTCTGCCGATACTTTGGGGGGAGCAATTGATCGGACGGATCGAGACGGTGGCGGATGGTAAAAATCATATCCTCCGTGTCAAAAATATCTGGTTTGAGCCCGGCGTCAGCCCGGCAGCGGATATCCGTGAACAGCTCTGCGGGACACTGAACCGTTTTTCAGAATTCAATGGTTGCACATCTGTGGAAGGCATCCCGGACGATCCGCTCTGAACGGCATATTTACGTATGCAGGCAGTCAAAACCACGCCGTTATCGTGAACCCGACCGTAATTTCCGCAAATTGGAAGAAAAAAACGGTCATTTCTGCTAAAAAGCACCTTTACAAAGCGGCGCAAATCTTGTATAATCATACTTAAGCTGGCTAGCCAGCCCAAGACAGGTTTATAATACATTTGAAAAGGAAGTTACGGTATGAAAGGCTATTACGCAGACACTATCAG
Organism: Bacillota bacterium; assembly: GCA_017442535.1. GTDB lineage: Bacteria > Bacillota > Clostridia > Lachnospirales > Bianqueaceae > RUG12817. Next base: position 12,896 of record JAFRZL010000011.1, on the reverse strand, counting down.
AAACATCGTACTGCTTGGACATGGCGGCTCCGGAAAGACCACATTCCTGGAGGCTGCGCTCCTTGCATCTGGCGCTATCAGCAGGGTTGGTAAGGTTGAGGACGGAAACACAGTATCCGACTTCGATAAGATCGAGATCGAGAAGGGTAATTCTATCTACACCTCCATCGTTCCTGTCGAATATGATAAGACTAAGATCAATTTCCTCGATACCCCCGGCGTATTTGATTTCGTAGGAGAGGTCAATTCCGCCATTAAGGCTGCGGAAGCCGCCGCGATTTTTGTTGACGCTTTCTCCGGCATTCAGGTCGGTACCGAAAAGGCCTGGACTATTTGCAAGAACAATAATATTCCCAGATTCTTTGTTGTCAACAAGATCGACAAGGAAAATGTCCATCTGGATAACGTTATCCAGTCTCTCCAGCAGAAGTTCGGGACCAGCGTTGTTCCGCTGGATGATACGGATGCCCTTACCGAAGCGATCGCGGAGACGGACGAAGAGCTGATGGAGAAGTACTTCGAGGGTGAGGAATTCACTCCCGAGGAGTTCAATAACGGCCTTATGAAAGGTATTGCAAACGGAGATATCTTCCCCGTTATGACCTGCTCCGCCGTCAAGGGAACCGGCGTCAAGGAGATCCTTGATACTTTCGTCAAGATCGCTCCCAAGCCGGCCGGCAGCATGAAGACCGAAGACGGCAAGGAAGTTGCTTACGGTGACGGTCCTGTTGCCGCCTATGTCTTCAAGACCATCGCGGATCCCTTCCTTGGCAAGATCTCCATCGCAAAGCTCATCCGCGGCAAGCTTACGCCTGCCATGGTCGTCTACAATCCCAACTCTGAGAAGGATGAGAAGCTCGGCTCCATGTTCTTCCTTCGCGGCAAGACCCAGGGTGAGTGCCCGCAGGTAATGCCCGGCGATATCGTGGCTTTTGCCAAGCTTCAGTACACACAGACCGGCGATACTCTCTGCGATAAGGCCAATCAGGTCAAGTTTCCGAAGATCGACTTCCCGCAGCCCACGCTGTTTACGGCTATCGAGCCCAAGACCAAGGGCGATGACGCCAAGGTAGCGGCCGGCATCAACAAGCTTAAAGAAGAAGATCCTTCCTTCAGCTATGAGCGCAATCCCGAGACCCTTCAGTCTCTGCTCGGCACCCAGGGCGATATCCAGACCGGCGTTCTGCTCCAGAAGCTTAAAGACAGATACAGCGTTGATGTTGATACCGTTCCTCAGAAGGTTGCTTACCGCGAGACCATTAAGGGATTCTCCGATGTCCAGGGCAAGCATAAGAAGCAGACCGGCGGATCCGGCCAGTATGGTGATGTCTACATCAAATTCGCTCCGACGGAAGAAGACTTTGAATTCGTGGACGAGACCGTAGGCGGCTGCGTACCCAAGCAGTTCATTCCTGCCGTAGAAAAAGGTCTGCGCGAGTGCATGGAGAGAGGTCCTCTTGCGGGCTGCAAGTGCCAGAATATCAAGGCCACGCTGTACTATGGTTCCTCCCACTCTGTAGACTCTGATGAAATGTCCTTCAAGCTGGCTGCTTCGCTGGCATTTAAGAAGGGTATTCCGGCAGCCAAGCCCTGCCTGCTCGAGCCCATTATGCATGTAGAAATCAATGTTCCCAACGCTAACACCGGTGATGTTATGGGTGATATGAACAAGCGCCGCGGCATGATCCTCGGTCTGGATCCCAATGCCGACGATACGCAGACCCTGATCGCTGAGGTTCCTCAGGCAGAGATGTTCGACTACGCGGTCGTTCTCAGAGCTATGACCCAGGCCCGCGGCAGCTTCACAATGCGCTTTGAGCGTTATTCCGAGCTTCCCGGAATGCTGGCTGACAAAGTCATCGCTGCTCACAAGGCAGAGGAAGCGGAATAATCACTTCTCCTCCGCTTTTCTCCGGAATGATTCAAAATCTGACAGGCGCCCATTGCGGCGCCTGTTTTTCTTTTTGCTAAAGTCCGTTTTCGGGCTGTTTATTTAAAGATGTCTATGTTATAATAACATCAACAAGAACATAAATATATCGAAGGAGGGGTCGTTATGAGCAGGATCAATCGTTATGCACCCATTGTGCACACCGGCTTTGCCAATACTTACACGGATGAGCAGATGCATGCTTTTATCAAATGGTGTGCGGAGATGGGGTACTCGGGTTTTTCCGCAGAGGGCAAGGCCTATCCGCCGACCAATGATATTGAAGGGTGGGCTGCCGGCTTTATGCACGGGCTGCATACCGCTGCCCGCGAGGCGGAAGAAGCGGGGCTGGATGTCTGGATTTTCGATGAGTGGGGCTACCCTTCCGGGACCGCGGCAGGCAAGACCCTGGAGGGCCATCCGGAGTACCGCTGTAAAAGTCTGTATCTGGCGGCAGATTATTTCCTGCAGGAAGGGGAATCTGTGTCCATCAGTGTGCCGGCGCATTTTGTAGCGGCTTCCGCCTGGCCGGTGCTGAGGGATGCTTTCGCGAGGCCTTCGGGTGAGCCCGTGCGTGTTTTCCCGGACGGGGACGGGCGGCTCGCCTATACCGCTTCGCACCGGCGGGAGCGTTTCTGCGTGGTCTGCTATGCCTATGGCGCTCACCAGGCCAACAGCATCTATGTTCCGGATCCTACGGACGACCGGCAGAGCAATCTGGATACGCTGAGTTTTCAGGCAACGAGAAGATATCTCGATATGATGCACGAACGCTATGCCCGTGAGATGCCCGAGCTCTTCGGGCGGTCCATCCGGGGCTTCTTCTACGATGAGCCTTTCATGCTGTACCCTCACCCCTATACCTATGATCTGCCGGAGGAATTCCTGCGAACCAAACACTACGATATTATGCCGCGCCTCGCTCCCATGGTAGCCGGGGTGGACAAACAGGCCGAGCACGATTGGCGCGATGTCTGCACGACCAGAATGGCGGAGGCTTTTTACGGGCAGCTGGCCGATTGGTGCCACGAACACGGTCTGGAACTGGTCGGGCATCAGGATCTGGATCATGACATCCGCTCCCTGGATACCGTCAGCGGCAACTTCTTTAAGAACAGCATGAAAAACGATTCTCCCGGCATCGACTACATCTGGGATCAGCTGAGGCCCGGACACTTCGCCGATTTCCCGCGCTACGCCGGCTCCGCCAAACATCTGGGCGGGAAGGCGCATGCACTGAGTGAAAGCTTTGCCGCGACCGGGCAGTGTATGTTCCCCGACTATATGCGCTGGGCCATGGAATACCAGATGATCCGCGGCATTGACCGCTTCTATCTGATGATCGCGGATCCCGCGCTTGACGAGAAGAACTTCGGGTCCCCGATCTCCGCCTGGCATCCGGTCTCGCGCACTTTCGGCAAGCTGATCAATGAGCGGGTCGCGCGAACCAACCGGCTGCTGTCGGAAAACGCTCTCGGGACATCCGCCGCACTGTATGTGCCGGTGGGCGATATCAGCGATGCCTATCCTCCGGTGCTGCCCAACCGGATCAGTCTTCACATGCCCTGGGAATGGGTAAATGAGACTGCTGAAGCCATGGCTTATGCACCTTATGACTATGACTATATCTGGGATGAAGCCCTTCTGGCCTGCGAGATCCGCGGCGGTGCCCTTATCACGCCTTCCGGGCAGAGGCTTACCGCTGTGGTGCTCCCCGCTGTGGAGAAACTGGATGCGGCCGTGGCCCGCAAACTCATCGACTATCATGAGGCGGGCGGACGGATTCTGTGTGTCTGCACCGTCCCGTATGAGCTGCTCGGGATCGCGGAAATCGTGACCGGTCCGGAAGATCTGCCCGCGGTTCTGTCCCCGGAGATCGGCCTCAGCATCCCCGGCAGACTTACCGTAGCCGTACGTGACAGTGCGGAGGGACGGATCTGGCTGGTCCTGAATGAAGACCGCTTCCCCTACGATGGTTCTGTAACGATTCCCGGCACAGGAGCACTTGCCGAATACTGCCATGAGGAGGATGCCTGGTATGCTGTGGAAGACATCAGCCATTTTGAACCCATGCAGCTGAGGATCTTCCGCCGTGGTACATCCGGCAGGCAGCCGCGCAGATTGGCCTGCAAAAGCCTCCCCATCCGCGGCTGGACCGTCACGACTCCCGATGGCGAACTGGATCTCGGCGAAGATCTGCGGGACTGGCGGAGCTTCATGGATCCTTCCTATACCGGATTCGTCACCTATCGGGCTGCCTTTGAAGTGCCGTCGGACGGCCTGTACCGTATTTCACTGGGGCAGGTTTGCTACAGCGCCGTAGCCGAAATCGACGGAGCCGAATACAAGGTGCCTTTTGCTCCGTACCAGTTTGACGCAACCTTGACAAAGGGCGTTCATCAGCTCGTGGTGCGGGTGTTGAATACCGGCGTCAACCGTCTGCTGGGCAGTACGGAAGCCGAACGGCAGTGTCTGGAGAGGGCTCTCGCGGGCAATCACCGCACCTACCGGCCGTCCAGATATGTCAATGACCGCCGCTATGTGGTAAGCGGCCTGCTGGGGCCTGTGAGCTTAACCCCGTATGAGCCGGATCATCAATAACGAACAGGAGGACTCCGATATGCAGCCAGTACTGAACGTAGGTGTTGTCGGCGCGGGCGCCATCAGCGACATCTATCTGACCAATCTTTCCGGAATGTTCAAAGGCCTGAATCCCGTGGCCGTCTGCGCCAGACACCTGGAACGGGCCCGGATCAAAGCAGTAAAATACGGCCTCCGGGCCTGCACCTTTGAGGAAATGCTGGCGGATCCCGCCATTCAGATGATGGTCATCCTGACGCCGGTGGACACCCACTACTCCCTGATCAGGCAGGCTCTGGAAGCCGGCAAGCATGTTTATACCGAGAAAACCATGACCGAGACCACCGGGCAGGCCCGCGAGCTGCTGGAAATCGCCGACGAGCAGGGGCTGTATCTGGGTTCAGCCCCGGACACCTTTATGGGCACCGGATTTCAGACTGCCCGCAAGGCGATCGACGACGGACTGATCGGCGACATCCATTCTTTCAGCCTTTCGATCAACCGCAATAACGACTACCTGACGGCCCGTTTTCCTTTCCTTCGTCTGCCCGGCGCCGGTGTGCTGCGGGATTATCTGGTTTATTATCTGACGGCGCTGATCTCGCTCCTCGGCCCCGCGGCCCGCGTATCCGCGCTGGTGCGTAATCCAGTGCCACGCAGGATCAACACACTCCCCGGCTCCGACGGTTTCGGTACGGAGATCGAAACTCCCAATGAGAGCGTGGCCGCAGCCGTGCTGGAGCTCGAAAACGGCATCATCGGCTCCATCCACCAGAACCACGAAACCCTGATGCGGGACCGGGCGGATTTCGTCCTTTACGGCACAAAAGGGATCCTGCTGCTCGGAAATGCCAACCGTTTCGGCGATCCGGTAACGCTGCTTCCGGTCTCGGAGGACAGGGATCCCGCTCCCGTCGTTCTGGAGCCGGCGGGCGCCTATCCGGATAACTCCCGCGGGCTTGGCGCAGCAGAAATGGCCGCGGCGCTATGTGAAGGCCGGCCGAACCGGGCAAGTAAAGAAATGGCCTATCATGTGCTGGATATTCTGGAATGCATGGAAAAAAGCAGCCTTGAAGGCGTTTTTGTCCCCGTGCCTTCCACCTGTGCGCGCCCCGCTCTGTTCATGGGGAGGGTCTGAGCGCTCAGTCTGCCGATCCCTTGACGTATTCCTTATTATGTAATATGATGTGGAAGTATTAAAAAAGAGGAGAATGATATCATGAAAGAATTGTTGGATCTGTTCCTGACCTTCGCCAGGATGGGGGCTGTCACATTTGGCGGAGGATATGCCATGCTGCCGATTCTGCAGCGGGAAGTCGTCGAAAAACGCCACTGGGTGACCAATGAAGAGCTGACAGATTATTATGCGATCGGGCAATGTACGCCCGGCATTATCGCCGTCAACACGGCCACATTTATCGGGAATAAGCAGCGGGGCGTTGCCGGAGGCATTGCCGCAACGCTTGGCATTGTTTTTCCGTCACTCGTCATTATCTCGGTCATCACGGCCTTTATCTCGAATTTTGCCGAACTGGCCGTGGTGCGCAACGCTTTCGCCGGCATCCGTGTATGTGTTTTTGTCCTGATCCTGAACGCGGTCATCAAGCTGTCCAAGAGCTCCGTCAAGGATACCCTGACACTGATCATCTGTCTGCTCGTTCTGGCCGGAGCGGTGATTCTGGATGTATCACCCATCGTTTTTGTCGTGGCGGCAGGCATTATCGGAATCGTCGCCAAGGTGCTGATTCACAAGGATCAGGCCGGCTCCACTGAGCAAGAAGAAGAGGAGGTGCGGTCATGATCTACCTTCGTCTGTTCTGGGAATTCTTTAAGGCGGGCCTTTTCGCCATCGGCGGCGGCCTGGCCACCCTGCCCTTCCTGCAGGAAATCTCCGCATCCACCGGCTGGTTCAGTGAAGCGCAGCTGGCGGATATGATCGCGGTATCCGAATGTACGCCCGGCCCGATCGGCATCAATATGGCCACCTATGCGGGGTTCTTGACCAAAGGAGTTCCCGGGGCGGTGTGTTCAACGCTCGGTCTGGTCACGCCCTCCATCATCGTCATCCTCATTGTAGCCCGTATTCTAAAGAAGTTCCAGAGCAACCGCTATGTACAGGCGGCCTTCTACGGGCTGCGTCCCGCGTCCACCGGCCTGATCGCCGCCGCATGCTTCAGCGTCATGGTCATCGCCCTCTTCACCAAAGGTACCGGTGAGGGATTCCTGGCTCAGTTCGGGGCCGTCCGCTGGCACGCCGTGATCCTGGCGGTGGTCCTCTGGCTGCTGATGAATCTGGGCACTCTCGGTAAATTCAAGAATAATATAGTGCTGAAAAAGATCAGTAAACTCCATCCCATCGTCTTTCTGGCCGCTTCCGCCGTCGTCGGAATCATCTTCAAATTTGCGGAATAACGTGAAAACGCGCATAAAAAACGGATTGCCTGGTGATTGGCAATCCGTTTTATTATCTTTTATAATCCGGCATGGACCAGCTCCTCGCAGAGTGCTGAATAAAAGGCGTATATCTTGTCGCGCTTTTTCCCACTTAACGTCCCCCGTTCTGGGCGGTGTTCTGCTGCAGCGAAGTATTCAGCCAGTCATAGATGACGCGCTGCTCCACGGTCAGAATATCGGTGCGGACTTTGCCGAGCTCCTCCCGGATCAGCGCGCGGTTCCCCTGCTGATAGTAGGAGACGGCGCGCAGCAGGGCGGAGGTGTTGGCGGAATAATCCGCATATTCCTCACGCAGGCCGGAATACGAGGCTGTGAGCGCCGCAAGCTCTTTCTGGATATCCTCCAGCGAGGCGGATGTGCTGTCGCGTTCCTCCTGCAGCAGGTTCATCCGGTATTCCAGATCCGTCACCTGATGGCGCATGTCAAGCGTCTGCTGCGGCAGAATCAGGAAGCGCATAAAAAGCAGCCCGATCGCGATCCCCGCGATAAAAAGCAGCATCTGTGTAAGCGTCTGATTCTGGCGGAGCGCCGTCATGAGCGAACGCCTCTGGCCCATGATCTGGCCTGCGGCGCCGGCCTCGCCGAGCTCCTCGGCCTCAGCGCCGGGCATAGCAAGTTCCACCGCATTGTCCTCCACATAGCCGGGGGTCCTAAGGCGCGACGCTTCCGAACGGACTTCCGTCAGAAGTCGCTGCAGATGAGGCAGTTCGGGCTCCTCAGGATTGATTGCCGCGATACTTTCCAGCATCTGCTGCGCACGGATCAGGTCCTTCTGAGACATGAAATAAACGGCCAGCAGCTCCCTGGCCTTGACCAGGTGGCTGTTCTGCTGAACAGCTTTCTTCAGATGAAGGAGGCCGCTGTCCTGCTGATCAGTCCCCAGCTGAATCAGGGCCTGATTATAATGCCGGATGCCTTCCCGCATCTGTTCAGCCGCGGCGCTGCGCCTGACACGGCGCAGATACTCCACACCCGGATTGGATGAGGGTTCCGGATCCAGCCCCGCACTGACTTCCCACTGGGCCGCCGCGAGACCGATCTCGCCCACCTGATCATAGATCAGGCCCAGCAGATTGTGCGCCGCGACGAGAGAGGCGTCATACTGGATTGCCAGTTCCAGCTTTTCACGGGCATGCTCCAGGCGGAATTCGCGGGCAAAGGCAAGCCCTTCATTATACAGCCTGACCGCCATCGCCGACAGAGCGTAAAATCCCTCCAGACGCTGTCCGCATCCGGGGCATATCCGCTCCTGGGTATCCCGGCCGCAAAAAGGGCATTTCATTGCACATCCTCCAGACCCAGCTGGTCAAACTGCTCCGAAGCGGGCTTGGTTTCCTGATTTTTCTGCAGCATCATCAGAAGCTGCTGCAGATCAGGCATGACCCTGCCGCTCAGCTCGGGGCCGGCGTTTCCCGTCTCGGGGCTCGGCTTGAACTTCTTAAGCTCTTCCATAAAATCCAACATCGATAAACCTCCCGGAACCAACGGGTTCCTCAAGTCAGACCACGGCGAGGACTTCCCCCGCCAGATATAATGATCCCGCGCAGACGATCACGCCCTCCGGATCGGTCAGCCGGGCCGCTTTGCGGAGTGCGTCGCGGATCCCGCGGGCAGCGGTCACATCGGGCGAACCTGCCGGCAGCATGGTTATGAATTCCTCCATCGTCATGCCGCCCTCGTAACGGAGCGGCGAGAAAATGACGCGCTTCACCGGGGTCCGCGTCAGCAGACCGCTCAGGATCGCGCTGACATCTTTTTTGCGCAGCGCGCTGAAGACAAGTGTAATGTCCCGGTCCGCGAGATGCTCACGCATCCACTGTCCCAGGCCTTCCGCACCTTCCTGATTATGCGCACCCTCGACCAGGATTCTGCGGTCCAGATAAGTCAGCCACTGCATGCGGCCTTCCCACCGGGTCTCAGCCACGCCCCGCATCATCTCCTGCTCGGTCAGGCCGATCGCGGGCGCAAGGACGCGGCGGGCCGCTGTCAGGGCGGTCTTCAGATTCTGGACCTGGTAATTCCCCGCAAGCGGCATCCGGAATTCGCTTCCGCCGCTCTCAAGCAGGATCCCTGTCTCGGTATTCTGCAGGATCCGGTAATCCAGATCGTCGGCGGAATACAGGGGAGCGCCGCACTCCGCGGCTTTTCCCCGAAACACCTGCATGGCTTCTTCTGAATTATGGCAGACGACGACGGGGACACCCGGTTTGATGATACCGGCCTTTTCCCCGGCGATGGCGGCAATCGTATTACCCAGTGTCTTGGTATGATCCAGGCTGATGGAGGTAATGACGCTTGCCACCGGCTGACGCAGGATATTGGTCGCATCCAGGCGGCCTCCCATCCCCACTTCTATGACCATGAAATCGAGCGCCTGTGCTGCGAAATGCACGAAGGCCATGGCCGTCAGGATCTGGAAAAAAGCCGGATACTGCAGACCCTCACGCTGCATCGCTTCCGCGGCCGTGCGCACACGCGTGGCCAGCGCCGCGAAAGTCTTCTTGGATACCGGCTCTCCGTTGATCCGGATCCGCTCGGTATAGTCGACCAGGTGCGGGGACGTGTAGAGCCCTACGTTCAGCCCCTTTGCCCGCAGCATCGAGGCCAGCACCGCACAGGTCGTCCCCTTGCCGTTCGTTCCCGCCACATGGATGGCCGGGACCCTCTCCTGAGGGTTCCCGAGCCTCTCCATCAGCTGGAACATATTGACCAGGCCGTCCTTGCGGCCGTAGGCTGTGACTCCCTCGATCCAGTTTATGCTCTCGGAATAATTCAATTTATCTCCGCTCCCTTATCCCAGACGGGCCAGCTGCTCTTCCACCTGCTGCTTCATTTCCTGATATTTGGCGAGCTTGCGGCGCTCTTCTTCGACAACAGCCGCAGGCGCCTTCTGCAGGAACCCCGCATTGGAAAGCTTTCCGCCGAGGCGGGCGATCTCCTTGGCCAGACGGTCCTGCTCTTTGCCGAGACGCGCACGCTCCTTATCCAGATCCACGAGCTGCTCCAGCGGAATAAAGGCCGTGGCGCGGTGCAGCGGAATCGAAACCGCGGTCTCACCGATGCCGTCCATCCCGCTCTGTACCTTTACTTCGCTCGCAAAGGCCAGGGGCGCAAGGAAGGTCCCTCCACGCGTGAAAATGTCCTTAGTATGCGCATCGTCGGACACAAAGGTCACCAGCGTCTTCTGCTTGGGCGGCACATTCATCTGCGTACGCACATTGCGGATCCCGCGGATCGCCTCCTTCATCGCCTCGACTTCCTCGGTCTCGGCCGGGAAGCTCCAGTCTTCACGGTATTTCGGCCACTCCGCATACATGATCGTCTCTTCCTCCGGGCGGAAATACGAATAGAGTTCCTCCGTCAGGAAAGGCATGAAGGGATGCAGGAGTTTGAGCGCGTTCGAGAGCACCGTTGTCAGTGTCCACATGGCTGCCGTACGGTCTTCACCCGGCTCGGCATACAGACGGGCCTTGACCATCTCGATGTACCAGTCGCAGAATTCCTCCCAGATAAAGGTCTGCACCGCGTCGGAAGCGATGCCGAGCTCATATTTGTCGAGTGCCTCGGTCACGTCCTTGGCCAGCTGGTTGCATTTGGACAGGATCCAGCGGTCCGCGGGCGTCAGTTCCTCGGGATCCATCTGCGCCGGGATCTCTTCTTTCACATTCATCAGCACGAATCGCGACGCGTTCCAGATTTTATTGGCGAAATTACGGCTCGCCTCCACACGCTCGCTGTAATAGCGCATGTCGTTGCCGGGGGCATTGCCCGTCACCAGCGTGAAACGCAGCGCATCCGCACCGTACTGATCGATGACGTCAAGCGGATCGACGCCGTTACCCAGGCTCTTGCTCATCTTGCGGCCCAGGTCGTCGCGCACGATCCCGTGGATCAGCACATCCTTAAACGGGAGCTTGCCGGTATACTCAAGCCCTGAGAAAACCATTCTTGCCACCCAGAAGAAGATAATATCGTATCCGGTGACCAGCACATTATTCGGATAATACCGCTTGAAGATCTCGGTCTCTTCCGGCCATCCGAGCGTCGAGAAAGGCCAGAGCGCCGAAGAAAACCACGTATCCAGGCAGTCCTCATCCTGATGGAAATGCGTGCCGCCGCACTTCGGGCAGGTCTCGGGCGCTTCGTGCGCCACCACCATCTCACCGCAGTCCTCACAGTAGAAAGCCGGGATCCGGTGTCCCCACCAGAGCTGACGCGAGATGCACCAGTCGCGGATATTCTCCATCCAATGCAGATAGATCTTGCTGTAGCGGTCAGGCACAAAGCGCAGTTCGCCGGTTTTGACCGCTTCGACGGCGGGCTTGGCAAGGTCGGCCATCCGTACGAACCACTGCGGCTTCACCATCGGTTCCACAGTCGTATGGCAGCGGTCATGTGTCCCGACATTATGCTGATGCGGCTCGATCGACACGAGGAAGCCCTGCTCTTCCAGATCCTTCACGATCTGTTTGCGCGCTTCGTAGCGGTCCATACCCGCGTACTTGCCGCCGGCCCGGCTGATCGTACCGTCATCATTCATGATGCAGATCTGCTCCAGGTCATGACGCAGACCCACTTCAAAATCGTTCGGGTCATGGGCAGGCGTGATCTTCACCGCGCCGGTCCCGAACTCCTTATCGACATAGCTGTCCGCGATCACGGGGATTCTGCGTCCCACCAGAGGCAGGATCAGCATCTTGCCTACACAGTCTGAATAGCGCTCATCCTCCGGATTGACGGCCACTGCCGTATCGCCGAGCATCGTCTCAGGGCGGGTCGTCGCTACCTCGATATAACCGCTGCCGTCCTCATAGGGATAGCGGATATGCCAGAAAAAGCCCTGCTGGTCCTCGTATTCCACTTCGGCATCCGAAATCGAGGTCTTGCACTCCGGGCACCAGTTGATGATCTTGGCACTCTTATAGATCAGGCCCTTGTTGTAAAGGTAGATAAAGACCTTCTCCACCGCCTGCGAGAGCCCTTCATCCATCGTGAAGCGCGTGCGGCTCCAGTCGCAGGACGAACCGAGCTTTTTAAGCTGGCTGATGATCCGGTTGGAATAGCGATCCTTCCAGGCCCAGGCGCGCTCCATAAACGCCTCGCGCCCGATCTGCTCCTTGGTCAGGCCTTCCTGCGCCAGCTGTTCCACCAGCTTGACTTCGGTCGCGATGCTCGCGTGATCCGTCCCCGGCTGCCAAAGCACGTTATATCCCTGCATCCGCTTGGTGCGGATCAGAATATCCTGCAGCGTATTATCCAGCGCATGACCCATGTGCAGCTGTCCGGTCACATTGGGGGGCGGGATGACGATACAGTAATTCGGCTTATCGGGGTCTTCACCCGCCTTAAAATAACCGTTTTCTTCCCATTTGCGGTACAAACGGTCCTCCACTTCCTTCGGATCATACTTGCTGGCCAGTTCTCTTGTCATTTTATTCCTCCTGTTAATGTGTACGTGTAAGGCTGCGCGCGTTATGCAAGTTCAGGCCATTTCAGAAACGCATAAAAAAACGCCCCTCGCAATAAGGGCGTGATCGCGGTACCACCTTACATTATACTTATCCTCGCCTTAACGCGGCGGCCTCGGCCCGAACTACATGACCGCATGGCGGCCCTCCCCCGGGCTGGTGAATGCAAGGCGACCTTCCGCTGCCGTACCATAAGGGAATCACACCAAAGCTCCCTCTCTCTGCATGGCCGTACCGCGTACTCCTCCCTGCCCATTTATGCTAACACTATAATCGAAACCACCCTTTTTGTCAAGGCCAAAATCCAAAAAAACCGCTTCAATTGAAGTGAACCATTTTGTGCGGACAGCACAAAAGAACCTCTCTATGACACATAATTAGGTTTTCAAGCGACGAACTGGCGCCGATACTCCATCGGTGTCAGTTTTGTTTTGAGTTGGATACGCTGGTAGTTGTAGAAGTGG